>JBIPLV010000297.1:0-9881 GCA_044369475.1 Cyanobium sp. | reverse complement strand
TCCGTCACCTTCTTGGACGTGCTGGCGAACGTGAACTTCGCTGACTACCCGGGCTACAGCTCGATCAAAAACACCACCGTCGCTGGTGGCACCGTCTCCACCTCCACCCGCCTGGGGCAACGGTGGCTCAATGGCGACCGCTCTTGGATGTATGGAGTGAACTTCGGGTATGACAGCCGCCCGATGGCAACAGGTCCTGCTGATACGGGCGTGAATGTCAGCAACTCTCAGACGGTGTTCTTCCAGCAACTAGCACTGAACGTAGAAGCCGTCAGCAATAAGTGGAGTGCGCTGGGTTACTGGCTGATGCCGATTGGGCAGTACCGCTGGGGCAGTGATTCCAACGCACAGCTCAACGACGTGTATGGCGGTGATTCGCTCAACACCATCGGCGGCGACATCGCTTACAACATCACACCCGATGTGAAGCTTTCACTGGGTTATTACTACCAAGACGGTGACCTTGGTGCTGGCGACAGTTCGGGTGTGAAGTCACGGCTCGCTTACGACATCGCCAACGGCGTTACTGTTGGCTTTACGTATTCGTATGACGCTGCGTTCCAGTCCGTGGCAACCGGTGATATCAAGTGGCGTTTTGGCACAAAGGGTTATGGCTCGCCGAAGAAGCAAAAGCCGCCTGTGATGCCTGTTATTGAGGCACTATCAACAACGCCAGCCAACCGGGATGTGCGGGTGCACGACGAGCACTATTACTGTGCTGGTTCTACTCGCCAATCACCTTATATTTGCTCTAGAGGGCCTTCATTCCAACCCCCTGCTCCTCCAAATGTTTGCTCAATGTATCTTCCTGATTTTCTCCGAAAACAATATGGCTGCTAACAAGGCTAACTACCCAAAGCCCTTGTAGACGCAGGGGGCTTTTTATTGCTCTAATTACCCCAAAACCACCCAAAATGTCATCCAATACCTGGTACCATTTGCCCGCCATTAGCAATAGCTAGTGACTCAATTAATAGCGGCAAACGGTGTTAGTTGGTGGCACTAACAGCTCCTTTCAGTCGTAACGCCTCTTGCGGTCAATTCTGTTTACTTATCACATTAAAAATGCCTTGATTAGGTATTGCTTTGTGGCGTAATTTCAGTTCGTGGGGTCGCACTGCGCGAACAGCCGACCCCGTGATCAACCCACTTGCGATGGATCGATGACCTCTGTCTACCCAATTACTGTGGCGCCGCAAGCGCCTTCTGCTCGTTTGGATCTGCTCCGTCGCAAACCGCAGCGACTGACCGCCACCGTTCCTTGGCACGTCGTCCAAAACCTGCAGCGACGGGCGGACATCGAGGGCCGGAGCCCCAGCAATCTGGTCAGCTTCCTCTTGGAGGCCGCAACTGCTGCATAACCCTGCACGGCACCCCCCGTTGTTCCGGGCGTGGCTAAGGAATGGGTGGCGCCCGACCTCAGAATGTTTTTTATGACAAAAAATCCTAACGGGCTTTCGAAGCGCACGCGCCTGCTGCTTTGGCTGCTCAGCAAGCGGCCGGAGGTGGATGCGGTCAATCTTGTTTCTACCCGCCATCACTTAACGCGTTGCCTGCAGGCCTCAAACCGACCGTAAGCTTCTGCCATGGCTTGTACTGCCTTGAGGTTGTTGGCATACGAGACGGGAGTAGCTAAGTCATTGGCATGAACTCATGCTGAACGATGAAGGCACTTCCAATTATTTTCTTGTTTATACTTGCATCCCCTGCGAAAGCTCTTGATTGTTTTCAAATAGCAAGAGATGCAGACTTGGCTTACAGGCAAGGAAGGTCTTTTAGTCTCAAGGGACTAGCGGCGATGAAAGTCCGAAACAAAGCAGCAGCCTGCGATTCTTCATTGCAGGCCATGAATTAGTACGAAGAGTCACTGGCGTCGGCTAATCTACTTAGGAATTATTGCGGCTTTAGGGATATTTCTGCGGCTCAGAACAATTACCTGACTTCCAAAGAATTAGTCCGGGTGGCTTGCGGTTTCGTGCCTTGACTACCAAGAGAGCAGACCGGAGAGATAAAGGCTCGGATCACGGGCGACATGGAGCGGATAATCCAACGACTGCCCTCAAATAGCCCCGGAAGGATCTCGTGCCTGGATGAATACATGTTCTTGTTATCATTGGTGCATGAAGACCTTTCGAATTGTGTCTACAGCTCACCACCCAACATTTGCGGCGGGTAGTGCTGTTCTAGATCAACTGCGTGCAGAAGCACGTCTGGAACAGTTGCAGGTCCGCTCTGACGATGAACCTGATCGCTACGAGGGCATCACCAACCCTCAGTCCCGTCGTCTCGCAATGGATCTCCAAACATGAACCTGACACTTGACCAGCAGATTGAAGCTGCCCACGCTGAGGCAGAGGAATAGGTCAGCCAACTTCAAACGTTTCAGAAGGCCGCCCACGATGGATGACCTCGCCCACCTCGGTCGTGCGCTGGTTGATGCCACTGCAGCTGCTGAAGCTCACGGCTGTCTCCCTCGAGCACTTCAAGGGTTGGTCCCCCTGAGCTTCGTCGGGCTGATGTTTGCCGGAAGGGAATTGCTCCTGCTGGCCCTCGACCAAGAACTCGAAAATTCCGCGATTTGATCCATGGCTGGGCGTGCTGCCACCTCCGCTCGAATCGATCTCGCCGCTAAGGAATTACTTCGTGGTCGAGGCGCCGCCAGTGTTGTGGCGTTTCTGTCCGAAACCGAGGGCATCAGCCGCCGGCAGGCTCAGCGCATTGTGGGTCGGGCGTACGGCCTGATCGTTGAAGACGTCGAACAGGCTGGTGTCGACCGGCGGGAGCTGACTGCTCAGTTGATCGCTACTTTGCAGGAGGCATCGGCCTCGGCGCTGGATAGAGGTCACATCACCGGTGCCGTGGCGGCCTGCCGTGAGCTCCGGGAACTTCTGGGACTCGGGCCACAACCCAGCAAACCGAACCCACGGTCCTACTGGGGCGGATAGTGAGTTCACTCTGCGCATCTTTCTGCGCATGACTGTGAATCTGCCTACAAGGACTCCAGTGGTCACAGGGCTTTTTTGGGAATAACCCCTTGAATCCCAAGCAGGTGGTCAGACATGGATGGGCACCAATAGGCATCCCCCGTGTCTGCTGAAATCACACTCCCAGACAGGGATTTGAGGGTTTCAGGCAGGTAGACATCACCATGAATGGATCATGCCCCTGTCAGCCCCACCGCCAGCATCAGGCCCCTGCAGAGGGGGGGGGGAGTGCCAAACCAATGTCTACCTGTCTGTTTTGCCCAACTCCCCGATCAATACTTTGATTTGAGCGGACACCAGCAATGCCTGCCAATGTCAGCCTGTGTCTATTTGGGTAGGGCCTTGGTCGCTGTGTAAACAGGCGCCTTCCCGCTTTGGTCAATATTCCCAAAGCCAAGCTCAGCCCACTTCTCGATCGCAGTGTAAAAATCGGCTGACCTCAGGCCACGGAGCTCAGTGGTCGTACACAGACTTTCCTTTGCGCACTGCCAAGTGACAGGCTTGGGCTTGCCTTTGTTCCAACTGTAATCATGCACCATCCTCATTAACTCTGTTTTGGGGTCTGAAGGGCCTTTGTGAAAAAGGCATGTTTCTGTAATAAGTGTGTCCACAATGTCGATGGCTGTTTGCATGCGTTCTGCGGTCACCTTGGGCTCCGGCGATGATTTTTTGATGTTGTGGACGAGGTGCAGTATTCCTGCAATCCGATGTGCATGGGCTGAGCTTTTCCCTAGCAATGCGGAAACAACCTGCGGGGTGCTTGGTGCTAGTGCAGTCACTTGGTGGGTGTTAAACCATTCCACCACCAACCTTCTGGCTCCATGGCTCAGTTCTATTGTTGTTGCTTCACGTTCGTGCAGCTTCAACGCATATTCAGCCAGAGTTGCTTGGGCTTTTGCATATTCACTCCGTTCTTCGTCGCTTGGCTCGTCGTATCGAAGATCTAGCGGCTGAACCGGCAGTTGGTTGAAGAGGATTCGCGCCCATTTTCCCGTTGAATCATCCCCGTTGATATGTCGCCGCAGGACCTCGGGCTGAATATTGCCGTAAAGGCTGACATGGCTTTGCTCATACTGGCGCGCCTCTTCCACTCTCAGGCTGGTGCCCCCCCCGCCATCAAAAAGTTCAAGAAACTGAGCCTCACCAGTACCCCTGCCACTTCTTTTATCGTTGTCCAAGGTCCTCAAGAGTCCTGAGATCTCGTCGCGTATCAACAGAAGTCCCAATCCATCTGTCTCGTGCACCTCGAGCTGTATACCAAGGGCCTCCGGTGAGTAATCACCCCCAGCGTGCGGCAGCCGTGGACGTGGCTTGGGGGGTTTGTCCTTACCCTTCAGTCCCTCGCATTGCATTCGCCAGTTTTCAACAGCATGTTCGTGGTTGATTTTGTGTAGCCGCCTAATTACTGCGGCAGGGTCGTCAATTAGTTTCTGTTTAATTGGAGTTTTTGCGAGACCCGATACACCAACATTCGCCCAGTACATGTTGATGGGAACAGAAAATCTGTAGTCGCTTTCCAGCCTGCTCCCGAGTTTTAGCAGTCCGCTGTATCCGCAAAGTAATGTACCTGCGGCGGAAAGTGGATCTGTTGGTAGGGGTTGTTGAATGAGTTCCAAGGCGTCTGCTAAATCTGTGGGTAAAAGGTTTTCGAAGGTAAATTGATCACGCATGGCGATGCTCCCAGCCGTGCTGTCGTGCTTGCCGCCAGAAGGTGCCTGCGCTGATCTGAGTGCCACCTGATTTGGCGATCTGGGGAATATCCCAGCCGCACTCCTTGCTCGGGGAGTGGTCTTCCATCAATTCGATGGCCACTTCTTTGCTGTAGCCAGCCTCTACGCAGGCATCAATTAGTCCCCAGAGCAGGTTCCGATACTCTGCGTAGGTTCCAGATCCTGCTTGCCGTTGCGGGATACAGTCCAGTGCTGAGCAGATTTGGCGCAGGTTCCTGGTGCCAGATTGATGTAATCGCCTTGGCTTTTTTCCGTATGGTTTGTGTGTTGGCAGTGGCGGCAGAAGTTCTTCAAATTGGTTGATTTCGTACCGATTGCCAGTGGCACTGATGATTCGGCTCTGGGCGATGGCATCACCGTTGCTGTCGATATACCAGCCACCGGCCATGCGCATCATGCGATTTGCACCCTTGCAGCTCCGGTCGCAGCCGTCAGCAAAGGCAATCAACCGATCCATCAGCACCACCCACAGTTGAGGGTCGACTGGTGCGTTGAATGCCCAGTAATGGTGGATGGACTTTCCGCCGGTGTGAACCTGAAACGTTGGTTCCGGCAGTCCGAGGTCCAGCCAAATCCCAACCTGCGCCTCCACCGGCCGGTCGTCGTACTCAAGGAACAGGGCTGTGCATGCCGTGATTTCGGCGGCCCGTGTCCCGCCCACGTTTGGCTGTAGGTAGACACCCCTGCCAGTCGCCTGCCACTGAGGTAAACGCTCTAAATCCATGGCGAAGTTTCCGTTGATCGCTCCGCCCTTCATGCCCTTGTGCGGAATGCCACGGATGTTGGTGTCGCGTTCGCAGCGTCCAAGCAGGTCAAGCTGCCAGTGGGCCTGTGCGGCATCCAAAATCAGCTCATGCGCATGCTTCTGCGCACCTGCTCCGCCTTGCTTGAGGCTGAGATCAGTTATGCCAATGGTTTCGCTGCCATTGACCTCCTGCTGACTCTGCAGGGGTTCGCTTAGCCTTGGGATCACCACACCCCCTCGGCCAGCACAGATTGTGTTGGTCATTTTTTTTGGGAATTAGTTGGTTACTGATTTACTGAGGATCTGTAGATAAATTTCTGTTTTGTTCTTTCTCAGCCACGTCCAGAACTTGTCGCTGTATGTGTGTCGAGGGTTACTGACTACAAAGTCAATTCCGTCTTCAAGGCCAGCCTCCCGAGCCATGTGAAAGAGAGCGTTGTCGGCAGCCGCTTCGTCAAATTTCATCTTGAAGCCTCCTGAAGTTGTTTCAGGGTTGCCTCGGCTTCCAGCCGCATCAATCCACGCCGGTGAAATTCCATCCGGCATTGCGTGATATTCCAGCTGATAGCCGCCGCCGCAGTTGGTCCAAATGCCCAGTGTCTGCCTGCAACTAGAAAGCCGCCATCAATGTCTCGATAACGCTTCAGAGTCTTTGCGCTGTAGCCAAGCGCCTTTGTAGCCAGTGGCGTTGGGAGCCACTCGTCGAGTGTGTTCATGATTCATGGGTGTCTTCTTGCTCGTCGAGTGTTCTGCTTAAGCCTTCAACATCCCGTAGGGACTGGGCAGAACTAACTCGGAGACACCCACCGGCGTAGCCGTCAACTCAGCCACCCACAGGGTTAAGGGCAATGCCCTCCGGCTGAGTTCAGTGGTTCAATCCGATTACGGCTTGGCATGGCCTCGCCGGTTTACTCATGCCTTGGCAGAGCCTTGGCCGAGGGACTTGAAGGTCGGATGAGCAAGGTATCCGTTTCAAGTCACAATATTTTTAGGCTGACTGATCGGTTATGTCAAGGGTGGTCATGGGGGTACTCCCCAGCCCTTCAGTTGTCGGAGCCGGTTTCAATTTTGCGACCGCATCTTTGAGGCCAGCCTCGTCGGTCCACCTTCCGTAGGTGTTGTGATGCACATTGGGACTGTGTCCCATCAGGGCTGCTGCGTCTCTGATCGACATCGGACGGTCATAGCCCTTGTGGGCGCGCCATGCCCATCCGTGCCGCAAGCTGTACGGCGTCAGTCCCGGATATTTCGCCACCAGCGATTGCCACGGTTTGTACCGCTCCAACTGCTGACGAAATTCATCGCCAACAGGCTTCCATCCTTTTTCCTCGATTTCGTTTATTCGTTTCAGCAGTGCTGATGGCAGTTTCACCAGCCCGCTTTGCCACAGGTCCAGTATCCGCTGCCCTTCACCATCGCGTCCGGGTAGGTCTAGGGGCTGCACCAACCTCGGCGGTTTCAGTTTTTTCCCAAGGGTCTTGGCGTTGCGCTTCACCGTGGAACGGATGTGTAAATCGCCGTCCGTCACCACCATGGCGCCGAGTTCTGCCGGCCTGAGTCCGTAGAGCCCCACCAATGCCGTGGCCAGCATCAGGCCCGTCCTTTCATCCGCCCGCATGGCATCCAGCAGATTCGCCAGATCGTTGGGCAGCAGCGGTGGTGTGAGCGTGTCCTCGGTGGGGCGGTCGTCGACACCGATCAGTTCACGGGTTTGTTCTCGGTCCAGAGGCAGCCACCGTTGGTCGTAGCCAAAGCTCCTGACCGCAAATTTCAGGAGGCCTGCCACATTGTTCAGCTGGGTCACCCGTCCGCTGTTTCCTGCACGGCAACGGCTGAAGTGTTGTGAGGCATAGGCCCGCATCAGCTGCCCGCCGTCCCTTGGCCGTGGTTTTTGGTCCAGCGTCTGCAACGTTCTGCGCATGTGACATTTCAGGTCTCGCAGGGTGGTCCCCCGCCGATTGGCCCTCGAGGCGATGAACTCCTCCACCACCAGCGGCCAGCCCTGATCCGCCACTGGCCTTGATGACGCTGCTGGAGCCCCCTCACGGGCCTTCCATAGTGTTTTGGCTTCAGCCAGTGAGCAGTGCCGGCTGTCCACCAGCTCCTTGACGTTGCAGACGGCCGCGAGGATCGCCGCTGACTCACTGGCGTCCCAGCCGGTGCCGAGCATGACCGACTGCCGTGGGTTCGCGTGCTGCAGCCCCTCGTTGAACCGGCGTGTCAGTTGGCAGTCACCGTTCCGCTCCGCGACCCCCCACCCCGCCCCGCAGGTGTGCCGGATTTGGCGCCTCAGGACCTGAAACCACTGTTCCCGCCTCATGTGCGCAGAAATTTGCCCATGCGCATAACTATGCGCAGAAATGGGGTTCCTTGGGCACCCCTAGGTAGGACAACATGCGCAAGCGACTGGGCCTAAACGCTAAAAAACCCAGTCAGAGACTGGGCTTTCGGTATGGAGCCAAGGAGACTCGAACTCCTGACCCCCTGCATGCCATGCAGGTGCTCTACCAGCTGAGCTATGGCCCCGTTGGGTGCGAACGACTGGCCGGAAGCTGGTCTTCCGGACTGGCCTGGAGGCCGCATCGTTTCGACCGAAAGAGCTTACACCGCAGGGGGCTGCGGTTCTGCGCTCACACCTGGCGCCACACCGCCAGCAGCTTGCCCTGGATGGCCACCTGGTCGGCGTCGAGCACGATCGGCGCGTAGGCCGGGTTGGCCGCCTCCAGCCGCACCTGGCGGCCGTCGCGGTGGAAGTGCTTGAGGGTGGTGCCGCTGCCGGGCACCAGGGCGCTGACGATCGTGCCCTCCCGCAGCCGGCTGGGCTCGTGCACCGGCTCCATCAGCACCACGTCGCCATCGGCGATGTGGGCATCCACCATCGAATCGCCGTTCACCGTGAGGGCAAACAGGCCGCGGGTTTCCAGCACGGGCGCCAGGTCCAGCCGCTCGCTCACGTCGTCGAAGGTTTCCACCAGGCCGCCGGCCGCCACGGCCCCCAGCACGGGGATGCCGGCGTTGAACCCGCCCAGCAGTTGCAGGGTGCGGGCCTGGCCCTCCTGCCAGGTGATCCAGCCCTTCTGTTGCAGGTGGCGCAGGCGGCTCTGGATCGGCGCCGGCGAACGCAACCCCATGGCCTCCATCATCTGGCGGATTGAGGGGCTGTGGCGGTGCTGGCCGATGTAGTCGGTCAGCCAGTCGTAGAGCTCCTGTTGGGCTGAGGTGAGCGGTTCGGGCGTTCCAGCGGGCACCGGCGGATCAAGGGAGCGTCAATACATTTGTACCGCTTGTCGCTACGGCTGGCAACCGCCCAGCAAGGCCGCCAGCAGGGCCTGTTGGGCGTGCAGCCGGTTTTCGGCCTGATCAAAGATGCGGCTGCTGCTGCCCTCCATGGCGCCGGCGCTGATCTCCAGGCCCCGGTAGGCCGGTAGGCAGTGCAGCACGATCGCCCGCCCGTCGGCCTCCGCCAGCAGCTCTTCATTGAGGCACCAGCCGGCGAAGGCCTGCTCGCGGGCACCCTTCTCCTCCTCCTGGCCCATGGACGCCCACACATCGGTGTAGAGCGCCTGGGCGCCGCGCACCGCCGCCACCGGCTCATGCACCACCTCAATGCGACAGCGGCCCCTCGCCAGCTGCTGCGCCTGCTGCAGCACCGCCGGGCTGGGGGCGTAGCCCTGGGGGCAGCCCACCTGCACGTTCACCCCCAGCAGGGCGCCGCAGAGCATCAAGGAGTGGGCCACGTTGTTGCCGTCGCCCACGTAGGCGAGGGTCAGCCCCTCCACGGCGCCGAAGCGTTCCTGGAGGGTGAGGTAATCGGCGAGGGCCTGGCAGGGGTGCTCCAGGTCGGTGAGGGCATTGATCACCGGGATTGAGGCCCAGTGGGCGTACTCCTGCAGCTCCTCCTGGGCGAAGGTGCGAATCGCCAGGGCATCCACGTAGCGGCTGAGCACCCGGGCGGTGTCGGCCACGGGCTCGCCCCGGCCCACCTGGCTCACCTGGGGGTTGAGGTCGATGGTCTGGCCCCCCAGCCGCGCCATGGCCACGGTGAAGCTCACCCGGGTGCGGGTGGAGGCCTTCGAGAAGATCAGGCCGAGGCTGCGGCCGGTCAGGTCGATGTGGGTGCGCCCGGCCTTGAGATCGGCGGCCAGGGCCAGCAGGGCCTGGGTCTGCTCCGGGGTGATGTCGGCGGAGGAGAGGAAATCCCGGCCCTGGAGCACGGCCAAGGCGGGGACGCTGCAGCTGGCAGCCATCGGCCCATCTCAAAGAACCCTTATCCGGGATCGGGGGCCCCGCCGTCAAGCCCTAGGCCTGGGCCTGGGCGGGCTCGGGCATCACACTGCTGGCCAGCAGGTTCTTGAGGTCGTCGCCCTCGATCACCTCCTTCTCCAGGATCTGCTGGGAGATCGACTCCATCAGGTCGCGGTT
>JBIPLV010000203.1:0-2734 GCA_044369475.1 Cyanobium sp. | reverse complement strand
GCAGGATCATCACCACTGCTTCGGGGGCCATGGCAGAGGAAGCGGCTATCCCCGCTTTAGACATGCCATGGGGCCAGGCCATGAGCAGTGCTACTCAAACCAGCGCATGATCGGCGTGTCGTCGCTGGCGTGTGGCTCTACCGGCTCTGCACGCAGTAGCTCCCCGAGCTGAACCAGCCCAGGGGGCAGGAGCTGCCCTGCTTGGGGATGGCCTGGCGGTTGTTGCTGGGGCTGCTCACGCAGTAGCTGCCGGAGGTGTAGAAGCCCAGGGGGCAGCTGCTGCCGTTTTTCTCCAGAGCACCCCTGGTGTTGCCACTGCGGGAGGGCACGCAATAGCTGCCGGAGCTGTAGTAACCCAAGGGGCAGGAGCCCACCCTCGGGAGGGGTTGCACGGGTTGTTGGGCCAGGGCTGGGCTCTGGGTGAGGGCCAGCGGGGCCAGCACAAGCCCGAAGACGAACGTGTTCATCGCGGGCCAACCATCTTTCGTTGTGGCATCAAACCACTGAGGCGCTCAAGGGCAACCAACGGCAAAAGCAATGCCCAGATCAGCCATCGCCAACGCTTGATCAGGGATGACGAAGCGGGTTCGATCACCCGTTGACGGGCGGAACTCCAGAGGCGGCGCCGCACCAGCCATCGCTTCCCAGCTTCTACGCAACGGCCCCGGCGACTGGACAGCCACAGCGATCGCCTGAGCTGAGCGAGCCGACGCTCGCGCCGAACTGCCATCTCGTAGCGCACGATGCTGTGGAGCTGCATGTCCACCGTGGTGCCGAGGCGGCTTCGTTCTGGCAGTTAATTTATCCAACCGGCTTCTTGTTCGAACTTACACACACATGCCTTTCCAGTGTGGCCGCAAAACTTAGAAATGAGCCGATCGACCTGCGTGCTCATTATCAGACAGGCTTTTACTTGCTTGAAGAGCTTAACCAGGCGTGCCAGAATTAAGCTAAGCAAGCAGAGCACCAGTAGGGCTCTCTTTGCTCATCCATGAGCCGACTTTCGACGTCATTTGACTCGGGTCATGCGTCTTTTTTGAGATCCGGCACCAGTGGAATTCGGTCGGCTAAAGCCATTGCTCTATGGGTATAGTCAGCGGTCCATCCAACTCTGACCCGAGCGGCAAATCCGGCATTCCGGATCTTCCAAGCCATCGCGGCTACAAAGACCTTCCCATACGTCAGATCACCTACGAAGTCTCTCGCGGTGGGCCCTTAGAAAAGTCTCCTGCTCCTTGCCAAACGGCCTGATCTGAGTCACCCCTTCAATCCCCCAGCAGCGCAGCGCTTCTCCAGCGGCCTGGTGTTGCCAGATCAGCTGCCCGCCTGAATCAAAGCTGATCCAGTGGCGGTCAAACAGCTTGTCGATGTGGGGTGAGAGCAATAGGCCATTGGCGCCGCTTAGGCGCTCCCGGTTATCGCAGTCGCGCCAGGGTTTGATGTGGCTCGCCACCAGAAACTCCTGCCGAGCCAGCCCCGTGACCCGGCAGACCGGCTCCAACTCAGCCACCCGCTGGCGAAACAGCCCCTGGCCCAGGCGCGCTTTGGTGAGCGCATCGCGTTCGGTGCTCATTGGCACGCCCTGCAAAGCCTGCATGTCGTGGAGCAAATCAGAGGCGGCCTTGCTCTCATCGGCGAGAAACACCAGGTGAACCCGTACCGCTGAATCGGCGTGGTCTTCGATCAACTTGAGCAAGAGCGACCCAAGTGATTCATCGAGCCCCGCTAGATACACGCCTTGGTTTCCTCTGCCAGTGGTGGTGCTGATCGGGCTATGGCGCCGGGGAAGCAGGGGCTGCAGCAACTCAAAGAAGGTTTGCGGCACCAGGGGCTCACGCAAGGACCTCCAGTTCACGCCCACTAGCCAACCCTCCTGACTCCAGTAATCGCCAGCAGAGCCAAACTCAGATGGCTTGGGTGCCGTGATCGCCGCCGTTTCCACCAGCCCGATCGAACCAATTCGGCCGTAGGCGTAGCTGAACACCACATCTCCCGCCTGGCAGCGGGTGAGGTTGTCGTAGCTCACATTGCGAGCACCGTTGGCATTGGCCTTGGGCGACCACACGTAGCCGACCTCGGTTTCCTGGCGCACGGTCTGCTTGTGGTTCACCCACCAGAAAGCCACAACAGCAGAGACCCGCTCTTGACTTTGTTGTAGCTGGATTAGAGAGTCAGCGCCTTCAGAGTTCTGGAGCGGATGCCCAGAAGAAGCGGCAAGGCCTGCTGGTGCGCGTGCGTCACCGGAGGGTGAGAAATCCGCTCGCTGCACCCCACCAGCACTCAACGCCCCACCGATGGCTCCGCGCCGGGCACCTCCAGGATCGCCCCTTGGCAAGGGCTGCGCGAGGCGCCCTGGCTGGTTGGTTGGCGCGCTCGCAGCGGCGGCGGGCGCCACTGCTCAACGCGCTTGGGCTGAGGGGGGCGCCCCTTGCCTGGCGGGGTCGTCCTGGCGGCGTCCCGTCGCTGCGCCGCAAGGCGTCAGCTGTTCATGGCTACACATGCTCTTGGTTATGCGCCTGAGGATCCGGTCTGCCTGGTGGAATCCTGCCGCCGGGCAATCGAATGGATCCTGATCACCCACACCGCCCGCGGCCGGCTGGTGCCGCGCCCCTGGATCGATCACCCCTATGGAGAGGAGGAGATCACGTTGCTGGAGGAGGAGCTGCTGCCGGCGATGGAGGGCCGCAACCAGCTCTACGCCCCTTTAGCCCAGCGGATCTGGAGGCTGGAGAGA
>JBIPLV010000387.1:0-2738 GCA_044369475.1 Cyanobium sp. | reverse complement strand
CCGGCGCGACCAGCGTCAGCGTGGCGATGGCCCATGGCAGCGAACCGCTGGTGCCGCTCGCCAGACGCAGGGCCGACCTGCCTGCGTCGCTCTGCTCGATCGTCGAGAGGCTGCTGTCGAAGGCACCTGCCGACCGCTTTCAGCACCCCCGCACGCTCCTTGAAGCCGTGGGGCTCGCCCGATCCGCAATCGCTCCCGGCCCGCGTCACCCCGCCCCACTGACGTGGCAGGCGACCGGGGCATGGCCGTCGGCGTCGGCGGCATCGCAACCGTCGTCGGCACCGGATGTGATCGAAGCGACACGCCTCCTCGCGGCGGCGCTGGCCAATGAAGAGTCGGATCGAGCCACGAGGCGGCGTCGCTGGCTCATCACGCTCGTCGCAGCCTCGATCGCAGCCGCTGCGGGCTTCGCGCTCGGACGCGGCAGAACCCGGCGACTCGACGGTTTCCCGGGGTTTCGGTGAGATGATCGCCCCGGCAACCGCCGCGCGATCATGGCGACGACGCGGACGGCACGGCCACGGATCGACGGCCTTCAAGTTTGCTTGACTCGGTGGTCGACGCTGCTAGAACGAATGCCACAAGCCCCCATCGTCTAGTGGCCCAGGACGTCGGGTTCTCAGTCCGAAAACCGGGGTTCGACTCCCCGTGGGGGTACTTGGGTTCGAAACAGCACGGCCGCGCCGCCCGCAAAAGCGAGTGACGCGGCCGTTTCGCTTTCGTCGTGCGAGTCGGTGCGGCTCTCTGCGTGCACTGACTGTGCCGGATTCTGTGCCGCTTTTTCGCCGGCCGCCCGGGCGAAGTGGTCGTCGGTCACCGTGAAGGAGTGCTTCCGGGCCACGTCGGGTCTGTTGCCGATCCACTCGCAGACGACGTGGATCGGGAATTCATCGGACGCAAAAGGTGACAGCAGCAAAAGGTGACAAGCAAAAGGTGACAGTCACCAAATCTGCACCAAATCTGGGCAGTCACCACATCTGAGTGGTTGGGGAACAAAAGGCGACGGTCGCCAGGTCTGGGACCGCCGGCTGACGCGGCAAGGCGAAATCCAACTCTGCGACCTGCGTGAGCCTGACGCCGTCGTGCAGCACGGACCGCTCGCTCCGTGCGTGCGGGCATGTGCGCCGCGATCGAAAAACGATTCCCTGCGCGCCGTTGCCGATGGGTGGGCGTGCATGTGGGCATGAGACTCGGCTCAGCGGCTGGCGGCAGCACCCGCGGTCTCGGATGTCGGCGCGGCCGCCTCGTCGGGGCGCAGCGTCGTGTTGGCGCTCGATAGCGTTTCGCCAAGGACCACGAGGTCGGCCCGCTGCCGGGCCGCCTCGGCGACGAGCGGGTCGAACCCCGCCCGGTTCTCGGCGGGCGACCGGCCCGTGGGCCGGTGATGGACGGTGGCCAGCCGCACGATCCGAGACGGCGGCGGCTCGGTACGTGCGAAGCTGGGGCGGCTCCAGACGACACGGCCTCCCGGCGCCCACTGCAGGTGCAGCTCGACGACGCCGCGAACCGCCCGCGACGGCGCACGGTAGGTGCCGCAGACATCGGTCCAGCCCTGTCTGTCGGCCGCGCCGTCCGAGGGGTACTCAGGTTCGGCCGAGGGCTTTGGCTGGCTTGTGTCGGCATGCGGGGGCCGCTCGTCGAGGGGAACACGTTTCCCGGCCGCATCCTCCCAGCGAATGCGGACCAGGCAGCTTTGCCGCGGCACGTCGACGCCCTCGATCCGCCGCGCGACGTGGAAGCGGTACCACTGGCCGCCCTCCACCGAAAAGGCCTTTTCGAACCAGCCGTCGAGTCCGGGCCGCAAGTCATGCTCGATGACGAAGCACTCGCCGCCGTCCCGCCCGCCGGAAGTCTCGATGCGAAACCGCGGCCGGATCTCGTCTCGTGGTGCCCGCATCGACCAGCCAGCCGCCGGACAGGGGGCCGCACTCGCGGCAGCCGGCTCCGCGCCTCCGGCCACGGCCGTCCCGGCGGTGGCGAGCACCATCGCCACACCGGCCACGCCGACGCGGAGACCGCGGGTGGCTTCACACATGGCTTGGTTGCTCCAGGGCCCCCAGATGCTCAACCGACTCCAGGGTAACGCGCCGGTCCGCTGCCGGCGCGGCGATCGACTTATCCATGCTGCAGAAACCACCGTCGTTCACCGCCGCCCGCACTCGGGTGGTGCCGTGCACGCGGGCGTTCGTCGGCAGCGTGACGTAGCGTGACACGCAGCGGACGTGAAGCGGCGCCGCACCGGCACGAGCGAGCCGACGGCATTGTTGCAGTCGATCGCTCCGTCGTGCTCGACACAGGACTTCTCGCGGAACGCCGGATCGTAGGCCCGCTGCACCAGCTGCCACCGCCCCGTCCGCGGCTCGACGCGGTGCTGATGCTGACCGCAACTCACTCTGCCGTGGCGGGACTCCGAATGACCACGAATCCGCGGCTCATGCCGGAGTCGGAGTCCACCATCTTCATGGCGTTCCACAAGCGGGCGGCCGGAACCCATACGGGCGGATAGGCATACCGAGAGACGTCCAGTATCAGGAAGCGATCGGTGCGTGCGTCGCCATTTTGGACCGCCGCGACACGGTCCCCGCGCCGCCGTTTTCGACCGCCGTCAACAAACACGTTGGTCTCGAACTGCCGGCGGATCGTCGCCGCCACGCTCCAGCCCAGCGCGGCACACGCCGACACGGTCGCCCGCCCGATGCCTGAAGAGGCTCCGGTGACGAGAACAACGGGAGTGTTCA
>JBIPLV010000011.1:0-30670 GCA_044369475.1 Cyanobium sp. | reverse complement strand
CAGCCCGCTGCTCGACGGTGTAGGCGTATTTCTTGCCCTGCCGGTCGCTGTAGCTGCCAACCGGGCGTAGGTAAAACACTTCTTCCAGCTCCAGTTCGCCGTTGGCCGCCTTGCAGATGCGATCGCCGGTGTAGCGCATCGACTGCACGTCAAAGCTCACCCCCACCCGGTGGGTGCGCGCCTGCTGCATCACCGAGTGGGGAAACCAGCCCACGTTGAGCACGATCTGGGCGTGCTCCAGGGGGCCGTAGTGGCCGCGCTCGCCGGCCAGCAGCCGCTTGATGCAGATCTCGCCTGCCTTGGTTTCGTCCGGCCAGTTGGCAGAGTCTGCGGCGACAAACCCCTCGCTGTAGTCCTGGTGCATGCCGGCGTACACGCACTGCTGGGGGTTCGGTGTGGCGGCGATCAGGGCGACGCGGAAACGGGGATCCATGGCGGATTTCAGGGGGGGAATTAGGCGTGGCTGCGGGGTCCGGCCATCGTGGCAGCCTTTGGCGCGCCTGTGACGTTGGCGATGGCATCGGGGGTGGCCTCGAGGCTGCTGACGGCGCCCATGCCGGCGAGGGCGGGTAGGGGTTCGCCGGCGATCAGGGCACCGGTGAGGGCCTGCAGTTCTGCCGTGCTGCGGGCACCGATTGATCGGCCCACGGGCGTTCCGGCGGCATTGAACAGTTCCAGTTGGGGAATGCCGTTGACGTCGAAGCGTTCCAGCTCTGGCTGCCAGCGGGGGTTGTCGACGTTGAGCAGCACCACATCGAGCTGCCCCCGGTGTTGGGCTTCGATCGTCTCCATGGCTGGCGCCATGCTGCGGCATGCCTCACACCAGTCGGCGTAAAGCTCCACCACCGTCGGCTTGCCGTTGCGAAGAGCCACAGGCAGATCGAGCGACTGGCGCGCCAGTCGCTCCAGGGGCGCTTCTGGGTGCAGGCCACCCCGAAACCACACCAGGCCGGCCGCCAGCAGCACCGCCAGCACCAGCAACAGCAGGCGTTCGCTCGTGCCGAAGCCGGGGTTTGGGGAGGGGCTGGTCATGGCTGGAGGGCGCGCCGTCGGCGCCGGGTGGAGCGTGGCTGCACTTTGCCAGTGCTTGCTAGCGTTTTGAGCGAGGTGAACCGGCATTGTTCGTCCACCGGCCTCCCCTGTGAAACGGCGCCTCACCCTGCATTTCCCTCGCGAAGCGGTGCACCTGCCGATCACCTATCGGCTGGCCGTGGATTTTGATGTTGCCGCCAAGATCCTGCGGGCCCAGATTGCCCCCAACCAGAGCGGCACCATGGTGGTGGAGCTCTCGGGCGACATCGACGAGCTGGCGGCTGCAGAGGCGTGGCTGGAGAGCCAGGGGCTGGGTCTCAACCGGGCGCCAGGGCAGATCGCCATCGACCGCAGCCGTTGCGTCGATTGCGGCTTGTGCTCCAGCGTTTGCCCCAGTGGCGCCCTCAGCCTGCTTCAGCCCGCTTGGCAGCTGCACTTCGATGCGCAACGCTGTCTGGTCTGTGAACAGTGCATTCCGAGTTGTCCTCTGGATGCCATTGCCCTGGTGTTGGCTCCCCCGTGATGGCCATGGTGCGTCTGCTGCTGTTGCCCTTGCGGGCACCGATGCTGCTGGTTCTGGCGGCCATCGCGGTCTACGAGGGGCTGCAGTGGAGCCAGCCGCTGGAGGGAGCCGGCGCTTCTGGGATGGGGCAGTTGTCCAGTTTGTTCTGGTCGCTGGATTGCCTCCACGCCCTGCTGGTGGTGGTGGTGTGCACGATGCCCGATCTGCTGTTGCAGCGGATCTCCAACATGATGGCGGCCAGCCGGGTGATGAGCCTGGTGATCACGTTGCTGATCGTCACGGTGGGGGGCCTGTATCTCCTTCACCTCAAGGTGCTCACCAACGTGCTGATCCTGGGTTCGACGGTGCTGCTAGCCCGGCTGGATTTGGCCCGGGTGCGGGTGGCGCCTCCACCCCTGCTCCTGGCCGGGGCCCTGGGGGGGCTGGTGCTCGCAGGGGCGGGCGTGGGCCGCTGGCTGGCCAGCAGCGGTTAGCAGCGCGGTGTGGGCCGTTGCTGGAAGCTCCACAGGTTGCCGAGCACCTTTTTGACGTAGAGCCGGGTTTCGGGATACGGAATCGCTTCGATCCATAGCTCGGGTTCCTGCTGCAGTTGGGGGTTCACCCAGCCGGCTACCGCGCCGGGGCCAGCGTTGTAGCTGGCGGCCATCAGCACGGGGTTGCCCTGCCATTGCCCCAGCAGTTGCTTCAGGTACTGGGCGCCCAGCTGGGCATTGCGACTGGGATCGCGCAGGGCGTCGGGCCCAAGCGGACCCCCGGCCAGTTCGGCTGCGGTGTCCGGCAGCAGTTGCAACAGCCCCACCGCACCCGCGCTGGAGCTCACCCCAGGGCTGAACCGGGATTCCTGCTTGGCCACGGCGGCCAGCAGGGTTGCTGGCACCGCTGCGGCCGTAGCGGCTCGCTCCAGCTCCGCCACAAAGCTCGGGGTCTGCAAACTCCGCTCCAGTTGCTGCGCCAGCCCGCAGGATTGAGCTGCGAGAAGCCGCAGGCTGGCCTGCTCGAGTTGCCCCAGACCGATCCAGTGGTCGCCCACGCCGCGGCGCAGCCGGCCCTCCAGCAGCAGCTCCCGCGGGCTGCGAGGGGGGAGGGTGCGGCGCGTGCGCCAGTGCTCCCAGGCCTCCAGGGGTTGGTCGAGGCGCCACAGCCGATCGAGGTCGGGATCGCCGCTGGCCAGGGGCTGCCAATGGGGGCGCAGCAGGGCAGGGCTGCGTTGCGGATCGAGGCTGAGATCCCCTTGGCCGAGCCGCACCGCGGCCCGCCAGCCGTAGTAACCCTCGGGATGGCGCTGGAGCAGGCTGGCCCAGGTGCGCCGTGCCTCGCTTCGTCGGCCCTGTTGCCATTGGCTGAAGCCCAGCCAGAAACGTTGCCGGCCCGCCAGGCCCACCGGCAGTGCACGGTCCATTGGTGCGCTCAGCAGCGCCTCGGCCGTGGTCCACTGGCGCTCCAGCAGGGCCCGCCGGGCCCGCTGCCACTGCAGCTCCCAGCTGGCTGGATCGGCGGGCCAGCGTTTCAGCACCGCCAGCACGGCCTCGGTGCCTGGGGTGTCCAGGGCTCGCCGGGCCTGCGCCGGGGCGGTGTTCTGCAGGCTGGCGGGCAGCGCGGCGAGAGCCTGCAGGCTGCTTGGCCCGGGTTGCTCGCTGAGCAGGGCCACGGCCTCGCGGGCCTGGGGGGAGTGGGGTGCCGAGCGGGTCAGCTGTAGCAGCCGGTCCTGGGCCTGCGCCTGCTGGGCGCTGCCGCCGTTGAGCAGCGCCTTTGCCAGCGCCAACTGGGTTTCGAGGCCCGGCTGGCTGCTCTTCAAGCAGGCCAGGGCGGCTTCCGCATCGCCCAGTTGCGCCAGGCCACCGGCCAGCTGGTCGCGCTGTTGGGGTGTGGGGATGGCAGTTGGTTGCCGGCAGGCCTGGCGCAGCCGCGCTGCGGCGCCGGGCCAGCGCACACCGTGGCGGGCCAGGTGCAGGGCGCCATCGCGGCGGCTTTCGGCGGTTGGGCCCGCTTCCACCGCAGCTGCCAGAGCCGCTGGATGGGCGGCGAAGCGCTGGCGTAGGTCTTGGCGCAGCTGGGGCTGGTCTCGGCCAAGGGCATAGAGCGCATCCGCTGCGGCCGGCGTCATGGGGAAGCGCTGCAGGAGCTGCCGCCAGCGCTGCTGGGCGGCTTTGCTGTCTGCCAGCGCTTCGGCGGCCAGGGCATCGCGCTTGAGCACCAGGGCGGCGAGGCCATCGCGGCCCCAGCCCTGGCCGCGCAGCAGCTGGCGCGTGCGTGCCGGGTTCTCCCCCTGGCGGCCCAGCAGCAGCAGGTTGGCCTCCCGGCGCCGCACTGGATCGGGAGAGAGCCGGCTCAGGAGCTCCAGGCGGGCCGTGGCGGTGTTGGGGTTCGGTGCTGGGAGCTGGTTCAGCAGGGCCCGACCGCAGACCAGTGCAGCGCCGCTGCCCAGGCATGTGAGGGCCAGCAGCAGGGGGAGGCGAGCCAAGGGCAACAGCGGCACGGCGTGGAAATCCTCGGCATTCTGGGGAGGTTCGGATCCGGCCTTGCTGGTGCGCCTGCCCCCTCTGCCTCCCTACCTCTCCAGCCTGCCGGGTGCCGAGCAGCGGCTGCGGGCGCTGCGGGTGCTGGCGGCGGCAGGATTGGTGCTGTTGCTGCGCCCCTGGTGGCCGCTGATCTGGCTGCCGGGCTGGGTGGTGGGACTGCTGCTGTTGTGGGCCGTTTGGGAGCTGCTGCGCTGGATCTGGTGGCCTCGGCGCTGGCGTTGAGTGCTCCCGCCACTCCACGTAGCCTGAGCTCCTTCGCGGCACATGCCCATGGCCGAGCTGGCTCCCCATCCCGTCGGCCATCCCCTGCGGGGTGGCGTGGCTGGCTTCGGCACCGATGGCATCCGCGGCCGTGTGGGCTCCCAGGTGAGTCCGGCGCTGGCGCTGCAGGTGGGCTTCTGGTGCGGTCAGGTGTTACCCGCCGGCGCGCCGGTGCTGATCGGCATGGATTCGCGCAGCAGCGGCCCGATGCTGGTGGCGGCGCTCACCGCCGGCCTCACGGCAGCGGGGCGGGAAGTGTGGACCCTCGGCCTCTGCCCCACGCCGGCCGTCCCCGGTGCGATCCGTCGCCTGGGGGCCGCCGGCGGGCTGATGGTGTCGGCCAGCCACAATCCTCCCCACGACAACGGCATCAAGGTGTTTGGCGCCTCCGGCGCCAAGCTCAGCCGCGGCCAGCAGCATGCGATTGAAGCGGGGCTGCAGGGCGTGGGCGGTGGCCTGGGTGCCTCGGGCGGCTTCAGCGGCACCGGCGGCGTTCACGATCGCCGTGATCTGCTGGCTGATTACCAACGCGCCCTGCTGGCCAGCGTCATGGGCCGCCGGCTGGAGGGGTGTCGAATTGTGCTGGATCTCGGCTGGGGTTCGGCAACGGCCTGCGGCGAGGCGGTGTTCCGCGCCCTCGGGGCTCAGCTCACGGTGCTGCACGGCCAACCTGATGGCGAGCGCATCAACGTGGGCTGCGGCAGCACCCACCTGGATCCCCTCCGGCAAGCCGTGCTCGAGAACGGGGCCAGCATGGGCTTCGCCTTTGATGGCGATGCCGATCGGATGCTGGCCGTGGATGGCCGCGGCCGGGTGGTGGACGGTGACCAGATTCTCTATCTCTGGGGTTCGTCGCTGCTGGCCGATGGCCAGCTGCCGGCCAACCGCATCGTTGCCACTGTGATGTCGAACCTCGGTTTCGAGCGGGCCTGGCAGGCCAAGGGCGGTGTGCTGGAGCGCACCGCTGTGGGTGATCAGCACGTGCACCAAGCGATGGAGCAGATGGGGGCGGGCCTGGGCGGTGAGCAGTCGGGCCATATCCTCTCGGCGCGTCACGGCATGAGCGGTGACGGCCTGCTCACCGCCCTGCAGGTGGCCACCCTGCTGCACCGCTCCGGCCAGAGCCTGGCTGACTGGATGGACAACAGTTTCCAGCCCTATCCCCAGACCCTGGTCAACGTGACGGTGCCCGATCGGCAGCGGCGTCAGCAGTGGCAGCAGTGCGAGCCCCTGCGGCAGGCCGTCGAGGCCGCGGAGGCAGCCATGGAGGGCCGAGGCCGGGTGTTGGTGCGGGCCAGCGGCACCGAACCGCTGCTGCGGGTGATGGTGGAAGCAGCAGAGCAACCGTTGGTGGATCATTGGGCCAGCCAACTGGCCGCTGAAGCCGAACGGCACCTGAACGCGGTCTAATCCGCGGCCCCATCCGCAGCGGAGGATGCCAGGCAGTCGCGGGCCAGGGCGAGGGCGCCGCTGCAGGCATCACCAGCCGGCGTCAGCAGCTGGGCGCCGGGGCAGCGCAGCTCCAGGGTGGCGGCCAGCCGGGTGCGCAGCAGGGGCAGGTGCTCCAGGGCGCCACCCATGGGCCACACAGGCGGCGCCTCCAACTGCAGGCGTTGGCTGATGGTGACCACCATCTGGGCCAGGGCGAGCGCCGAGCGCTCCACCACATCAGCCGCCGTCGCATCGCCCTCGCAGGCGGCGGCCACCACCAGGGGGGCCAAGCGGGCGAAGCCCGCGGGCCCGAAGTCAGGCGCGACGACCATGGCCTTGATGGCTTGGGGGGCTTGGGGGTCGTCGGCTGCCAGGCCCAACCCGGCCCAGAGCCGGGCGCGCAGGGGCGATTCAGGTTGGCGGCCATCGGCCATCTCCAGGCTCAGGGCCAGGCCGTCGCGGCCCAGATCCATCGCCGATCCGGCTCCATCGAGCAGCCAGCCCCAGCCGGCACAGCGCTGTTCCATGCCGGCCGCATTGCGGCCAACAGCAATGGTGCCCGTGCCGCTGATCACGACAATGCCGGCCTGGTGATGCCCCATCGCGCCGCGCAGGCCGGTGCGTTCATCGCCGGTGACCACCACGTTCTGCATGGCGAGGCCGAGGGCTTCGGATGCCAGCCTTTGGGCCGCCGCCTGCACCGGGCTGCCCACCTCAATGCCGCTCGCCCCAATGGCGGCCGCCCGCAGCTGACCTTGGGCCTTGAGCTGGCTGCATGCGTCGTCCAGGCTGGCTTGCAGGGCCCGTCGGAAGCGGCTGGGGCCGTCGGGCGCTGCCAGGTGGCACACTCCCGGTCCCTGCCCTTCGGCCAGCACGGCATCCCCGCGGGCATCGCTCAGCCGACAGGTGGTGTGGGTCTGTCCGGCATCGAAGCCAGCGATCAAAGGGAGTTCAGCCACGATCGCGAGCAGCCCCTGCCCCGGCAGCAGCCCCGGCCGCAAGCGTGGCGACGCAGAACCAACCGATCAGTTGCACCTCGGGCCGGAAAAAGATCGTGTCGGTGAGTCCCTGCACGCCGAGTCCGGCGATCACGGCGATCACGGCCAGAGCCGGCAGGCTGAACACGCCATCGCCGCGCCATAGGGCCATGGCCGTGCGCAGGTTCGCCACCAGCAAGCCGATCCCTGCCAGCAGCCCTGGGACCCCAGCTTCCACAGCCAGTTCCAGGGGAATGGAGTAGGCGCTGAGGGCGTTGAACTTGGGTTGCTGGAAGAGCGGATAGATCTGGTTGAAGGCGTCGTTGCCGGGGCCGATGCCCAGCCATGGCCGGGCCTGGATCATGTCCAAGGCCGCCAGCCACACGTTGATCCGGAAGTTGTTGGAGCTGTCCTGCCGGCCAGCCACCAGGCTCATCACCCGCACCCGCAGCGGTTCCACCTGGGTCACCAGCACCACCAGCAGGGCCGCCCCGCCGAGCAGCAGCAGCAGGGGAACCAGCTTGCGCCATAGGGGCGGCCAAGCCTGGGTGCCGCGGACGGCCAGCAGCAGCAGGATCACGCCGGCTTCCGCCACCAATCCCATCCAGGCGCCGCGGCTGTAGGTGAGCACCAGGGCTGCCACGCCCAGCACCAGGGCCATGAGGGCAAACAACTTGCGCGCCACCCCAGGCCAGCGCAGCAGGGCCACCAGCGCCAGGGGAAGGATCGGCAGCAGGTATCCCGCCAGCAGGTTGGGGTTCTCCAGGGTGCTGTAGATCCGTACCGTGCCGTCGGCCACGGAGTTGGGGTCAGCCCAGCGGGCCAGCTCGCCGGTGTCGCCGTAGAGCTGGCGGATGCCGATCACGCTGGTCACCAGCTCGCCGGCTAGCAACGCCGCCACGATGCGGTCCCACCAGATGGGTGCTGTTGCCAGCAGCTGGCGCATCAGGGCATACACCCCCAGATAGCTCACCAGCTTCACCAGGCCCTTGGCGGCGGCCAGGGGCACCGGGGAGAACCCCGTGGCCAGCAGGGCCACGGCCAGGATTGCCAGGATCCAGCGATCGATCTCCCCTAGGGGTCCGGGCGGAGTGCGCAGGGCCAGCAGCAGCCACAGCAGGCCACTGGCCAGGATCAGCAGACTGAGGCCGCTGCGGGTCACCAGGGGCAGGCCGGCCATCAGGGCGCACAGCACCAGCCCGGCAATCAGGTTCAAGTGCCGCCCGAGAGCACCACTGGAAGCGCTTTGGAGCTTGCCCTGCCAGCGCAGCAGAACGGGGATGGTGGGGGCGCTCAAGGGGCGAAGGCTGCCGTCAGGCCGGATTATCGACCCCATCGTCGGGATCCTTCAGATCTTCCAGTCGATCCTCCAGGGTCTCGAGCGGTGGCAGGTTGTGGCTGTTGCGCCGGTAGAGCACTCGGTACACCGGCAGTCCCTGGGCCAGCACGTAGGTTTCGCGCTCGGTGGGCACCGGCAGGGGGTTGTCGGACCGCCAGGGACGGCCGTCTTCGGGCGGGCGATCGAAGCCGCCAGTGGCCTCGATCAGCTGCACCATCGGCGTGATCACTGCCAGCACATCGCTCTGGATCAACAGCTCCCTGCCGCAGGCCAGGGCCTCACCCAGGGCCAGCAGCAGGGCGGGTTGCAGCACCCGCCGTTTGTGGTGCTTCTTCTTGAACCAAGGATCCGGAAACTGGATCGAGACCCGCTCCAGCAGGCCGGTTGGCAGCGCCGCCAACCAGTCCTGCAGGCTGATGTTGGCATTGCAAAACAAGTAGTGAAGATTGCCGAGCCCCAAGGCCTGGCGGTCGGCTTCGGCGGAGTCGACCAGCGCCCGGCGAATCTCCACGCCGAGGTGGTTGCGGCCGGGCTGCTGCTGGGCCAACGCCAGTAAAAAGCGGCCGCGGGCGCAGCCGATGTCGAGGTGAAGGGGTTGATCCGGCGCGGTAAACAGCTCCTCGGGTGGCGGCAGGGGCCGGGGCTGCTGGAAGAAGCGGCTAAGCGGATTGACGTGCTGGCGCACCATCAGCTGTCTCCGCGTGGCACCAGGAAGGCCAGGCTGGCGGTGTAGCCGTGGAGGTGGGTGCTGCCGGCCACCGGTCCGATCTCGCCGTTGCAGAACACCCCGGCGATCGGCACCTCGGCAAAGGCCTCGCGGCAGAGGTTCACGTCGCCATCGGCTTCGCCGTACAGCCCTGCACCCCGGCCCAGGCAGGCGAACAGCAGGGTGACCAGGGGTTCGGGTTGGTGCGCCTGCTGCCGGCCGAGGAGCTGGCGCAGTTCCTGGCGGGAGGCGGCGGCATCGCGCAGCTGGAACTGCACCTGTTGACCCACCCGCATGCGTTCGGCCACGGCCACGGCCCCATTGCGGGGATCCACGCCGATCAGGTTGCGCACCAGGAAGGCCGTGGGGCCGTCCGGCTCAGCGCGCTCAAGGCTGAAGCTGCTGCGGCCGACCCCCAGAAACAGGGAGTTCTTCACCAGCTCCCGCTCCTCGGGGCTGAGCTCGGCGAGGATCGCCTGCAGGGCGGCCACCGGGCTGCGGCGGGCCTGGCCCTGGCTCACTTCCAGCACCACGTTGCGCTGGGCTTGTTCAACATCGAACACCGGGCCGATCGGGCGACAGCCCTGGGCCACGACCGGATCGAGCTGCCACGCGCCGCCGATCAGGCAGCCGACGGCTCCGCGCACGACCTGGTCGTCGAACAGCAGGGAGCCGTGGGGGGCGCTGTGCTGGCCGGCAATACCGCCGAGTTTCACCGCCTCCGGACAGGCGTAATCCAGGCCGCTGATCAGATCGTTGATGCGGGCGCAGCTGGGATCCACCAGCAACAGCATCGAGGGGCTGGCCGCGGGGTTGGTTGGTTCCGGCATGCCGAGCAAGGCGCGCCAGGGATCGGCCGGACCATCCAGGTCGGGCAGGGTGTCGGTGTCGATCGCAAAAGGCTGGAGCGTGGCGCCGGGCAGGTGCAGCAGGGTGACGCTCAGGGCCGGCTTGTTTTCCAGCTCATGGGGGGCTCCGCAGGGGTCGGTGCCCACGACGCCCCCACCCAGACAGCCCAGCCAGTGCGCGGCCTGCAGCTGCTTGCGCAGCAGAGGCAGCAGCCGCGGCAGATCGCTGGCGTAGCTGGCCGCGGCAAACACCAGGGCCAGATCCGCTGGGCCGGCTCCGCGCAGCTGGCGGGCAACGCTCTCCACCGCAGCCTGCAGGGAGCTTTCGGTGGCCAGGGCTGTGCGAGCCCAGGCCGGGCCCGGGCGGCCTGGGAAGGAGCGGGAGAGCCAGCTGGGCAGTGAAAAAGCGGCCATGGGCTGGACCCTATCGCCCGCCGGGGGCCACGGATAATGGCGCCTTACCGAACCAGCCGCGTGCTCGCCGCCCTGCCCGAACCGTTGTACCGCTCGCTGTTGTGGCTCGATGTCCGCCTGGCCGTCCTGTTCAGCATCGCTTTGCCCCTGGTGCTGTTGATCTGGGCCACCGTGCGGCGCGAGGGCGCTCTGGTGCGGCTGCTGGGCATCTACTGGAAGGTGGCCAGCTTGCTGTTGCTCGCCACCCTGCTGCTCACCGACCGCCGGCCATTGGGTTTTGTGGTGGCCGTGCTGGCCCAGCTGCTGGTGGTTGCGAGTGTGTGGTTTTGGGTGGATCTCAACGAGGAGTTGGCCGATCTGCCGCCTTGGCGGCCCTTGCCCCTGACCCTGCGCATCTGGCGCTGGAGCCTGACGGTGTGGGGTCTGGCTGGGGCGGCCTTCAGTGCCACGGCCCTCGGCTGTCTGGGTGGTTCCGCACTGGCCGGCGCCCGCTGCACCGTTTGGATCCAGCCTCCCCTGGGACTGCACCAGCTTGTGGCGGCAGTGTTTGCCTTCGTGTTTGGCGGCTCCTGGACCCCTGCCGTTGCGGCCTTCATCGGCTACGTGGGCCTGGTGGCCTACGTGGTGGGCCTGCTGCAGTGGCTGCTGGTGCGCCTGCCCAAGCAGGGCCGCATCGCTGGTGACTTCTGAGGGGTGGCGATGGTGGATTCAGCCCTGCTTGCCCAGTTGGAGCTGCTCAGTCGCGATCGCCCCGATCGGGTGCTGCGGTTGCGTGGCCAGTTGCAGGGCGCTGGTGAGGCGGCGGAAGCGTTTGAGCTGGTCCTGTTTCGGGGCTTCTCGAGCAGCACCACCCATCCCACGGCCTATGACCCTGATCAGCCGCTGCTGCCAGATGGCGCCGTGATCGAGACAGCAGAACTGCTGTTGGGGCCCCTCAACCCGTCCGCTGAACAGCGGTTGGCTGGTCCGGCTCCGGTGGATCGGTTTCTGGATCCCGCCAGCTGGCTCTGAAGACGGGATCAGCCCTCGCTCATTCAGCCAGCACCGCCACGCAGCGGCCGCAGAGGGTCGGGTGGGCGCTGTGGCTGCCGATGTCGGTTTCGTAGTGCCAGCAGCGCTCGCACTTCTGCCCGGCGGCTTTGGCGATCCGCACCTGCACGCCAGCGGCCTGGGCCTCTTGCAGCACAGCCTCCGGGGCTACGCCACCAATGCGCAGGTCCGACACCAGCAGCCAGTCGGCCAGGTTGTCGACGGATTGGTGGGGTGAGTGCTCCAGCCAGCCGAGCGCTTCCACCAGCGCCTCGCTACCTGCGGTGAGATCCAGCTGCACCTGCGCTTCCAGCGACGCACCCAACTGGCCGCCGCTGCGGCAGCTCTCCAGCTGGCGATTCACCAGGGCCCGCAGCTCCAGAATCGCGGCCATCGGCGTCTCCAACTCAGGTTGGCGCCATTCCGCGGGCGCCGTCGGCCAGCCCCGCTCAAACACCGAGGCTTCGCTCACCGGGTAGGGCAGGTTCTGCCAGATGTCTTCGGCCATGTGGCAGAGCACCGGCGCGATCAGCCCAGCCAGGCGCTCCACCACCAGGCTCAGCACGGTCTGGCAGCTGCGGCGGCGGAACTCCGCGGCCCCGCTCACGTAGAGCCGGTCCTTGGCGATGTCGAGGTAGACGTTGGAGAGGTCGACGACGCAGAAGTTCTGCAGGGCCTGGAAGAAGCGATAAAACTCGAAGCGCTCGAACTCTCCCGTCACGCTGTCGATCAGGGCAGCGGTGCGCTGCAGCATCCACTGGTCCAGCAACGGCAGCTCGGCGTAGGCCACGGCGTCGCCACCTTCAGCCTGGGGACCCGGATCGAAGTCGTGCAGGTTGCCCAGCAGGTAGCGGGCCGTGTTGCGCACCTTGCGGTACACGTCGGCCAGCTGCTTGACGATGCCCGGGCCCAGAGGCACATCGGCCGAGTAATCCACCGAGCTCACCCACAGCCGCAACACGTCGGCGCCGTAGGCGGGCTCCTGCTTCTCGTTCTTGCCGCCTTCCACCAGCACCGCCGGATCCACCACGTTGCCCAGCGATTTGCTCATCTTGCGGCCCTTCTCATCGAGGGTGAAGCCGTGGGTGAGCACCCGCTTGTAGGGAGCCTGGCCGTTGACGGCCACGGAGGTGAGCAGGCTGCTCTGGAACCAGCCGCGGTGCTGGTCGCTGCCCTCGAGATACAGATCGGCGGGGTAGTGCAGGCCGCGCTCCTGGAGCACGCCCGCCCAGGAGGAGCCGGAGTCGAACCACACGTCCATGGTGTCGGTGCCCTTGCGCCATCGGCTGGCTTCGGCGGCGTAGGGCTCCGGCAGCAGGCCGGCCTCATCGCGCTGCCACCACACGTCGGCGCCGTGCTCGGCGATCAGCCCCTGGATGTGGGCCAGGGTGGCTTCGTTGAGCAGCACCTCGCCGGTGTCCCGGTGATAGAACACCGGGATTGGCACGCCCCAGGTGCGCTGGCGGCTGATGCACCAGTCGCCCCGCTCGCTCACCATGGCCTCGATGCGGTTGCGGCCGCTCGCCGGTAGCCACTCCACTGCCGCGATCGCCTCGAGGGCGGCGGCGCGGAAGCCTTCCACCGAGGCAAACCACTGCTCGGTGGCGCGGAAGATCGTGGGCTTCTTGGTGCGCCAGTCGTAGGGGTAGCGGTGCTCGTAGCGCTCTTGCTTCAGCAGCAGGCCGGTGGCCTCCAGGGCCGCGATGATCGTGGGGTTGGCGTCCTTCAGCACGTTGGTGCCGGCGAAGGGGCCGGCTTCGGCGGTGAGAGTGCCGGCCTCATCCACCGGGCAGAGCACCGGTAGACCCGCCTTTTTGCCGGTGTTGAAGTCGTCGACGCCGTGGCCCGGGGCCGTGTGCACCAGGCCCGTGCCTGCTTCGGTGGTGATGTAGTCGCCGCCGATTAGCACCGGGCTGGAGCGCTCCAGCAGCGGATGGCGGTAGACGATGCCCTCCAAATCGGAGCCCTTCACGGTGAGCAGCGGGGTGAGCGTGAGCTCCAGGCTGGTTTCCAGGCCCTCGCGCAGCTCGGCGGCCACCACCAGGTGGCTGGCGGCAGGCGCGGCACCTTCACCGCGCGCGGCCACGGCGCAGATGGCGTAGTCGAGCCGGCCATTCACCGACACCGCCAGGTTGGCGGGCAGGGTCCAGGGGGTGGTGGTCCAGATCGCTACAGCCAGGCCGCCAGCGCCTGTAGCGGCTTCGGCCGGCAGGCCGCTGGCACAGAGCTGGGCCGCTAGGCCTTCAGGCAGCTCCACCACCGGGAAGGCCGCGTACACGCTCGGAGAGGTGTGGCCGTCGGGGTATTCGAGCTCGGCTTCCGCCAGGGCGGTGCGGGAGCTGGGGCTCCAGTGCACCGGCTTGAGGCCCCGGTAGATGTGGCCGGCCATCACCATGGCGCCGAACACGCCGATCTGGGCAGCCTCGTAGTTCTTTTGCAGGGTGAGGTAGGGCTGATCCCAGTCGGCCCAGATGCCCCAACGCCGGAAGCCGGCCTTCTGGCCCTCCACTTGCTCCAGGGCGTAGGCGTGGGCCTTCTGGCGCAGGCTCACGGGGGTGAGCTCGGCCCGCTCGCTGCTGCTTAGCCCTTGCAGCACTTTGAGTTCAATCGGCAGGCCGTGGCAGTCCCAGCCCGGCACGAACCGCGCTTTCTGGCCCTGCAGCAGGGCTGTTTTGTTGATGATGTCCTTGAGGATCTTGTTCAGCGCATGGCCCACGTGCAGGGCCCCGTTGGCGTAGGGCGGCCCGTCGTGCAGGGTGAAGGTCTCGCCAGGGTTCTGCTGGC
This sequence comes from Cyanobium sp., assembly GCA_044369475.1. Lineage (GTDB taxonomy): Bacteria > Cyanobacteriota > Cyanobacteriia > PCC-6307 > Cyanobiaceae > Cyanobium_A. Next base: position 16,807 of record JBIPLV010000011.1, on the reverse strand, counting down.
TCAGCCGCTCGTAGATCCGCCGCTCGGCCCAGAACGCCTGGATCTCGGGCTCCCGCACCTTGGCGTTCGCCCGCATGGCGAAGGGCGTTTGGAGCAGGTTGAGGGTGTCCTTGTAGGAGATCTGCCCCGCTGCGGCGGTGCTATTGGCGGCAGAGCTGGCGGTCACGTCGCCACAGGGCAGCAAGGGCCGATTATCCCGCTTGGCTGCTGGCTGCCTCGGGCTCCGCTGGTTCAGCCTCGATCAGGGCATCGATCTCGGCAAAGGAGCTCACCACCACGGTGTCGGCCGGCTGGGGCTGGATGTTGGCTGATGCGGACGTGTCGGTCTCGTCGGGGCGCACCCAGCGTTTGCCGCTGGTTTTCGGTTGGCGGCGCTCCGCGAGCCACTGCCCCAGCCCGGAGCTGCTCGCACCCACCTGGGCGACCAGATGGGTCACGGTCGCTCCCGCCTGTTGCAGGCTTGTCTGCCAGCGCTCTGCTGACCAGAGCCGCTGCTGTTCCTCGGGGCTGAGCTGCCGCCAGCGCCCCTGGGACACCTCCGCTGCTAGGCGGCCGATCAGTAGCCCCCCGCAGAGCACGCCCAGCATCGGGGCTCCGGTCAGCCGATCGGCACTGGTCACGAGCACCAGGCCCAGCAACAGCACCACGGCGCCCCAGACCGAATCCCGGGGCCGGCTCAGTTCGGTGGCCAACAGCGGCAGCAGCAGGATGGCAAGGCCGAGCAGCAATGCCAGGAGTCCGCCCAGGGTGGCGAGCATGGCGGTTCAAAAGGATTGCACCATTCTGGGTGGCCTCCTGGGTGGGCGCTTCCCGCCCCTGTCCCTACAGTCGCGGTTCGCCCACCTGGCGGAATTGGTAGACGCGCTGGTTTTAGGTACCAGTGGCCTTGGTCGTGGGGGTTCAAGTCCCCCGGTGGGCATCAATGTTTTCTTAAGTTGCCGGGAGCCAACGCTTTGGGACCTGTTTCAACCGCGATGACACAGGTTTTGGCAGCGACCCCAATGTCCGTCGCCCCTGTCGGGGCTAAGTCGACACCATCGAGCTTGGTGCCGCGCGAGTTTCTCGATCCCCCGGCCCCCTGGAATCCCACGGTGGGCCTGTTCCTGGCCGGCTATGGCCTGGCAGGCCTCACGATCTGGGGCTGGTTTGCGGGGGGCTGGCCCCTGCCCGTGTTGCTGGCCACCGGATTTTTGGCCTTGCATTTGGAGGGCACCGTCATCCACGACGCCTGCCACAACGCGGCTCACCCCAACCGCGTCTGGAACGCGGTGATGGGCCATGGCGCCGCCCTGCTGCTTGGCTTCAGCTTTCCGGTGTTCACGCGGGTGCACCTGCAACACCACGCCCATGTCAACGACCCCAAGAACGATCCAGACCACATCGTCAGCACCTTCGGGCCGTTGTGGTTGATCGCACCGCGCTTCTTCTATCACGAGCTGTTCTTTTTCCGCCGGCGTTTATGGCGCCGCTATGAACTGCTCGAGTGGGGGATGGCCCGGGGCGTTTTTGCGGCGATTGTGATTGCGGCCGCGAAATATGATTTTCTCGATTTTGTGTTCAATTGCTGGTTTGCGCCGGCCCTGATGGTGGGCGTCACCCTCGGCCTGTTCTTCGACTACCTGCCGCACCGCCCCTTCCAGTCCCGCAACCGCTGGCATAACTCCCGCGTTTACCCAGGGAGACTGATGAATTGGCTGATCATGGGTCAGAACTACCACCTGATCCACCACCTCTGGCCATCGATTCCCTGGTTTGAATATCGGCCTGCTTATCACGCCACAAAACCGATTCTCGATGCCAAAGGATCGCCTCAGCGGCTCGGCGTATTTGAAAGCAGAAGCGATGGATTCAACTTCCTCTACGACATCTTCTTGGGGGTGCGTAGTCACCGCAAGAAGCGCAGCAAGCTGCGACCCATAGCAGCCCTGATGCCCACCCGGCATGCGCGCCGACGGGTGCTGGAGCTGCTTCATCGCACGGCCGTTTCCCCGGTCCGCTAATCGGCCAGGATTTTTGGCACCCGAATGAAGTTGCCTTCCCGCTGGGGGGCTTCGTCGAGAAGCTCTTCCCGCACGCTGGTGGGCGTCACGATGTCCTCGCGGGTCACGTTCACCACTTCCACCGCCCGGGTGGTGGGAGGCACTCCTTCGGTATCCACCGTTTCGAGGTGCGCCACGTAGTCGAGGATGCGCTCGAGCTGCCCGGTGTAGGTGGCGATCTTCTCCTCCGGCAGGGCGAGGCGGGCCAGCTGGGCCACCTTGCGCACGTCGTCGGCGGTGATCTTGCTCATGGGGCTAATCCGGCTGGCTGTGACGCTAGCGCTCAAGCCAGGAAGGCCTCCAGGTCGGCGGCCAGGGCCGTGGCGGCCAGATCCAGGAAGCGCTCGCCGTGGCTGGCCTGGGCCAGGTAGGGGTTGGAGCCCATGCGGCCATCGGGGTGACGGCGGCGGAAATCCTCGGGCCCGTGGATGGGCCCGGCGGGGGCAGGGTCCTGCAGGGGGCGCTGTTTGGTTTGCAGGCTGGGCTCCAGGTGCAGGGTGAGGGCGATTTCGCTGGGGGTGGCGTGGTGGCCCTCCTGGTCGCCATAGAGGCTTCGGGCCTCCTGCATCACCGGCCCCGCCATAAACCAATTGGCCAGCTTGCAGCGCAGCTGCGGTGCCACGGCCAGCCCACGGCTGGCGGCCGTGGCATAGGCCTGAGCGAAGGCGGCCTTGCTGGTGGCGATGTTGCCGCCATGGCCGTTGATCACGTAGATCCGTTCGAAGCCGTGGCGCGCCAGCGACAGCACCACGTCGTGGAGCACCGCCAGCAGGGTGGAGGGCTGGAGGCTCACCGTGCCGGCAAAGCCGAGATGGTGCTCGGCCATGCCGAAGGCCTGGGCCGGTGTGACCAGCACGCCGGTGCGCCGGCCCACCTCCAGGGCCACGGCTTCGGCAGTGAGGGCATCGGTGCCGATGGCACCGGTGGGGCCGTGCTGCTCGGTGGAGCCCAGGGGCACGATCACGCCCTTGCAGTGCTCCAGATAGGCCTCCACTTCGGGCCAGCTGCGCAGTTGCAGCCGGATGGATTCGGTGGGGCTGGCGGCCCGGGGGGAGGTTTGAGTCATGGTGAACAGCAACGGGCCCGGGCGGGCTGCCTAGGATTTCGAAGCCAGCAGTGCCCAAGGCCCATGCTGCACCGCAAGCTCTACCAATTTTGTGCCGAACAGCGCCCGGTGTGGGTGTTCCTGCGAGATCAGCAGCGCTGGATTGAGGAGGCCACCGTGGTGGAGATCGAGGGGGATCTGGTCACCCTCCGCTACGACGCCGAGGACGACGACGAAACCCACAGCTGGGAGGAGAGCGTGCGCCTCGATTCCATCGGGGCTGTCAGCACCCGCCTGGCCTATGTGTGCCGCAGTGGCAGCCCGGATGACGTGATCACCTCCGAAGACTGCCCCGAGGCCGAGCGACTCAGCAACCCCTAGTGGGCCGTGCCGTTGCCGTCGTAGTTGTCGGTGTCGTAGTAGCCGCCCTTGGTGCCGAAGAACAGGGTGGCCAGCACAAACAGACCGCTGCCGAAAACCAGCACGGTGGCGAGGGTGAAGCCGGTGGAATTCATGGCAGCCCTAGGGCCTGAAGCAGAGGGATCCAGTCTGCTGGCGGCTGCGTTCAGTGGCGAGCGGCGCGACGGTCTTGTGGGGAATTCGTTGCCGAAGGCGTTCTTCGCCCGCCCCGCCGAGCTGGTTGCCCCCGAGCTCATCGGCTGCCTGCTGGTGAAGCGCCAAGCGGCCCCCTCTGCCAGGAAAGTTGGCGCCTCTCCATCCCGGCCACTTTTCCACCAGGGGGCTTGATGGAGCAGAGCAATGCGTCGTTACAGCGAGGCCGTCAAAGCTGATGTGAGAAGGCGAATGAGTCCGCCGCACCGCCAGAGCGTGGCCCAGATCTCAGCAGAGCTGGGCATTCACGTGGTCACCCTCTACAACTGGAGGAAGGCCTGGCGGTTGCAAGGAGAGGTGGTGCCGGCATCCGAGAAGGATCCTGAAGGCTGGGGAGCCACCGACAAGTTCACGGTGGTGCTGGAGACCGCTGGGCTGAATGCCACCGAACTCAGCGCCTACTGCCGGGAGCTAGGCCTGTACCCAGAGCAGGTGAAGCGCTGGCGGCAGGCATCCCAGGATGCCAACGAAAAGCCAGTGCTCACCTTGAAAGAGCAGAAGGAGCTCGAACGGCTCCGTGCCCAGGACCAGCGGGAAATCAAGCGGCTCAAGCAGGAGCTGAGGCGGAAGGAGAAAGCCCTGGCGGAGGCTGCAGCGCTGCTGATTGCCTCAAAAAAGATTCAGGCCTTCTGGGGAGAGGACGGGGACGACTGACCTCGTCTGTCCATCGCCAGAAGGCTCTGGAAATCCTCGACGAGGGCATTGCGAATGGTGCCCGGGCCAGTGAGCTGGCCCTGCTGCTTGGCGTTGGGCTGACGACGCTGCAGCGGTGGCGGCGCCAGTTCGCTGGTGACGGTGATGGCATTGACCGCCGTAAGGGCAGCCACCGCCAAGTCGCCCATCGCCTCAGCGAAGAAGAGCGCCAGCGGATCCTGCTCACCTGCAATGAGCCGGAATTCGCCGCGCTGCCGCCCGGCCAGATCGTGCCGGTGTTAGCGGATCATGGTCTTTATTTCGGCTCAGAGCGCAGCTTCTACCGCGTGCTCCACGCCCACGGCCAGGCCCATCGGCGTGGCCGAGCCAGGCCACCACAGGAGCCCAGACCAGTTCCACGCCTGCGAGCCGCTGGGCCGAATGAGGTGTGGAGCTGGGACATCACCTATCTCCCGACAACCGTCCGCGGGATCTGGCTGTACCTCTATCTGGTGCTCGACGTCTGGAGCCGCAAGGTGGTGGCCTGGGATGTCGCCGAACGCGAGGATCCAGCCATTGCAGCCGATCTGGTGAGCAGGGCTTGCCTGAAAGAACGGATCAGCAAGGGCCGAAAGCAGCCGCTGGTGCTGCATGCCGACAACGGCAACGCCATGCGGGCCGCCACGCTGGAGAACCGGCTGGAAGAGCTGGGTGTACTCAGGTCCTTCTCCAGGCCAAGAGTCTCAAACGACAACCCATACTCTGATTCGCTGTTCCGAACAGCGAAATACAGACCTGATTACCCGCGTCGACCGTTCGCCAGCAAGAACGAGGCGTGCCAGTGGGTGACCTCGTTTGTGGACTGGTACAACCACCGGCACCGCCACAGCGGGATCAAGTTCGTGACGCCCCATCAGCGCCACAACGGTGATGCTGTGGAGATCTGCCGTCACCGGGCTGTCGTCTACGAACAGGCACGTCAGCGCAATCCAAGGCGGTGGTCACGATCCACACGCTGCTGGCGTCAACCGGAAGTGGTCTGGATCAATCCGCCACCAGCCGAAATTGAACTCGAGCCAGCTACGTTGTCGATGGCTGCCTGAACAGCAGCAGGAGCGTCATCTTTCCTGGCAGTCAACGCGGATGGCGAGTTGCTGTGGGGCGTGATTGTGGAAACGGAGGCGTGGTCCCAAGGCAAAACCGCTTGGCACGGCTACCGCCGCCGCTCACCCAGCAACGTAGCTGTGAGAAGGGGGCATCCAATGGCTCCATCAGCCACTGCTGTAGCTGAAGAGAAGTCGACATCTCAATATCTCAGCGTTTTGCAGGGAAGCGATTGCTGAGAAACTGGAGCGATCGGAGCACTTGGAGGTCGATCAACTAAAAACCATCGCCATTCGCATTTCATCTGTGGAAATAAATATGCTAATAGAGCTCGAAAATCTCAATAAAAAGTATGGAGATTTTCAAGCTTTTCTTTTGCCTTTTGCACTTTGGGAGTATGTGCGCTTGACGGCGAGATGGGGTTGAGGATAGAATGACCTCTTGGACTAAACCCTCAGTAGCGCAATTTAGCATGGCTCATCCAGCTCAACGCGAATTCATTGAGAGCTGCTTGGTTCGGTTTGCGGCAAATGTGTCTTCCTCCGCCAATGTGCTGGAAGTTGGTTCTCAGGACATTAACGGCTCAATACGCGATTACTTTCCAGGTGCTGAGTCAAGGCGTTGGGTGGGGCTTGATGTTGGGGAAGGAAAGGGAGTCGACTTTGTTATACCCGGTGAATTGGTTCAGCTTCCTGACGGCTGGGCTGATATAGCGTTTTCCACCGAATGCTTTGAGCACGCCAAGCTCTGGCGTGAAATATTTTTAAATATGATTAGGACCACACATAAGAACAGTCTTATTATCCTTACCTTCGCGGGCATTGGCAGGGCTGCTCATGGAACCGTGGATACCGATGCTGGCTCGTCGCCATACACAAATGATTATTATAAGAATATTTCCCTGGCGGACTTTGAGTCTAGCTTTGAACTTGACAGGTATTTTTGCCGATATTCGCTTGAAGTCAATGTTGATAATGGTGACACATATTTCTGGGGCTTGAGAACAGAGTCTTTTGCTGATGCTGAATGGATGTCTGCTGAAGAGAGCCTTGCGAGGGCTAGGGGGCAATTGGGTATGGTTATTGCCGCCAACAGGAGACTTGAGAGGCAGCTGCGAGTTGCCAGCCCTCTCCTGCTCTTTTACAAGATTTTTGCGGGAATCTATCGAGCGCTCCGGCGGTGATGTGATTTGCTGCCAGCAGTTGTTAATACAAATTATTTGTTGAGCATTTGTTGCTCATGCGCGCCATTCCTTTCACTGCTTGCGCTCCTGTTCCCATCGCCAAAGCCACTCGCGCAGGCACCACGCCCTCCCAGCACCTCCCCCAATCCTTCTTCGCCCGCCCCGCCGAGCTGGTTGCCCCCGAGCTGATTGGCTGCCTGCTGGTGAAGCGCCAAGCCTCTGGTGAGCTGCTCTGGGGCGTGATTGTGGAAACGGAGGCGTATTGCCAGAGCGAGCCCGCCTGCCACGGCTACCGCCGACGCTCCCCCAGCAACGAAACGCTCTTTGGTGAGCCTGGGCGGTTTTATGTGTATGTGAGTTATGGCATTCACCACTGCGTGAAGCGAGCCGTGACGCAGAAGACCTCAATCTGGGCTTGATTTTTGAGAGTTAGCAGAAGAGCAGCCAGCCAATATCCAAGCCACCCCAAAGGATTTCCCAGTTTTTTCTTCCCAGAGACCCCCAGCGGCTAAGAAGGGCTACAAGCCGAGATGGGGTAGTTGGATAAATCAGTGGTGGAGCCGTAGCCCTGGTGTCAGCAGCAGCGGCATCCAGTGCAGAAGTCCCCTTCCCTGAGAAACAACAACGGCAGTCTCCAGGTCAGGCTGCGGATTGACGGGCGTGATGCGTTTATCAACCGCCTGGGTTGCTGGAGTGACCCTGTAGCAGTGGCAAAGGCACACGCCATCGCCGCCCAAATCTGGAGCGACTACTGCCAGGGCACCTTTGACCGCTCCCTGATGGCGTATCAACCCCTCATCAACCGCAAGGAGGTGGGTTGCTGGAGGCGTTGGGGGTGCGGGGCGGTGAGGTGTTGCTCGATCAGGGTCAACCAGTGACAACGGTTTATCTCTTACTGGCCGGTGAAGCCCGCATCCTTATCCATGACGGGGACAGCCTGAGGGTTGTTGGCACCTCCAGGCGAGGTGAACTGTTGGGCGAAATCACCCCCTGCTCAACGCAGCAAACAAAGGTGCTAGCGCTCGTGTCGACACAAGCGAAGGGCTGGATCTTTTGGCGCTCGATATCAATGATCTCTTAGCTGTGTAGTCCCACCACGTTGTTCAGCAGCTGACAAAGGGGTGTGGGGTCGTCATGGTCCGGGTGTCACCTCCGACCCATAGACCTCACACACCATGCATACCCACCCCAATGCTCGGCTGACAGCCCTGGGCAGGGAACGGTTGGTATGTCGTCACATGACGAGTGCCTTCACCTGGTTGAACTGGCCTGCCACGCAGGGATCAGCCTGCGCACTGCCTACAAGTGGCTCGCCAGGTTCCGCTCAGGCGGTCCAGCGGCACTGGTGGATCGACGCAGTGTTCGCCGCACTCAGCGGCGGACGCTCGATCCACAGCAACAGCAGCAGGCCACAGCGCTCCGGCACGAGCGCCTCGCCATGCGTCGCCTCGCCAAAGCCCTGGCAGTCACCGCAGGGTGCTGTCGGACAACGGCAGCGCTTACCGCTCCAAGCAAAGGTGAAAAGCCTGCAGCGCAATGGGTTTGAAAGCCAAACGAACCAGGGCCTACCGGCCCCAAACCAATGACAAGGCTGAGCGATTCATCAAAACGCTCCAAAACGAATGGGTGTACGGCATGCCATTCGCCAGCTCAGAGGAGCGGAAGCGGTGGCTGCCCCGTTATCTGTCGATCGATAACGGGCGTAGGTGTCACATGGCCATCGGCAGCCGCACTCCCGTTCAGCAGCTCCAGCGGCTGCGGGTCACTGAATGTCCTGGTGAGAAAACACACTTAGACGCGGCATATGGACCGACTGACAAAAAAGCCTTGGCTGTTTTGATGCAGCTGAAAGACCATGTATGGCAGTCAATCGAAAAAGCTTTCGCTGATGCGTTTGAAGGCTTTGTCTGCTAAAGCCATGCTGCTTCCACCATCGGTGATGATGTAGTCGTTCGCTTTGAGCTTGCTGAGCACGCGGCTGAACGTTTCCCGAGCCACATTGGCGAGAGTGGCAAATTGTTGGTGACCTATGTGGGCGATAAAATCAATGTTTCTCTGGTTGGAGGACCATTTCGAGGCAATATAGATCATGGTCGCAAGGATTTTATTGACGGCTTCGGATTGGTCTTTTCTAAATCGATCAGAAGCGGTTAAAAAATAGTCATTCTGCAGTTTAAGAATGTTCAGCAGGAACTCAGCATCGGTGCTGAGGGCGTTGCCCAATGCCTGCTGATCGAGTGGAATCAGTGTGGCATCTGTCAGGCAGGCAATATGAAGGCTTTGGAAGCCATTGAATTGCTTAATGGCATTAATGATTAATTCTCCGGGGCCGAAGACAAGGATGACAACCTCTGCGCCGTACTCATCGTGCTTGTATAGCTTCAGCAATCCATCTTTCACGTAAAAAGACCTAGGCTTTGTATGAATGCCCTCTTGCACTAAGCTGTTGCTTCGATAATGGCATTCGCTGCGAAAGTCAAGCAAGACATCAGCGATTTGTTTTGATAGGAATGCAGGCAATTCTGGTGGTTCACCAATAAGGTTATAAGCCGATTTAATTTGATTAGAAGGAGATAATTGTTTTGTCTTCGCATCGGAAGCCATCAAATACTACCTCAATTATAAACTCGCTATCTCTTCGGCCGATTCTTCTTCGCTTCCAACACTTTCCTCCAACAGTTGCTGATATGGAGAGCCTTCAACCAGGCACATTTCGTCGTGGCGTCCGCGCTGAACAATCTCACCCTTGTGCATCACGATAATCTGATCAGCATCGCGAATTGTGCTTAGACGGTGCGCGACGATAATTAATGTGCATCCCCTGCGCCGAAATGCTTCATCCACAAGCTTTTCTGTTTCTGGGTCGAGAGCCGAAGTGGCTTCATCCAATAGCAAAATGGATGGGTTTTGCACCAATGCTCGGGCGATTTCAAGACGCTGACGTTGGCCACCTGAAAGACTGCGGCCACCTTCTTTTAAGATGGTCTCATAACCTTCTGGCAGAGCATTGATGACATCATGGATGCAAGCATCAATACATGCTTCTTCGATCTGTCTCTGTGGAATAGTATTATTCCAAAGGGTCAGATTGTCTCTGACGCTGCAGCCGTAGAGATTAATTTCTTGCTGAACCATCGCGATAGATCCGATGGCGATAGAACGTGGAATTTCAGCAAGCGTATAATCATCAAATTTAATTGAACCTTCATTGGGAGTATAAAGACCAGCAACAATCTTTGAAATTGTGCTTTTGCCGGATCCACTGCCGCCCACAAACGCAATGCGTTGGCCAGGGGAGATTTCAATGTTAATATTTTGAATCAGTGGAGGCTTTGTTGGTATATAGCCAAAGCTCATATTTGCGATCGAGATTTTACCCGACAAACGTCTACGTTCACTGGGAAAATCTTCGAGTTTTACCTTTGTGCTTGCAGCAAGAATCGGGTCGATTGGCTGCTCAACAACATCTTGTAGTCGAATAATATGTCCTTCGAATTCTGGCAATGACCTGATGAATGACAAAATACCGTTAATTTCTTCGGCAAACTTGAGGGCTACGACTTGAGCCGCGAGTAACATGCCAAGGGTCAATTTGCCATTAAGAACCAATACAAAGCCAACTATTAAAATGACAACTTCATTGAATGTGGTTAAGAACTCAGGCAATAGCTCCATTTTTGCTACGCGTCTCTGCAGCTTTTGGCCGAAGTTTTGCGATTTAACTGTATACCCAGCAAAGCGTTTGTAGACATCCATTTCAACGGCAGCTGATTTGACTGTTTCGATGTTGCTAAACGCCGCAGTAACAACAGCTTCCGCTTTGCCACTGTCTTTCTGAAGCTGTAGGCTGGCATCTTTTTGGAAATCAAGCGATTTGGATATTACAATTGCATTAATAATTGATGTGAAGACGATAATCGCCCCAAGGTACGAACTGTAGAGGAATGTCAGTGCCGTATAAAAAATGAGTTGCGCAACTTTAGTGATTGTTGGAATAAGCTTTTCTGCAATAAAGTCGGCAACTTTTTTGTTTAGTTCAGACCGATTATTGATGTCTCCTGCAAAGCGTTGAGAATAAAATTGCTCCGGAAGCGAAAGGACGTGGTGCTCAAATTCGACGCTAAATTTCCTGTCAAGACGCCTAGATAAAAGTTTTTGGCCAATCAGTTCAATATATTTAGCCACAGCCATGAAGCTAATTGAGGCAAGAAATGCCCAAAGCATCGGCTTGAGCCAGTTCCGCATATTTGCGCCAATAACTTCATCAATATAAATCTGAGAATATATGGGTATCGTTAGTTTTGGAATGATCAGAAGCAGTCCTGCGACGATGCAGAAGATAACAGCGTTCTTTTCTGTTCCCATCCGTTTCAGCACCAACGGCCATACGGATGGTGCTTGCCCTGATTTCACAAAATCAGGACCTGGTCTGACCTCTAGAGCAATGCCGGTATAGCTGACATCGAATTCTTCATAGCTGACAGAACGGGGGCCAAGACCAGGATCGTTGAGATAAACCCTGTCTCCCGAAAAGCCTTCAAGGACTAAAAAGTGATTAAATTCCCAGAAAATAATCAACGGCATCACCGCTGTTTTCAGCTTCTCAAGACCTCGCGTAAACCCCTTGGCCTCCATGCCCTCAGTTTTTGCGGCTCGTATAATGCCAGCAGCATCACTGCCATCACGAGACACACCGCAGGCGATGCGTAATTGCGTTAACGGCACATATTTCCCGTAATGCTGAAGAATCATTGATAATGATGCGGCACCACACTCTGTCATCTCCATTTGGAGAACAGTTGGTGTTTTGAGTGGGCGGCGGGAAGACTGAAAGAGGTTCAGCATGGCTGTTAGTAAATACCGCTTAAATCGCGAAGCAAAGGCACCAAGTAGGAGATCGGCTGCCTCCCTTCGACCAACACACGCAGTTCAGTTGGTGTTCCCGGGGTCATCTTTAAATCTGGGCCTTGTCCGCCACCCCAGTAATAACCACTCAGCGTTTTGGGGTCTTTTCGCAGGCTCGTGCGTACCTCGATCAGGGGTGTTGACTGATTTGACGAGCTACTGAATATTGAATCGACAATGGATGTACTCCCTAGGCGGATCATCAACGATTCCCGGCTGACCGGTAGTTCTTTGATCGAGATCACCTCGCCTTCAATTCCTCCATGTCGCTGAGCCTTGGTTGTGACGGGCGTGATTTGGACTCGTTGACCAACTTTGATTCGTTTGCCATCACTCGGACTGAAATATGCCAGGCTATCTAGATTGTTATTAATGCCAGGATTAGATAGCTCCATGATCATCGAGCCTGCTTGGATAAACTGCCCGATTTGAGCAGAGATGTCCGACACGCAACCATTACGGGGCGCGTGGATTGATGTTTTTGCTAGCTTTTCTTTTTGCGTCGAATCGAGTTCTAGTTGCTTGTTGAGAATCAGATTATTGCGGCTGTTCTTTTCGCTTTCTAGTCGTGCTTTCATTTGTCCGAGAGAGCCCTCTTTCTCAATAAAGGTTTGCTCGGTAATTGCCCCCTTGCCACGATAGGGCCGTAGACGATTGAAATCATTCAGCGCAATGTCGAGTTGCTTGTTTGCTAAAGCATTTTCGATGATTTTTTGCTCCTTCAACGCCTTAAGTTCGCCTTCAAGTCTTTCGGTTTTTAATTGATAGTCTTCGGCGTCGATTTTTGCGACTGCTTGGCCTTTCTTGACGCAGTCACCGATTTTGACCATAAAACTTGATAAACGCCCGGCTTGTTCTGATTGTAGGGCTTGCGTTGAATTGGCTTCAACAAGAATTCCCTTGCCGCTGATTCGGACCGGTATTTTCCCAAAGATTGACCACAACACAAGGAAGAGTGTGAATCCACTCATTGAAAGCAGAAGCACCCAAAATGTCGGGCGAATGAGCTGGAACGGTTGATCAAGTTTTTCTGGATTATTGAGTGCATCCAGAGCTTTTTGTCGAAACATTGTTTTTGCCTCAGATGATTTGACGGTTCATGAGTTGGAAAAATACGCCTCCTGCATCCATCAGCGTTGCGTAAACGCCGGTCTCTACAACCTGCCCTTTTTGTATGACGACAATTTTGTCTGCGTTCTTGATTGTGCTTAGGCGGTGTGCAATGACCACTCTGGTTACACGTAGATTCTCTAGGGATTGGGTAACAATCGCCTGAGTCCGATTATCGAGAGCACTGGTCGCTTCATCGAAAATCAGAATTTTTGGTTTTCTTACAAGTGCCCGGGCGATTGCTAAGCGTTGTCGTTGACCACCAGATAGAGTGCCACCCCCTTCAGGTACAGCTGTTTGCATTCCCATCGGCATGTCACGGATGTCATCGGCAAGACTGACCATTTCTGCAGCCTCCCAAGCTTGCTCAAGTGATATCGAGGCACTCCCAGAAATGACTTCAAAAATTGATCCAGCAAAAATCCCAGAATTTTGCATTACTGTGCCGATCTGCCGTCGCACCAGATCCAGTTTTAGACTCTGCAAGGGCTTCCCATCGTAGGAAACAGTTCCTTCTTCAGGGGTGCCAAAACCAAGCAGCATGCGAACCACCGTGCTCTTACCGCTTCCTGATGGACCAACCAGAGCAATGAATTCACCAGCTTTGGCTTCAAAGCTCACACGATCCAGCGTCAAATTCAACGCTGGCGCATAGCGGTAAGAGACCCGCTCCAGTGTGATGTTACCCTCGAGTTCACCGGGATCTGATGCATCGGCCAAAATTTCAATCGGTGTCTTCAGCAATGGTTCAGCACGTTCCCAAAGGATCGGGATATCAAAAGCCCCCACTAGGAGATCCGATAGGCTTGCCATGGAGCCAATAAATGTGCCGAATGCACTGAAAAAACCAAGGAGTTGTCCCGGGTTTGGAGCACGTAGCGAGGGTGTATCTATTGCCTCAGCACTCAATCGAGTGACCATCACAAACAATAAAAGCGTGCCTAGGTTGGGCACAATTGTCTGCAACATTTTAGAGATTGACGACTGGGTGTCCAGCGCAAATGAATAGGCGACGGATTTTTTGTATTCCTCCGCCCAGTATCGAGCTGCTGGCACCTCTGCGCCGCTCATCCGAAGTTTTGAAACTGAATTAATTAGCTCAAGATTGCGACCAGATGCTTCACCTTCGGCTTCTTGTGATTTGCGCTCCAGCCTCCTGCTTTTGTACCCGATGATTGCCGTTGGTATCAGCAATGCAAGCGACATGATGATCGAGAGCACAGTTAACTTAACGCTTATTCTCAGCATGAACAGAATATAGATCGTCGTTAAGACTGCTTTGATAAATCCACCTTCGATTAATTTTTTGACTTCTTCTTGGAGCTCAGATATTGCGCCAAATCTTAAACCCAAGTCTCCGATGCTAAAGGAATTAAAGAAATCCGTCGGCAGCTGAAGCGTTCTATAAATCGATGCCAAGGATAGCTTTGTATTGCCTGCTTGTTGTGTCGCGATCAGCGTGGTTCCGCGTATCCAACTCAGTGAGATTGTGAGTAGCGAAGCTGCGAGCAAAATTCCGCCCATTTGCAGCATCAGGCTCAAATCGCGATCTGGAAGAGCAGTGTTCGTAAGTATTGTGTTGAATGTTGGTGTCAGTAACCCAATGCCAGTACTTACCAATGTGGCTGCAACTGCGACACGAAAACCAGGACTCAAGACTGTAAAAGTTGCACCTAATAATCCTCCAAGTGTTGTCATGCCGAAAATCCAACGGCTAGCCCCAACATCTTTGCCAACCGAAAGCAAAAATCCAATCGCAAAACCAACAATGATCCCGACAGCAATTAGCCCACTGTTTTGCCCTGCTTTGCCGTACGCAAAACTGACCAGCCCAAGCTTCGTGGAGTCTTTGTCAGTTAGAGCAACTTGAACAGCAATTACGCGAGGATCAATATCTTTGTAGTCCTCTCCATTGGCCTCGATTGACCCGCTTTCAATAAAAATGGGCACTTCACCATTGCTAGGATTCCATAATTCATACCCTTTTGCCTTTGGTCTCAAAAAAAGATATTCGTTATCATTCGCGCTGAATGCAATAATTGCTCCGCAGTCACTTTTTAAAGAATCTGACTCCAGAAGAATTTCGCGACCAATTAGATTTGATTGGTTAAGCACTTCGTTGACATAATCTTTGCGATTATTTGATTTAAACCGTGGCAATACGATCTCATTTGTACGGTCTTCGAATAACCATTGAAGACCAATAACTAATGGATCTTGATTTGCGCGAGCAAGTTCATTTGTGCGTGCGCTCTGCTCCTGAGCATTGCCACTGCTAGCGGCTTCAAATTCATAAAAGAGCTGTAGACGTGCACGCTCGTCTAGCTGGTCGCGACTTCCAATGAATGTTTCCAGTTGATTTAGACGGTTTCCCAAATATTTTTTTATAAGTGTTTCTATGTTTTGAGGGCCATCTGCGATTGACACCCTATCGTCGCGATCTTGGGTATCGTCAGAATCGTTTACTGCTGCAAGCTCCTGGGCCAGTCGGTCGCTGGCTTGCCGAGTTGTTTCAAGATCAGTTTCGATTAGAATCGTATCTGTTACCGCCTTGATCTTTAACTTGACTTCCCTCAGTTCATTCAAGAGGGGGAGGGAAGATTGCGCGGCATATGATTTTACTTTTGAACGATATATTAACTCTCCCTTTTCATTTGTCAGCTCCGCTATTAATGAGACTTCTCCTTCGCTTACCTTTAGACTGTCCTGCGGATAGTCGATTTCCTGGCCAAGAATGATGTTTAGTGTCATGGTGTTTACAGGACGTTCTGACAAAGCCACTCAAAGCGTTGGCCTGCAGTTGTTATGGATGACATCTGTTCAAGGGTCATGCTCTCATCGTCTAGCGATTCTGCAGCAAACGCTCGTGTTGCCATTCCCCTCGAACGCAGTTGATCCCTAAGTCGTTGTGATAGAAGAACCGCAAGCGCATTAAAAAACCGCGATGCAAACTTTTGATTGTTCTGAAATTCATCGTCTAATGTTTGTTTGTCAATTTCCAGAATTTCCATGTCTGTGATTGCTTTCACACTCGCTGTAGCTGTAGCACTGCTACCGAGGAGTGTCAATTCTCCCAAAAATTCTCCGCGTCGTGAACTACCCACTACAGTGTCAGCACCTTTTTGAATGATTGAAACGCTTGCATCTCCAGCTAAAATAATTAGAAGCCCCGGTACAGAGGAGGATTCTTTGATGATCAGATTACCCGGCGCAAAGCTTACTTTTTTGCCTCTTTTGCTAAGCCATTCTACATCAACTTCCGTTAAAATTGAAAACACGATGAGCACCTTTCTTATTGGCTCAACCTCTACACCGGGCCATCGGTGAATAAATTGATTTTGGCTGATGAGCTGTGAGGCTAGTTTCTTGGCGATTAGCCTATAAAAGTCTCTGCTTATTGTTGGATTTGTTTGTAGCTCTTCATTGATCGTGGTGCGTTTAATTCTTAAAACTTGAGCTCTCGTCAGCGTTTTGATGGTTGCGACCGGGGGCCTGGCTTCAATGAAAGACATTTCGCCAAAGATCGCCCCTGGCTCTAGTCTTGCAAGTTCAACCGACTGAGAACCCTGAAATGTTGTCACACTGGCTTGACCTTCGACTAAGAAAAAAAGATATTCAGGATGCAATCCTTCCTGGATGAGCTCCTGACCAGAGTCAATATTGATAGCATCACCATGAATTTCAAACCACTGCTGCAGTCGTGGAGTCAGTGCACCTAAAGCGTTGAACATATTTAACAAATTTTTGCTACTCTAGCGACTGCGGGGCAGAGAGGCGAATCCGTAGCAAATCTTTGCAATGACTGTTGCCTGCTTTTGGCGATCTGCTTTTGGTTCGGTCGGTTAAGTTGTGCAGGCTTCTTTGCAAATAAAGTGTTCAGTTGGATTGTCTTTTCTCGTTCTTCGCTAAGAGACAGCCATTGCCTTAATCCAGTTCCACGTCAAGCTGGCTGCTTCCAGGTCTGATCTTGTTTTCGCTTCCGCTTCCGCTCGCGCTTGCTCCATGTGAGCATTGTTTGCAGGGCAATCGAAATGACGTGATCGCTTAGACGTAATGGTCTGTTCCTGGCCACCTGCGTTGACCACCTCACTTTGGTCTATGGATTGGCGTCTGTTGTTCTACTTGGCCACCCTGGAGGCCTTGTCCCAATCGTCTTCCATGCGTAGTTTGCAATTG
>JBIPLV010000434.1:0-2757 GCA_044369475.1 Cyanobium sp. | reverse complement strand
TCAATGGGCGTCCAAAAATGATCCACGTATCACTCGCGCAGGACAAATTCTACGCAAGCTACGAATTGACGAACTTCCTCAACTCATCAACGTGCTAAAAGGAGAGATGAGTCTGATCGGACCAAGGCCGGAACGACCTGAACTGGAACAACAGCTGGAAGCAACAATTGATCACTACAGGGTTCGTCATTGGATACGCCCTGGCCTCAGCGGCTGGGCACAGGTCAGCTATAATTATGGGGCTAGCATCGAGGATAGCCGAATCAAGCTTGGATACGATCTTTACTACCTCCGCAACTTTTCGATGTGGCTCGATATGCTAATTATACTCAAAACCATGCGCGTTATCGGCAACGCCAAAGGAGCCACTCCAAACAGATAGCCGGCTTGTACAAACGTCAGCAGCCAAAAGCATGATCACCCAAGGCATCAGCCAATGACGGCCGCTGAGCTCAGCTTCTGCATTTCGCACTATCAGGGGGACCCTGCAGCATTACTCTCCTGCATAGATGGCCATCAATACGTGATATACAACAAGTCAGGCAGATCACTGGGACAGGAGCTGGATAGCAGAGCAATCACTGTTGAGAATATTGGGTACAACCTTAGCAGCTATCTCAGATATATAATCTCAAATTACTCTAGCCTGCCAAGTAGAGTAGCATTTGTCAAAAGCGATATCTTCCCAAGACACATCTCGGAATCATATTTCAAGAAGACGATCCAGTCAGCCCGGGATTTCGTGCCACTTGCAGACCATCGCACATGGGAAGGCCTGAATTGGGCTGCATCATATGCCGGCTACGACAACATGCTGTACGAGATTAACAATAGCTGGTATCGCTTCCATCACGAGCGCATATATTTCTCGACTTTCAATGCTTTTCTCTATTTTTTCTTTGCCGTTGACGAGTCTCCGGCTCCGCAATATCTAAGATTTGCGCCAGGGGGGAATTATATTGTAAGCCGAGAACGCATCCGTAGTCATTCCATAACATTCTACCAGAACCTGCTTGATATAATTAGCAGCACACAACGTGCCTGCGAGAATCACTATCTCGAACGATCATTGGGAATTATTTGGGATTCGGCCATTGAAAGCAAGCAACGAAAACGACTTAACCCGACTGTTCTAAAGGAATTGCATTTAACTTGCCAACAGGAAGTAGCGAGCGATTACCGGTGGCGCCATCGGTTGAGGTCACTGCGCTTAAAGCTTTGCACCCTCATCGGGCCTGGGAGGAGTGCGTGACGAACAAGCAGAAGGCGCTAGTGTTCATCCCCAGCTATCAGCAACCGGAGTTGCTGAAGAGCTGTATCAACTCCGTACTGAAGAGCCTGGAAGCAAAAATTATCATCCTGGACGACAGCAATGACAGTAGCATCGTCGAATGCATAGCCGAAATTAGGCAAACCTGGCGAACAAGTATGGTGGACTATATAGAACGAATGGACGCCCAAAGGCGAACCACTCATATCTCAGGCTGGAACCGATACAAGGAGATTCTCAGCACGATAGCCAGCACCAATGATGACTATATAAACCTTAGGCATCATGACGATCAGCTAATACCGCGGCTATCACAAAGCATTAATGACGACTTCACTGATGAGGCTGCACATGCATTGGTCATCCATCCGATCATGGCACCTGCTTTCAAGATCGGAAGACTGCAACTGTTGCGCTATCACTGCCCTCCTCCGCTGCTCCGACTATTGATAAACCATCTACCTCAACAACTGATACTGCTATTTAACTACATCGGTCCAACGGCCTGTGTTTGGGTTCGCCAAGATGTGGCCATACGTGCTCCGGGCTTTGACGAAAAACTGTGCTGGCTAGTTGATGTAGACTGGTATTACAGCTTGACTAGCGCCTGCCAGCGCTCTGAAATTCACGTATCGCGAAATGCTTTGAACAGGTCGTTGTTTCATAACCAGAGCATCACGAGCCAGCTCAGTCCACAAATATCTGAAGTTCAAAAAGAGGAACGGAAATGGATCGCCCGAAAAGTGCCATTGTCACCATGGCTGTTCTTGATGGCGGCACTGCTACGCCCTGTGAATCGGTTGCTCTCCTGGGTGTGGCTAAAAGCAGAAGTCAAACATGCCTCTTAGCGACCTAAGGCGTTGGTTGAGAGTATTGGGCAGGCTGCTAAATCCCCAAGGGACGGGATGGTATGTAATCAGCTATGCACTATCCTTTGCGATGAATGTTGTGTTCACTTGGGTCGCAGCTTCATCCCTAGGCGCCAAGGAATTCGGAGGTTTCACTTTATTTTGCACGATAACACAATTCGGGGTCACAATTGTCAATGCCGGCTTCTACACCAGCTCGGCAACAAAAGCCAATAGCCATAGTTCATCTACACGGATCAAAGTCATTGCCAAGACAAGGCTGACGACATCCCTTATGTTGTTCAAACTCATGACTATATGCATAGCCATTCCTGCCTGTCTGATGAGGCCATCGCTCAGCAGCTATGTAGCCGTTGGGATGATCTACATCCTGTTAACGGCATTACAACCACTATGGCTCTGCCAGGTGAAAGGCGAGCATGGGATGTTCAACATATTACAAATTGCCCAACGTGCATGTTTTGCACTGCCTGCTTTAATCGCGCTGAATGCAGGATTAAGCCTGCCTTGGATCTGCCTGATATTTGCAGTATCTCCTCTTCCTACAACTCTTTGGTTTTTGAAGGAGAACCAATCACTAAGAAAGATACTTCGCCCTGAACATTGGACATCTGGGAG
>JBIPLV010000422.1:0-2758 GCA_044369475.1 Cyanobium sp. | reverse complement strand
TGGTGGACGACCGCATCGCCGACAGCATCTTTCAGCAGGTCCAAACCCGCCCTGCGGACTACTCGATCCTGGCCACCCTCAACCTCAACGGCGATTACATCTCCGATGCCGCCGCCGCCGTGGTGGGCGGCCTGGGCATGGCCCCCGGCGCCAACATCGGCGACACCGCAGCCATCTTCGAAGCCACCCATGGCACGGCCCCCAAGCACGCCGGGCTCGACCGCATCAACCCCGGATCAGTGATCCTCAGCGGCGTGATGATGCTCGAATACATGGGCTGGCAGGAGGCGGCAGACCTGATCACAGCTGGCCTCAGCGCCGCCATCGCCAACAAGGAAGTCACCTACGATTTAGCTCGCTTGATGGAGCCGCAGGTGGAACCAGTGAGCTGCAGTGGCTTTGCCGATGCTGTGATTCGCCACTTCGGTGGATGAACACCGACCCGTGCGTGCACTGCGGCTTTTGCCTGCCCACCTGTGCGAGCTACCGGGCCCTGGGCACCGAGATGGATTCGCCCCGCGGCCGCATCCACGCCCTTAAGGCGATTGAGGCCGGTGAACAGCAACTGGATGCCATCACCGCCAGCCATTTCGATAGCTGCCTGGGCTGTTTCGCCTGTGTGACGGCCTGTCCATCGGGGGTCCGCTACGACCTACTGCTGGAGGCCACCCGGCCCAAGCTCAACGCGCCCGAGCTGCGCAGCCCCGCGCAGAGGGCCTTCCGCAAGCTGCTGTTCGCCTTACTGCCCTATCCCCAGCGGCTGCGACAGGCGCTGACCCCATGGCGGGCCTATGCCGGAGGGGGCTTACAAACACTGGCCCGCCGCAGTGGTCTCACCCGGCTGCTGGGGCCCCAACTCCAGGCCCTAGAGCAGCTGTTGCCACCCCTGAGCCCCGAAGGATTTGCGGATCGCTGGCCCGTGGTGGTGCCGGCCGAAGGCCCACGCCGCGCCCGGGTTGGTCTGGTGCTGGGCTGCGTACAGCGCGTGTTTGACCCGGGGGTGAACGCGGCGGCGGTGCGGGTGCTGGCCGCCAATGGCATTGAAGTGGTGATCCCGCCGGATCAGGGGTGCTGCGGCGCCGTCACCCACCACCAGGGAGAAGAGGCACAAACGCAACAGCTGGCCCGCGCGCTGATCGGCAGCTTTGAGGCCGTGGTGGGCCCTGGTCGAGCGGCGGGGCCTGAACCCCTCGATGCGGTGCTGGTGGCGGCCTCCGGATGCGGCCACACGATGAAAGGCTTCGGTTCGATTCTCAACAACCCTTCGGCCTGGGCACCGCGGGCCCAAGCCTTCGCCGCCCAAGTGCGCGACATCCATGAATTCCTGCAGGAGCTGGGCTTGAGCGAGCACTTTCAGGCGCAACTGCAACCGCTCAGCCACGCCGATGGCCGCCCAGCCTCCGCCGCCAACCCCGTGCCCGTGGTGTTCCACGACGCCTGCCACATGCTGCATGGGCAGGGCATCAGCAGCCAGCCGCGGGCATTGCTGCGGCAAATCCCCCATCTCTCCCTGCGGGAGCCCCTGGAGGCGGGGGTGTGCTGCGGCAGTGCCGGCATCTACAACCTGGTGCAGCCCGAGGAGGCGGAGACCCTTGGACGCCTCAAGGCGGACGATCTGGCGGCAACCCAAGCGGAGTTAGTGGCCAGCGCCAACATCGGTTGCAGCCTGCAGATCCGCCGCCATCTGGAAGAAGGGGAACGACAGATCAGCGTCGCCCATCCGATCGAGATACTGGATCGCAGCTACGCAGCGGGCGCGCAAGCCCAGTGAGCCAGCAGGGGCCCGCCGGCAGCAACCCACCGGGCCAGCTGTTGAACGTGCTGGGGCTGGCCTTTGGCTTGGCGGGCTCGGTCGGCGGCACCATCGGAGCAGGCATCCTGCGCACCCCTGGGCTGGTGGCGGCCCAGCTGCCCTCCACCGGATGGATCCTGGCGATCTGGGTGCTCGGCGGCGGCTATGCGCTGCTGGGGGCCACCTGCATCGCCGAACTAGCGGCGTCGCTGCCCCGGGCCGGCGGCTGGACGATCTACGCCGAGGCGGCCTTCGGGCGGCGAGCAGGGCTGTTGGTGGGCTGGTGCGATTGGCTGGCGCACTGCATCGGTCTGGCCTGGGTGGCCACCACCCTGGGCGAGCTTCTCTCGAGCCTCACTCCCCTCAACAGTTCCACCCTGGCGGTGGGCGTGGTGCTGCTGTTCAGCGCCATCCAACTGCTCGGTGTGAAAGCCGGTGGCGCTAGCCAAGAACTGTTGAGCCTGGGTAAGGCATTGGCCTTCCTGGTGCTGGTGGGGGCTTGCTTCCTGCTACCCGGATCGGGGGGCCTGCCCATGCCCCTGCAGCCATCGCCCACGGCGCTGCCCACGGGCCCGGCGCTGCTGGCGCCCATCGTGTTGGCTCTGCAGGCGGTGATTACCACCTACGACGGATGGGCATCGCCGGTGTACTTCGCGGAGGAGTTCAACAACCCAGCCCAGGATCTGCCCCGCTCGCTGATTGGCGGCGTCTTGGCGGTGCTGGTGCTCTACCTGCTGATCAACGCAGCGCTGCTGCATGTGCTGCCCCTCTCAGCGATGGCCAGCGCCCAAATCCCAGCGGCGGATGCGGCCCGGAGCGTGCTGGGCCCATGGGGCGGCAGTGTGATCACCGTGGTGGCCTTGCTGGCTCTGCTCGGTCTGATCAACACGGTGATGATGGCCGCTCCACGGATCCTGTACGGGCTGGGTCGGGCTGGGTTTCTGACGAATGTGCTGACGCAGGTGA
>JBIPLV010000010.1:0-30842 GCA_044369475.1 Cyanobium sp. | reverse complement strand
CAACGATCTGCACTTGGGGCCAGAGGGTTTTGACGTAGGCGCCGATGCCGGCGATCAGCCCACCGCCGCCCACCGCCACATAGATCACATCCGGCGGCGAGGAGCACTGGCGCAGGATCTCCAGGCCGATCGTGCCCTGGCCGGCGATCACATCGGGATCGTCGAAGGGGTGGATGAAGGTGAGGCCCCGCTCGGCCGCCAGGCGAGTGGCTTCGCTGCAGGCCGCGTCGTAGTTGTCGCCGTGCAGCACCACCTCGGCGCCGCGGGCGGCCACCGCTTTCACCTTCATCTCCGGTGTGGTCACCGGCATCACAATCACCGCCCGGCAGCCCAGCTTTTGGGCCCCCAACGCCACCCCCTGGGCATGGTTGCCGGCACTGGCGGCGATCACGCCGCGCTCCAGCTCCGCCGGGGAGAGCCCCGCCATTTTGTTGTAGGCCCCTCGCAGTTTGAAGCTGAACACGGGCTGCAAGTCCTCGCGCTTCAGCAGCACCCGGTTGTGCAGGCGCGCCGAAAGATTGGGTGCGGGATCGAGCGGCGTCTCGATCGCCACGTCGTACACCCGCGCCCGCAGGATCCGCTGGAGATAGCTGTGGGGAGCCTCGCTCATGGCACCAGTGTCGCAATCCGCACCGCCGGGCGGGATCCAAGGCCTAGATTGCATCCCACCTCCAGGGTTGTGCATGCATCTCAGCGAGCTGAATCACCCGAATCAGCTGCACGGCCTGAGCACGGCTGAGCTTGAAGCCATTGGCCGCCAGGTCCGGGAGCGCCATCTGGAGGTGGTGAGCACGAGTGGCGGCCATCTGGGCCCGGGGTTGGGTGTGGTGGAGCTCACCCTGGCCCTGTATCAAACCCTCGATCTCGACCGCGACAAGGTGGTTTGGGATGTGGGCCACCAGGCCTACCCCCACAAGCTGCTGACCGGTCGCTACAAGACGTTTGACAGCCTGCGTCAGAAAGATGGGGTTGCGGGCTATCTGAAGCGCTGCGAAAGCCGCTTCGACCACTTCGGTGCCGGCCACGCCAGCACGTCGATTTCAGCCGCCCTGGGCATGGCCCTGGCGAGGGATCGTCGCGGAAAAGATTTTAAATGCGTTGCCGTGATCGGTGATGGTGCCCTCACCGGTGGCATGGCTCTCGAAGCCATCAACCATGCCGGCCACCTGCCGAAAACCAAGCTGCTGGTGGTGCTGAACGACAACGACATGTCGATCAGTCCGCCGGTGGGCGCACTCTCCACCTACCTCAACCGCATGCGGCTGAGCCCGCCGCTGCAGTTTCTGCAGGGCAACGCCGAGGAGGCGATCAAGCACCTGCCCTTCTTGCACGGCGAGCTGCCCACCGAGCTCAAGACCCTCAAGGAGAGCATGAAGCGCTTGGCGGTGCCCAAGGTGGGTGCCGTGTTTGAGGAGCTGGGTTTCACCTACATCGGCCCGATCGACGGCCACGACATCGCCGGGATGGTGCGCACTTTCGAACAGGCGCACCGCACCGAGGGGCCCGTATTGGTGCATGTGGCCACCACCAAGGGCAAGGGTTATGCCTTCGCCGAGGCCGACCAGGTGGGCTATCACGCCCAGAGCGCCTTTGATCTGGCCACGGGGAAAGCCTATCCCTCCAGCAAGCCGAAACCCCCCAGCTACAGCAAGGTGTTCGGCCAGACGCTGGTGAAGCTCTGCGAACAGGACCCCA
Source organism: Cyanobium sp. (assembly GCA_044369475.1). Lineage (GTDB taxonomy): Bacteria > Cyanobacteriota > Cyanobacteriia > PCC-6307 > Cyanobiaceae > Cyanobium_A. Next base: position 29,147 of record JBIPLV010000010.1, on the reverse strand, counting down.
CCGTGGTGGGTATCACTGCCGCCATGGCCACGGGCACGGGTCTGGATCTGCTGGAGAAGGCTCTGCCGGATCAGTATTTCGATGTGGGCATCGCCGAGCAGCACGCCGTCACCATGGCGGCTGGCATGGCCTGTGAGGGCCTCAAGCCGGTGGTGGCGATTTACAGCACCTTTCTGCAGCGCGCCTTCGACCAGCTCATTCACGACGTGGGCATCCAGAACCTGCCCGTCACCTTTGTGCTCGACCGGGCTGGGATCGTGGGTGCCGACGGCCCCACCCATCAGGGCCAGTACGACATCAGCTACTTCCGTGCCATCCCCAATTTCACAGTGATGGCTCCCAAGGATGAGGCCGAGCTTCAGCGCATGCTCGTGACCTCGATTCATCACAGCAGCCCCTGCGCCCTGCGCATTCCACGCGGCGAAGGCGAGGGCGTGCCTCTGGCGGAAGAGGGCTTTGAGCCCCTGGAGATCGGCCGCGGTGAGCTGCTCACCGATGGCGACGACCTGCTGATCGTGGCTTACGGCGCCATGGTGGCCCCGGCGATGGCCACCGCCGGATTGCTGCAGGAGAAAGGCATCCGCGCAGCGGTGATCAACGCCCGTTTCCTGCGGCCCCTTGATGAGGCGCTAATCCTGCCGATGGCCCAGCGCATCGGCAAGGTGGTGACCATGGAAGAGGGCGCCTTGGCTGGTGGCTTCGGTGCTGCGGTGGTGGAAGCCCTCGTCGACCACGACGTGCTTGTGCCCGTGCTGCGCATTGGCATTCCCGATGTGCTCGTCGACCACGCCAGCCCCGACCAGAGCAAGCAGAGCCTGGGCCTCACACCCCCCCAGATGGCCGATCGCATCTTGGAGCGCTTCGGCTCTTCCCGCCCCACCAATCTGGCGGCCGCCGGTCAGCCCGTTGCCGTCTGAGCCTCAGCGCGCGTTCCATCACGGCTGAGTCCGACCGCTGCGAGGTGCTCGTGGTGGGTGCCGGTCCAGCGGGCGCTGAGTTGGCCCGGCTGCTGGCCTTGGCGGGCGTGGATGTGCTGTTGGTCGATCGTCTGGCCGATCTCCGCCAGGCGGCCTTCAGCAGCGCGGCCCTGCCGTTGGCTGCGGTCGAGCGCTACGGCCTGCCGCCTGAGGTGGTGGCGGCCCGCTGGAGCGGCTGGCAACTGGTGGGCCCCGGAGCACAGCGGCGTCAGTGGAGCTCCGCCCAGCCGCTTGGGGCCGTGCTGGATTTCGGCGCCCTGCGCCAGTGGCTGGCGGATCAGGCCCAGAGCTGGGGCGCCCGCCTGCAGCTCGGGGTTACCGCCCTGGGCTGGCAGCCCGAGGGCGAGGGGGCCTGCACCTGGGTGCGGGATGGCCGTGGTGGCCGTCGCGCCATCCGCAGCCGTTGGCTGGTGGATGCCAGTGGTGAGAGCCGCGCCCTGATTGGCGAGCCCAGCAGCTGCCCGGACAATCCGCTGGTGGCCGGGCTGGGAGTGGAGTGGTTGCTGCAGGTGAGTCCCGATGCCTACGCCGCCTGGGCGGATCGGCTCAGTTTTTTCCTAGGGACTGACTGGGTGCAGCAGGGCTACGGCTGGGTGTTCCCGATGGGTCCTGGCCAGCTCAAGCTCGGTGTGTGCCGCCTGCTCGACGGCCAACGGCCCCAACCTCCTCTGTGGCAGGAGTTGCAGGCGTTGCTGCAGCGCAGCGGCCTGGCGGGAGCGGTGGTGGTCGACCGCCATGGCGGCCGCATCCGCAGCACGCTGCGGCGCAGGGAAGCCCACCGCCAGGGGCCGCTGATCGGCCTGGGCGATGCGGTGAGTACGGCCAACCTGCTGGGTGGTGAAGGGATCCGCCACGCCCTGGCCAGTGCCCGGGTGCTGGCTCCGCTACTGCTGCAGGCGTTGGGCGATGGTGGCGGCCAGCGCAATGATCCAGCCTCAACGCTCGATCGCTACCCGAAGCTGCTGCGGCGGGAGCTGGGCTGGCGCTGGAGCCTGAGCGGCCGATTGGCCCGGCGCACCTGGCTGGGTCTGGCCCATGAGCGAGCCGACCGGCGCCTGGAGCGACTGCTGACGGGATTGCAAATCAAACGGGCGGAGGATCTCTCCGCCCTGCTGTTCGACTACCGCTTTGAGCGCTATGGGCTCAAAGCGTTGCCCTATCTGCTGGGCTGGCGTTGAACGCCAGACTTCACACCGGGCTGACGATTCAAACCACGCCGCGGGAGGCCAGGCCGAGGATGGCGCCCATGCCGAGGATGTGACCCAGGCTCAGGGTGCCGAGCATGGCGCCGTGGCCGAAGCCGCCAAACAGGCTGGGGCTGGGCAGCTGCAGGCCCACGTTGGGGTGCTTGATCGTGGCCTTGCCGATGGCAATGGCGATCACGTTGCAAACGATCATCACCAGGGCCACCTTGGGCGACCAGGTGATCGTGGCGGGGGCCAGGGCCAGAAGCGGGGTGATCATGGAGCAAGTGCCGACGCCCCATCTTCTGGGCACGGTTGGCCTTGCATCCCCCTGCTTAAGACTTGTTCATTCCTGATCGCTGGCGCCCACGCCGCTGAATCCCAGCACCACCAACAGGTTGGAGACGGTGAGCAGGGATTCGGCACCACCGTGGAGGGGATCCACGTTGGCGAGCAGGGCGCCGTAGCGCAGCTGGGCGATCACGGCGGCACCGATGGTGACCGCCACAAATACCAGGGTGAACTGGAAGCCGCGCAGGGCCAGTTTTGGGAAGCCCTCAATCCGGCCCGCCCACCACAGGAAGGCCAGGTAGGGGAGCAGCGACAGGACAAACAGCGGCGTGGGATCGATGCCGGCCAGCCAGCTGAGTGGGCCGCTCATGGCGCTGCCCGCCGTTGTTGATGCAGCAGGTTCCAGGCGGCCAGGGCCAGGGTGCCATTGCCGAGGGTGGTGAGCCCGGCCTGGAGCACCACCAGGCCTTGCAGCGCGGGGCTGTTGTCGAACAGGTGCCAGGTGCAGGCGGCCATGGCACTCACCAGGGCGGGCAGCATGGCCAGGCTCAGCCAGCGCCACCCCCCTTCCCGGCGGGCAACGCCCAGCCGTTGGATCGCCACCATCGCCACCACCCACTCGAGCACCGAGGTGACATGGATCCACCAGGTGGGTAGGGATAGGGCGTGCATGGGGTCAGTGGACGGCGATGAGCTGTGGTTCGGAGCGTGACAGTTCGAGGATCTGAGGGCGCAGCTGCTCAACCAGTTGGGCAACAGCTGGCTCTTCTCGGTACTCGTGCAACACCACCAGGCTTTCCACGTAGTGAGACGGTACGGCCACCTTGAGGCTGTTGGCGAAATACACAGGCTCCGTGCCGGGGTGTCGCCCTCGTTTGTGGGTGCGAGAAAGCTGGCAATTCTGGCGATCTGGGCCGGCAGAACGTGGCCTTGAGGTCGCTGTCGAGCAGCAGCAGGATGTTGGCTTGGTGGTGGTGATCCCACCACGACACCACGTTGTGAAGGAACGACCAGAAGCGCCAGCCATCCCGCTCCCAGGCCAGCCAACCGTTGTGCAACCAGCGATCAAAGAAGGTCGGCACGTCTGCCGGGGGGGGGGAGGTCTCGCCGCGTTCGTTGGGCACCTGGTTGACCAGTGCATGAGCCTGATCGCTCCAGTTGAGATCGTGATTCCAGAGCGACATCGCCACATCCCTTCCATCGCGCGCGATGGAGAGAAAACGATGCCGGGGATCCCAGGGCAGGGCATCGAGGGATAGGTGGGTGTTGATGAAACACGGCTGGCGTTGCTGCTCCAGCGTCAGCGCCAGGGCGTCGAGATCGTGGTGGTTGGCCTCCAGCCAAGGAGAGAGGTCGGCCCGAGGGGCCGCTCGTTCACCGTCAAAAACCAGGTGGTACCGCTCTTGTAAGGGCTGGCGATCACGATGTCGTCATCGCGGAGTGCGACGTGATCCCAGCGACGGCTGTCGAAGTGGTGGATGTGAATGCGGCGGGTGCGCTGCGGAACTCCGCTCCCACAGCTGATAGGCATCAATCTGCATCGATGCCGCGAGCGGCACCAATCTGTTTAGGTGCGATGCTCATTGGGCGGTGAGACCCGGCTCGTGCGCGAGACCAGACAGAAGAGTGGCCCTGCTCCGATGGGTCTGGTGAGCACGACCCTCTCGCCCCACAGGGTTTTGTTGTGCGGCTACTACGGCGAGCACAACCTCGGCGATGACGCCCTGCTGGAGGCGCTGATGAGCCAATTGCCTGCGGGCTGCCAGGCCGTGGTGACAGCCCATGACGCTGCTTTGGTGCAGGAGCGCTTCGGTGTGGAGACGGTGCAGCGCCGCAGCCTGCCCCTGGTGCTCAGGGCGCTGCGGCGCTGCGATGCCCTGGTGCTCGGCGGCGGCAGCCTGTTGCAGGATTCCACCAGTTTCCGCAGCCTGCTTTATTACGCCGCTCTGATTGCGGCGGCACGGCTGGAAGGCAAGCCGGTGCTGCTCTGGGGCCAGGGTTTGGGCCCTCTGCGGCGCCGTCGCAGCCGGTTGCTGGTGGGTCGCTTGTTGCGCCTGGCCACAGCGGTGAGCTGGCGCGATCCGGAGTCGGCGGCTTTGGCCCAGCGCCTGGGGCGGGAGGGTCCGGTGGGCAGCGATCCGGTGTGGGCCTTGCCGGCCCAGCCCTGGCGTGGTTGTGGTGGGCCCTTGGTGCTCTGTTTTCGGCCAACCGTTCAGCTGCAGGGAGCAGCCTGGCGCCCCTATCTCGAGGCCCTGGATCAACTGGCCCGCGAGCACGATCGCGAGGTGATCTGGTTGCCTTTCCACGCCATCCAAGATCGGGGCCTGCTGGAGCAATTGCGCCAGAAACAGCTGCTGCCGGCTGGCCTGGCGGCACGCAGCCGGGAGGTGCTGGCGGAGCGACCCAGCGAAGCGATGGCGATGGGTGGTTGTGCTGGGCTGGTGGTGGCCATGCGGTTGCATGGACTGATCCTGGCGGCCCTCTCTGGAGCGCCCTGCGCTGCCCTCAGCTACGACCCCAAGGTGGCCGCCGCTGCCGCTGCACTGGGCTGCCCCAGCCACAGCCTGGATGCGGCAGGGACGCCGGCCGACCTGGTGGCCGCCTGGACGTCCGTGCTCGACAGCCCGCCCCCTACCGCCCGGCTAGCGGAGCTCCGCCAGCAGACGGAGGTGCACCGCCAACTGCTAAAGAGCCTGGACACCTGCAACGGATAGCAGGGGGCACGAGCTCTTCTGCTTCAGTGCCAGTGGCCATCGGCATGGCCACCGGTCTCGTCCTGCCGGTGCGTCAGTCCTACGCATAAACCGACAGTGCTGTGCCGGGCCAGGCCCATCGCATGTGCTTTTCCAGCACCTGCGCCATGGCCATCAACTACCTGTCCAGGGTGAGGGTTTTGGCGACACCACCTCGCCGAGCTCCCAGGTTTTCTCTGCACCACGGGCCCAGCCATGCTCCCCGCGGTGGCCATGGTGTTCGCTACAGCGGGCGACACTGGCTGCCGCGCTGGGAGGTGGAAGGAGCGGGCACCGGTGGGTTGATGACCTATCGGCTGGCCTGAAGCTCCTGCAGGGTGGCCAGCACTTCGGTGCTGTGGCCCGTGGGGTGCACCGCCACCCAGGTGGACCGCAACACGCCAGCGGGATCGATCAGGAAGGTGTGGCGTTGCGAAAACGGTGCGATCCAGCTGCCGTAGGTGCGGCTGACGTTGCCGGATGGATCGGAGAGCAGGGGAAAGGCGAGGCCTTCGCTGCTGCAGAAATCGGCGTGGGATTCGGCGTCATCGGCGCTGACGCCCACCACTGCGGCGTTGGCGGCCTCATACACCGCTAGATCTTTCTGGAAGCCACGCGCTTCCAGGGTGCAGCCGCCAGTGAAGTCGCGCGGATAGAAATAGAGCACCAGCCAGCGGCCACGGAAATCAGCCAGCTGCAACCGGGTTTCGAGGGCCTGACCATCGGCGGCCGGCGTGATGCCGGGCAGGGTGAAATCTGGAGCGGGCTGGTTCAGGGCCGGCAAGGTGCCTCCCAACGCAAAAGCCTGCCGCCCAAAGGTCAGCAGGCTTGTTGCACCGAGTGTTGCAGGCACAAGCGCGCCCAGGCTGAGCAGGACGCCCCGGCGTTGCATGATGAGCTCAGACCTTGGCCAGATTGACGCCCAACTCTTTGGCGTAGGCGCCCAGGCCTTTTTTCTGGATGGTTTTCAGGGCGCGGGTGGACACCCGCAGCTTCACAAAGCGGTTGCCTTCTGCCCACCAGAGACGGCGCTCCTGCAGGTTCACCTGCTGGAGTTTTTTGGTGCGCACGTGGGAGTGCGACACGGCCATGCCGTTGTTGGCGCGCTTGCCGGTGAGTTGGCAGACCCGGGACATGACCGATTTCCGAAACGACGTGTTGGACAGAACGTCCAGAAGAACACTGTACCAACCGGTCTGCAGGGGTTCCCTGTCGGCCGGCGCTGCGATGGCGCCTAAGACCTGCGCTTGCGTGGGCTTTTGCTCACATGGCCCCAGCAGGTGGCCGAATTGACTGAACGATCCTCCCGATCCATCTATTTTCTCTCCAGTTGTTGAGCTGCGGTGTTCATCACCGTTTCCGGCCAGAAGGGTGGGGTCGCCAAAACCTGCACCAGCATCCACCTCGCCAGTGTCTGGGCAGAGCGCGGCCATTCGGTGTGCGTGGTGGATGCTGACCGCAATCGCTCCGCCTTGGCCTATCGCATCCGCGGGGCATTGCCCTTTCATGTGGTGCCGGTCGAGGCCGCTGCCAAGGCCACCCGCTTTGCTGACGTGGTGATCACCGATGGCCAGGCCAGCAGCGACGAGGAGGAGCTCCGTCACCTGGCCGATGGTTCGGATCTGGTGCTGCTGCCCACCGCTCCCAAGGCCCGCGCCGTGGAGCTCACCGTGGAACTCGCCCAGCTGCTGCAGCGCGTGCAGGTGCCCCATGCCGTGCTCCTGGTGAAGGTCGATTTGCGCCAGCAGCGCGCTGCCCACGAAGCCCGCCAGGCGCTCGCAGCCTTTGGGCTGGATGTGCTCACGGCAGAAATTCCCCTGCTGGCGGCCTTCGACAAGGCCGAGACCCAGGGATTGCCTGTGTTTGCCGCCATCGACGACCGCGGTCGGGCCGACCCCCGCCGCATGGCCGGTTGGTCGGCCTACCAGTCCGTTGCCCAGGAGATTGAATGCCTGATTTCGAAGCCCTTATCCGTCGCCAGCAGGACCATCAGTCCACTGCCGCTGAGCGCCTGAGCCTTGTGCAGCCCACCACGGTCAGTCAGGCCGTGGGAGCCCCAATCGCCTGGTTGGCTTTTGCCGGTGGGTTGCTGGGTTCTTTGCTGGGCACCGTTGGCTTTCAGATGGCGTTGGCCCAGGGCTGGTTGCGGTTTTAAAGACCCCGCTCCATCAGCTGCCCCATCAGGGTGGCGCTGCGCTGTTGGAAGCCTGCTAGCTCATTGGGTTCCAGCCCACCCACCGCCAGACGGGCGAGTTCATAGATGTGACGGCTGAGGTCGTCAGCGAGCTGTTGGCTTGGTGAGCTGGCGCCACTGCCGCCGGGGGTGGTGAACACGGAGCCCGCTGAGAGCTTGAGCAGGCCCTCCACCAGGGGGTGCCTGCGGTTCACCAGAAGCACGTGGTGATCGGGCAGACCCGGTAGGCGCTGCTCCATCAACGCACCCATGTCGTTGATGCGGCGCATCTGCTCCGGCAGCAGGATCAGAGCGGCGGGGGCGTTGTCTCCCTTGAGCGCCTGCACCTGGATCGTGATCTTGTCGTTGGCCAGGGCGCCCTTGAACAGCTCCCGCACCTTCTCGCTGCTGTCTTTGCCATCGGCATCGGCCAGCTCGCTCTCCTTCTCTTGCAGCGACTCATCGAGCTCGCTGTCCACCCGCTGGAACTTGAGCTCCTCATGGCGGTATTCCAGCCAGGGGATGAACTGTGTATCGATGAAGGTGTCGGCCAGCAGCACCTCGGCTCCCTGGCTCTTCCACAGGGCCAGCGCCCCGGCCTGGCCTGCCTCATCGGTGCAGTAGAGGATCCGCTTGTCGTTGTCGGCTGTCAGGCGCGTGCGGTAGCCCGCAAGGGTGGTGTACGCCTTGCCGCCCTCGCCGGGGATCGGGTCGAGCTTGGTGGATTCGGCCGATTGTTCGTCAGCGGCGGCGGGAGCGGCGGCGGGCTGTTCCTGCGGTTGCGCAGTTGTGCCGAACAGAACCAGGTCAGCCACCTGATCGGCGAACTTGTCGTCCTCCATGGCGCCGATCTTGATGAACGGAGCCAGCGACTCCCAGATCTCGGCGTAGCGCTTGGGATCGTCACGGTGCAGTTCCTTGAGCCGATCGCCCACCTTCTTGGCCACGAAGCCCCCGATCGAGCGCACGCGCCGGTCGGTTTGCAGGGCCGAACGGCTCACATTCAGCGGGATGTCGGGGGAATCGATTACGCCGCGCAGGGGCAGCAGGTAGCGGGGCACCACCTCCTTGATGGAATCGCTCACAAACACGTTGTTGCAGTAGAGCTTGATCTCGCCCTTCTCCCAGTCGGCCCGGCCGCTGGATTTGGGGAAGAACAGGATGCCCTGCAGGTTGTAGGGGTAGTCGGTGTTGAGGTGCACCCACAGCAACGGATCACCCTGGAAGGGGTAGAGGTAGCGGTAGAGCTCGATGTAGTCGTTGTCGCTGAGGTCCCGGGGGCTCTTGCGCCAGGGGGCCTCGCGCTTGTTGACGGTTTCGCCCTCCAGCTGCACCTCCACCGGCAGGAAGTCGCAGTAGGTGGTGATCAGGGTGCGGATGCGGGCTGGCTCGATGTATTCGAGCTCCTCCTCCATGAGGTGCAGGATCACATCGGTGCCCGGCTCGCCGCGCTCGGCGCCTTCCAGGCTGAAGTTGGGCGAGCCATCACAGCTCCAGCGCACCGCCTCAGCCCCCTCGCGGGCCGAGAGGGTTACCAGCTCCACCTGCTTGGCCACCATGAAGCTGGAGTAAAAGCCCAGGCCGAAGTGGCCAATGATCGCGTCGTTCTCCTGCTTGTACTTCTCGAGGAAGTCTTCGGCGCTGGAGAACGCCACCTGGTTGATGTAGCGCTTCACCTCCTCGGCGCTCATGCCGATGCCGTTGTCCGAAATGGTGAGCGTGTTGGCTTCGCGGTCGATGCGGATGGCGATTTTGCCTTCGGTGCCTTCGCTGCAGTCGCCGGCCATGGCGGCCATGCGGCGCTTGCTGATCGCATCGACGCCGTTGCTCACCAGCTCCCGCAAGAACACCTCGTGGCCGCTGTAGACGGCCTTTTTGATGATCGGGAAGATGTTCTCGGTGTGGATCTGAATCTGGCCCTGTTCCGCCTGCAGCACCACAGCTTTCAAAATCACGCTTGCTCCACATTCCCCCGGGGTGGGGGTGGTCGCCAAGGGGGCGCCATGGGCAGGAAACCGTCCAAGGGCGGCGCCTTGGCGGGCTCCATAGGATCGCAACGTCCTTCTCACGCCAGCTGATGGCCAGCCAGTGGCAGAACTTCCTGGCCAACCTGGGCGACTGGCAGGGCTCCTTCACCGGCATCAGCCCTGCGGGCACGGTGCTCAAGGACACTCCCTCGCTGCTCAGCCTCGAAGCCGGCGAGCAGAACGCGGAGGGGGCGATCTCGATGGTGCGCTTCCGTCTGCAGCGCTTTGAAGGGGGCGACCGCAGCGCCCCGCCCAGCAGTGATCTATGCCAGGAGTACCGCAGCCTCGGCCGTCAGGTGGTGTTTTTTGACACCGGCACCTTTTGCAAGGGGTCGCTGCAGCTGGCCCCCGGCACGGTGTTTGGCGGGGAGTTTGGTTTTGTGCACGGCGATCGCCGCCACCGGCTGGTGCTCCTCTACAGCGAAGCCGGCCGTGCCGACCAGCTGGTGCTGATCCGGGAATTCCGCGTTGGCTCGGGCGCCCAGGAGTGTTCGCCGTTAACGCCGGAGCAGGTGCAGGGGCCGTGGCACGGCACAGCCGCCACCATTGCCGCCGACTGGCCCAACCCCGACCAGGCTGGGGCTCTGGTCAGCTTCACGGAGGCTGAGCTGGCCGAGTTCCAGTGGCTTCCGGATGGGGGGTACTGCCGCTGGCCCCAGCAGGTGAGTCATCGCCAGGCCTTCTTGGTGGAAGCCGGCTGGCTGACGGGCCCCAATCGGCTCGAGCGGCTGATCCGGCGCTACGACGGCAGCGGCGCTTGGGTCTCAGCCACCCACGAGGTGTTGGAGCGTTAGGGGCGCTGCCTCAGCCCGCCTGCTGAAGCTCGGGCTTTTCCTCGGGCAGGATCGCCCCGGCCACTGGGCACACCTGCAGGCAGATGCCGCAGTCGATGCAGGTGTCGAAGTCGATCCAGTAGAAGGCCGTGCCCTTGGTGTTGGCGCCCTGGCCTGGGTGGATGCAGGCCACTGGGCAGGCATCCACGCAATCGGCGACGCCCTCACAGACGTTGGTGACGATTGTGTGAGCCATGGCTTGGGAGGGTGCTGGCGGGATCCTAGGGAGTGATCCAAACGGTGCGGCTGCAGCCCCGGGCCTCGCCGATGGCTTGGGCTTCAGCCTGGCTCGCGGTGGGACCGCTGAGCAGTTCCGCGGCGGTGCCGGCCTGGTGCAGGGCCTCGAGTTGATCGAGTGCCGTGGCCAAATCCTCAGCCCGGCCGTAGGCCACCAACACCGGCATGGAGGCATCCAGCGTTGGTGCCACCAGCTCACGCACCGCCTCGATATCAAAGCCGAAGCCCACCCCCGCGGCCTGGGCGGGGTCTTGGCAGAACCGCCCCACCAGGGCGTCGTAGCGGCCACCGCTGGCGATCTCCACCGGCGCCTCCTGGCCCTGGCACACCAGCTTCAGCACCAGACCGTCGTAGAGGGCGAAGTGGGGCTGGAAGCTGGGGTCGAGCTGCAGCATCACACCGAGCCGCTCGGCGGCTGGGGCCACCGCGGCCAGGGTGGCACCCAGCTCAGCCAACAGCGGTACGGGGCCCAACCATTGCTCGAGTTGATAGAGCACCCGAGCCGGCTCACCACGTAGCCGCATCAAGGTCGCCAGCCGCTGGCGATCCGACTCTGGCAGGGTCAGCTGGGTCAGCGCCAGGGGATCAAAGCTGGTGAGGGCCCGGCGAGCGGTGCTGCGCTGCCCGTCGGGCAGCTGACTCAGCAGGGCGCTGAGGACGCCGTGGTGCCCCACCAGCAGCCGGGGCTGATGCCGGTCCTCCAGGCCCAGTCGTCCGGCGGCGGCGAGCAGCAGCCGCATCAGCTCCACATCGGCGGCGGCGGACCGTACCCCCAGCAGCTCCACGCCGCTCTGGAGCTGTTCAAGGATCCGCTGGCCGCCGCCATCACCGATGGAGCTGCGGAAGGTGCTGCCCATCGCCCACAGGCGAAGGGGGCGGGGGCGCTCCGCCAGGCGGGTGCTGGCGGCCCGGGCGATCGAGGCGGTTAGCTCGGGGCGCAAGCCCAGGGGTTCGTCGGCGGCCAACCGCACCAGCTCCCGGCCGTCAATGCCGCCTCCCGCCTCGAGGGTGTCCAGCCGCTCAAAACTGGGTGGCGCCACCTCCTGGTACCCCCAGAGCCGATACATCGCAGCCAGTTGCTCGGCGATGCGGCGGTTGCCTTCCACCTCGCGGGGATTGAGATCCCGGGCGCCGGCGGCGGGTTGCAGGGCCATTGCGGCGACGAACTGGGGAATGGGGTGGGTTGATCCTATGGATCCAGGCTGGGGGCATCGAGCTCGGCCGCGCCGTAGCTGGCGCCTGCCAGGGGCTGACAGGCCGCCAGCCCTTCGAGTAGGGCCTGGCGGAGCCCCGGCGTGCAGGCGATCAGCCGGCCACTGGCCAGCTCGGCCGGACCGCCGTCGTAGGCGCACACCACTCCGCCGGCTTGCTCCACCAGCACCACGCCGGCGGCCAGGTCCCATGGCGAGAGCCCCCGCTCCCAGTAGCCATCCAATCGGCCGTCGGCCACAAAGGCCAGGTCTACCGCAGCAGCGCCGGCTCGACGCACCCCGCGGGTGCGGTGGGTGAACCAGGCGAATTCGGCGTAGTTGTTGTCAAGACGGGTGTGGCGGTCGTAGGCGAACCCCGTCACCAGCAGCGATTGGCTGAGTTCGCTGCAGTCGCTCACCCGGATTCGACTGTTGTTGGCCCAGGCCCCCAACCCTGGCGCCGCCCAGTAGAGCTGCTCGAGGGCTGGCACCGCCAGGGCCCCCAGCAGCGGCTGGCCCTTCCAGGTGAGCCCCACAGAGGTGCCAAAGAACGGAAAGCGGTGGGCGTAGTTGGTGGTGCCATCGAGTGGGTCGACACACCACTCCAGCGGAGAGCCTTGTCCCTGGCGGCGGCCACTCTCCTCAGCCAGTACACCGAGTTCGGGGGTCTCCTGCTCCAACACCGCCAGCACGGCCTGCTCGGCCGCCACATCGGCTTCGGTCACCAGGTCGCCGGCCCGGCCCTTCTCGCGGATCCGCTCGAGGTGGCCGAAGTGGTGGCGCAGCTGCTCGGCACCGGCCTCAGCCGCCCAGCGGGCCACCGCGGCGAGCCGTTCAAGCTCAACGGCCGTCAGCTTTGAGGCTTGCCAGGCTTGGTTCGAGAGGCTGAGCGGATGGGTGGGGGCGTCGGTCATTCGTCGTCAAGGGGGAGGCCAGGGCGCACCCTGCCGCGGCCGAAGTGACGTCCAAACTGCAACTCGTACACCTCATCGTCATCCTGGGTTTCCACCTCCAGCGGACCGGTGGCACGCGCGACGCAGAGAAGTCCGTAGCCACGTCCGCGCAGTTCACGCGACAGACCTAGCGCCTCCCGCTGGTCGATCTCCCCGGAGAGCACCCGCACGGCGCATGCGGTGCAGCACCCATTGCGGCAGCTGAAGGGCAAGGCATCTCCCTGCTGTTCAAAGCTGCGCAGGATGTAGTCCCCCTCCGGCACCTCATGGTGGATCACCCGGCCGGTCTGGCGCCAGTGGATCGTGATCGGGTGGCTGCGGGTCATGGTGGAAGGCGTCGGAGCGGGGCGTCTGGGCGGCCAGAGTCGAACTGCTACATTGCCATCTGGTTGCCCCATTTTGCCCCTGGAGAGGTGGCCGAGTGGTCGAAGGCGCAGCACTGGAAATGCTGTATAGGGGCAACTCTATCGAGGGTTCGAATCCCTCCCTCTCCGTTCAAAAGCCGGCCTAACAGCCGGCTTTTTTATGATCATTTTTTGTGGCCGAATGGTCTCGTCGAGGGCCTGAATCCGGCCGCTTGATCCTCAACCGAAGCGGCCGCTGACATAGTCCTGGGTGGCCTGCTGGGCTGGTGCATTGAAGATGCGCTCCGTGTCGTTGAACTCCACCAGATACCCCACCTTGCCGGTGCCACCCTCCACCGCCTCGGCATTAAAAAACGCCGTTTGATCAGCCACTCGCACCGCCTGTTGCATGTTGTGCGTCACGATGATGATCGTGTAGCTCCGTTTGAGCTCGTGCATCGTTTCTTCGATCTTGAGGGTGGAGATCGGATCGAGAGCCGAGCACGGCTCGTCCATCAGGATCACCTCCGGCTCGGTGGCGATGGCGCGGGCGATGCAGAGTCGCTGCTGCTGGCCACCCGAGAGTGCAAAGCCGCTTTCGCGCAGTTTGTCCTTGCACTCGTCCCACACGGCGGCCTTGCGCAGGGATCGCTCCACAAGTTCATCCATGTCGCCTTTGAAGCCGTTGATGCGGGCACCGAAGGCGATGTTTTCGTAGATGGATTTAGGAAAAGGATTGGGTTTCTGAAACACCATGCCAATGCGACGCCTTACCTCCACTGGATCCACCTTGGGGTCGTAGAGGTCGTAGCCATCGAACACCACGCGTCCCTTGAGTCGGCAACCCGGGATTAGGTCGTTCATCCGGTTCAGGCCACGCAGCACGGTCGATTTACCGCAGCCAGATGGACCGATGAACGCGGTGACCCGTCCGTGGGGGATGTCCATAAAGACATTTTTGACTGCCTCAAACTTCCCGTAGGAAATGGTGACGTTCTGCAGTGACATGCAGACGTCATTCTTGCTGCCGTCAACGGTTGAGCTGCTGTGGAGGCTGCTGGTCATGGCTCGGGAGCGGGGGGAGTTAGAGAAATCGGTTTAGATCGTGATCAAACTTTGGCCATCCGGCTGATCCAGCGCGCCAATAGATTGGCCGCGAGGATCATCATGACCAACACAAAGGAGGCGGCCCAGGCCAGGGCGTTCTGGACCTCATAGGGCATGATCGCGAAGTTGAAGATCAGCACCGACATTGTGGCGATCGGGCTGAACAATCCGTCTGGCCAGAAAGGGGAGAAAAGGGCGGTGAAAATCAGTGGAGCGGTTTCCCCCGCGGCCCTCGCGATGGCGAGCACCACGCCGGTGGCAATCGGGGTGAAAGCGGTGGGCAGGGTGATGCGCGTTACGGTCACAAACTTCGAGGCGCCCACCCCATAGGCCCCCCAGCGCAGTTCCTGAGGGACCAGCTTCAGTCCTTCATCGGTGGTTTTGATCACCGTCGGCAGCATCAGCACGGCAAGGGCGATCCCACCGGCCACGGCGCTGTAGCTCTGGTCGAAAAAGATGCGCGTGGTGACTACGATGCCGTACACAAACACGCCAGCGATGATCGAGGGCACCCCGGCAAGCACGTCATTGCCGAAGCCCACAAACTGGGCAAACCAACCGCGACTGGAGTACTCGCTCAAGTACACCCCGCCGCCCACCCCCACGGGAATCGCGATCAAGGCCGCGATCAGGGTCACAAGGATCGTGCCGATGATGGCATTGCCAATCCCGCCGCCATCGAGGCCGGGGGGCGGTGGCAACTCGGTCAGCATTCCGAAGGTGACCAGCCGGCCCCCCTGCACCAACACGTGAGCCAGCACCAACACCAGTGGCAGCACGGCAACGGTCGCAAACGCTGCGGCGATGGTGGTGAAGAGCAGGTTCAAGCGGTTGCGCCGCAGGCTCGGGTCAAAGTGCAGCGGCCGCCTGTCGAAGAGGGCGCTGTTGGAATAAGTGATCGGTGCCGGTGTCGCCATGGTGAAGGTCAGTAACGCAGGCTGAGGCGGCGCACGATCCATTGGGCGGCCACGTTCACCGAGAAGGTGAGCACCATCAGGATCAGGGCGGCATACATCAGGGCAGACACCTGGATGCCATCAGCTTCACCGAATTGGTTGGCCAGCATGGAGGCGATCGTGTTCCCCGGAGCCAGCAGGGACAGGTCAAAGGTGAGGGCATTGCCGATGATCATCGTCACGGCCATGGTTTCCCCCATGGCCCTGCCCAGAGCCAGCATCACGCCGCCGGTGATCGCTGAAATGGCCGCCGGCAGGATCACGCTGAAGATGGCCCCCCAGCGGGTTGTTCCCACGCCGTAGGCGCCCTGACGCAGCTCGACCGGTACCTGGTTGAGGGCATCGCGGGAAATGGCCGTGATGATTGGCAACACCATCACCACCAGGATCAGGATCGCTGGCGACATGCCGGGACCCTGGGGAACGGTGTTGAAGAAAGGACTCCAGCCCAGTAGCGCGTGGACCAGGTTGAGTGCAGGCCGAATGGCTGGTTCCATCACAAAGATGGCCCACAGCCCGAGCACCACGGAGGGAATCGCCGCCAGCAGCTCAACCATCAGGCCGATAGCATCCCGGAGGGCGGTGGGGATCAGGTCTTCGGTGATGAAGATCGCCGTGCCCACCCCCAGGGGCACGGCGATCAGTAGGGCAAGCAGGGAGCTCACCAAGGTGCCGTAAATGGCGACGAAAGCCCCGTACTGCTCGTTGACCGGGTCCCAATTGGAAGTGGTAATGAAGTTCACCCCGAAGGTGGCGATCGCTTCCCGGGCCCCTTGGAACACCGTTAGGAAGATGCCCAGCAAGACGATGGCCACCGTGGAGGCCAGCAGCAGCGTGAGCTGCCGGAACCCGAGATCCACCAGCTTTTCGGTCGGGGGCCGGCGACGCAGGGTGAACGCATCGGCGTTCGGGGCAAGGTTGGGATCCGTCAGCATGGAATTGCGAGGCTTTGCATCGGTCAGCGCGGAGTTAGCCAATCCCCTTGAAATCTACGAACTGCGCCTCGCATGGGGGTTTAAGTGGTGATTAACGTCTGGAGGCCCGGTAGTTTTGGGGCTCCACAGCGCGGGGCTACGCCAGCCGGTTTCATGGGTCGACGGGTTTCCTGGCTGCGGACTTCAATGGGCGGGGACTCATGTCCCGGATAGTCGGCATCGACCTGGGTACCACCAATTCGGTGGTGGCCGTGCTGGAAGGTGGCCGTCCCCAGGTGATCGCCAGCGCCGAGGGCGGCCGCACGACCCCGTCAGTGGTGGGCTTCAGCCGCGACCAGGAGTTGCTGGTGGGCCAATTGGCGCGCCGCCAGCTGGTGCTCAACCCGCGGAACACCTTTGCCAATCTCAAGCGCTTTGTGGGGCGCCAGTGGGACGAACTGGAGGAGGGCAGCCTGTCGGTGCCCTACACGGTGCGGGCCAACGAGCAGGGCAATGTGCGGGTGGTTTGTCCGGCCACCGAGCGTGAGTACGCCCCGGAAGAGCTCGTGGCCAGTGTGCTGCGCAAGCTCTGCGACGACGCCGCCACCTATCTGGGCGAGCCCGTGGAGGCGGCGGTGATCACCGTGCCGGCTTATTTCAACGATGCCCAGCGCCAGGCCACCCGGGATGCCGGCCGGCTGGCGGGCATCAGCGTCGAGCGCATCATCAACGAGCCCACGGCAGCGGCCCTCGCCTACGGCTTCGACCGCAGCACGGTGAAGCGGGTGCTGGTGTTCGACCTGGGCGGCGGCACCTTCGATGTGTCGGTGCTGCGCATCGCCCAGGGGGTTTTCGATGTGAAAGCCACCAGTGGAGACACCCAGCTGGGGGGCAACGACTGGGACCGCCGCATCGTCGACTGGCTGGCTGATGCCTTCCAGGTGGAGCACGGCATCGACCTTCGCCGCGATCGCCAGGCGCTACAGCGCCTCACCGAAGCCGCGGAGAAGGCCAAGATCGAGCTCAGCGGTGTACAAAGCACGCCCCTCTCCCTGCCCTTTATCGCCACTGGACCCGACGGGCCGCTGCACATCGAAACCACCCTCGAGCGCCGGGTGTTCGAGGGCCTCTGCCCCGACTTGCTCGACCGGCTGCTGCGGCCGGTGCAGCGAGCCCTGCGCGATTCCGGCCTGGCGGCGGACGATATCGACGATGTCGTGCTCGTGGGTGGCTCCACCCGCATGCCGATGGTTCAGGAGATGGTCCGCACCCTCATCCCCCTTGAGCCCTGCCAGTCGGTCAACCCCGATGAAGTGGTGGCGATCGGCGCTGCGGTGCAGGCCGGCATCCTCACTGGCGAGTTGCGCGATTTGATGCTCAACGACGTCACGCCCCTCTCGCTGGGTCTTGAGACGATCGGCGGCGTGATGAAGGTGTTGATTCCTCGCAACACCTCCATTCCGGTGCGCAAGAGCGACCTGTTCAGCACCTCCGAGGCCAACCAGAGCTCGGTGGAGATCCATGTGCTGCAGGGGGAGCGGCAGATGGCGGAGGGCAACAAGAGCCTGGGCCGCTTCCGTTTGTCTGGCATCCCGCCGGCGCCCCGGGGCGTGCCCCAGGTGCAGGTCTCGTTTGACATCGACGCCAACGGCTTGCTGCAGGTGTCAGCCACCGATCGCACCACCGGCCGCCAGCAGAGCGTCAGCATCCAGGGCGGCTCCAACCTCAGCGAGGAGGAGATCACGAAGCTGATCGAGGAGGCGGAGCAGAAGGCCAGCGAAGATCGCCGCAAGCGGTCCGAGATCGATCGTCGCAACCGGGCCCAGACCCTCGTGGCCCAGGCGGAGCGCCGGCTCAGGGATGCCGCCCTGGAGCTCGGGCCCTATGGCGCCGAGCGGCAGCAACGCTCGGTGGAGATGGCCCTGCGGGACGTGCAGGACCTGCTCACTGCCGACGACCTGGTGGAGCTGGAATTGGCGGTGAGCCAGCTGCAGGAGGCCCTGTTTGGTCTCAACCGGCGCCTGTTGAGTGAGCGCAAGGCCGAGCAGGGCCCGCTGCAGGGCCTCAAAAACACCCTGGGCTCCCTCAAGGATGAGTTGTTTGCCGATGACGACTGGGACGACTGGAACCGCCCCGGCAGCGACCCCTGGGCCATGCCCCCCTCCCGCTACGACCGTGAGCCCGCTTATCGCGAGCCCAGCTACAGGGAACCTCCCTATCGCGAACCCGAAGCTTTGGTGCGTGAGCGCCCGCCCCGGGTTAACGACGACCCCTGGGGAGACGGGTCCTACCGGTGACGCGTAGCCCCGCCGCCCCGACGGACTACTGGTCGGTGCTGGGCCTAGAGCCCGGCGCCGACGCCAGCAGTCTCAAGCGGGCCTTTCGCGCCCAGGCCCGCCGCTGGCATCCGGACCTCAACGGCAATGACCCGCTGGCGGAGGAGCGCTTCAAGCTGGTCAACGAGGCCTATGCGGTGCTGTCCGACCCACGCCGCCGCCAGGCCTGGGAGGCCGGTGATCCTGGTGGTGAGGCCCCCGGCCGCGAGCCGCAGGATCCCTTCGCCACAGGCTTTCCGGACTTCGAAGAGTACCTCCATGCCCTGTTCGGTGAGCGGCGCCGTTCCCGTCGGCCCACCAGCGCCGATGCTGAGTCCGCCGAACGCGACGACGTGGCAGCCCCGGAGCTCGACGCGGAACCACAGGGACACGAGCGCGAGGCCTCGGGCTCGGTGACGGCCTCGCCACCTCCACCCCCGCCGGTGCAGGCCTCGAGCGACCAAGAGAGCTTGGTGGAGCTCAGTCCTGAGCAGGCCTTGCAGGGGGAGCGGGTGGAGCTGGAGCTCGCCGATGGCACGGCGGTGGAGGTCTGGACCCCACCCCTGGCGGGCGATGGCTGGCGGCTGCGGCTAGCGGGGGTGACCCCCGGTGGCGGCGACCACTTCCTGCAGTTGCGCGTGCGTACCGAGGAGGGGCTGCGCATCGATGGCCTGCGGGTGCTCTACCCCTTGGAGCTCAGCCCAGCGGAAGCAGCCCTGGGCGCCGAGGTGGTGGTGCCAACCCTGCGGGGGCCGGTGAAGCTGCGGGTGCCGCCGGGCTCCTCGAGCGGCCGACTGCTGCGCCTGCGAGGCCGGGGCCAGGAGTGGGGCGAGCAGCGTGGCGACCAGCTGGTGGAGGTGCGCATCGTGGTGCCCGAGGAGTTGGGCGACGCCGAAGCCGCGCTGTATCGCCGCCTGCAGGAACTGGCCGACGATCCCGACCGCCCGTAGGCCCCACGGCCTGCACCGGTGACACACTGAGGGGCCTCTGCCCCTTGTCGCGATCCATGCCGGTGCATGTGCTGCTGTTCGATGCAGGAAGTGACCAGGAAGGCATCCATTCGCTGGAGCTCAACGGCCGCACCGTGGTGCTGCTGTTTGAGGACCGCGATGACGCGGAGCGGTACGCCGGCCTGTTGGAGGCCCAGGACTTTCCCGTGCCCACCGTGGAGCCCCTCGACCGGGAGGAGATGGAACTTTTCTGCTCCGAGGCGGGCTACGAGGCACGGTTTGTGCCGGCAGGGTTCCTGCCCCAGAGCGCCGAAGAGCGCCTGCTGATTGCGCCGCCCGAGCGCAACATGGATGTCGCCAACTGGCAGGAGCAGCAGGCGGCCGAGACTGCCGATGGCAGCGGTGATCCCAGCCTGGAGGCCTTTCGCCGTCAGCTCGAGGGCTTGCTGTGAACCGCTCTGCGGCCGGTGCCGACCGCGGCCACCTGCTCACCGAACAGGCCAATCCCCTCAGCGAGCGGCTCGACCAGCTGCCCACCGATGCGTTGGTGGCTCTGTTCTGCGCCAACGACCGTGAGCCCCAACGGGCCCTCGAGGCGGCGGCTCCAGCCTTGACGGCTGCCGTGGATGCCATTGCGACGCGACTCGCCAGCGGCGGGCGGCTCTTCTATCTGGGCGCCGGCACATCAGGGCGGCTGGGGGTGCTTGATGCGGCCGAATGCCCGCCCACCTTCTGCACGGCGCCGGACTTGGTGCAGGGTGTGCTTGCCGGCGGGGCTCCCGCCCTGCTGCGCAGTTCGGAGGGGCTGGAGGATCTGGCCGATGCTGGCCAGCACGATCTGGAGGAGCGGGGCTTCGGCTCAGGCGATTGCCTGGTGGGCATCGCCGCCGGCGGCACCACTCCCTACGTGCACGGTGCGTTGCGCCACGCCCAGGCCATCGGTGCCCTGGCGATCGCCATGGCTTGCGTGCCCGCGAACCAGGCCCCCATGCCCTGCGACATCGACATCCGTCTGCTGACGGGCCCTGAGCTGCTGGCCGGCTCCACCCGGTTGAAGGCCGGCACCGCCACCAAGATGGCCCTCAACCTGCTGTCCACCGGTGTGATGGTGCGGCTTGGCAAGGTGCACGGCAACCGCATGGTGGATGTGGCCGTGACCAACACCAAGCTCGAAGATCGGGCCCTGCGCATCCTGCAGGACCTGGCCGGGGTGCGCCGCGAGCAGGGCGCCCTGCTGCTGGAGCAGGCGGCTGGTTCGGTGAAGCTCGCCCTGCTGATGGCGATCTCGGGACTCGAGGCGGCAGCTGCCTCAGCCCATCTCGAGCGCCACGGCCCCAGCCTGCGGGCTGCCCTGCAGGCCTGCGGCGCTCAGCTGAAGGGGCCCCAGTAGGGCGCCGTGAACAGGTCGACCTGGCGGCGGGTGTCGGCCGGCACCTGCTCCCTAGGCGTCATCAGGGCGTGTCGCAGGGCCTGGTGGGCGCTGCTGGTTGGGCGTTGGGCCGCTACCCGCTGGGCAGCTAGCCGCACGATCTGCTGGGCCAGGCTGGCGTTGGCGTGAAGGTTGGCAATCACCATCTCCACCGTCACCGAGGCGTGTTCCTGGTGCCAGCAGTCGTAGTCGGTCACCATCGCCAGGGTGGCGTAGGCGATCTCAGCCTCCCGGGCCAGGCGCGCTTCGGTGTGGTTGGTCATGCCGATCACGGCACAGCCCCAGGAGCGGTAGAGCTCCGATTCGGCGCGGGTGGAGAAGGCCGGACCCTCCATGCAGAGGTAGGTGCCGCCGCGGTGCAGTTGGCGGCCGGCGGGCATCAGGCTTTCGCCCACGTCGGCCAGCAGCCGGCTGAGCACTGGACAGAACGGATCGGCGAAGCCCACGTGGGCCACCAGTCCCTCGCCAAACAAGCTGAGCGGGCGCTGGTGGGTGCGATCGATGAATTGATCCGGCACCACCATGTCGAGCGGGCGAAACTGCTCCTGGAGGGATCCCACTGCTGACAAGGACAGGATCCAGCGCACGCCCAGGGAGCGCAGGGCCCAGAGGTTGGCGCGGTAGGGCACCTCCGTGGGGGTGTGGCTGTGGTGCCGGCCGTGGCGGGCCAGGAACACCACCTCCAGATCGCCGATTTTGCCCAGTCGCAGGGAATCGGAGGGAGCCCCATAGGGCGTGTCGAGCGTCAGCTCCTGCACATCCTCCAGCCCCTCCATCGAGTAGAGGCCACTGCCTCCCAGGATTCCAAGCCGGGCTCGGCTCAGATCGAGACCGCTGGGCGCGTCGGACGTGGGGCTGCTCATCGGCGAAGTGACCGCATGGCCCTCCATTTTCAGCACGCGGTTTCACCTCACCTTCTCAGCAGACCGTTTCAGCTCATCGTTTCGGCTCATCGTTTCCGCCTACCCCATACAGTCGGCTTTTACGCGCAGCAACCGTGACCAAAGCCGTGATGGAGACCGAGGCCGGAACCATCGAACTTGACCTGTTCGAGAGCGATGCTCCCAACACTGTGGCCAACTTCACCAAGCTCGCCAAGGAGGGCTTCTACGACGGTCTGGCGTTCCATCGCGTGATCCCCGGCTTCATGGCCCAGGGCGGCTGCCCCAATAGCCGGGAGGGCTCCCGCGGCATGGCTGGCACCGGTGGCCCCGGCTATCAGATCGATTGTGAGATCAACAGCCAGAAGCATCAAGCCGGCACCCTGGCGATGGCCCACGCCGGCAAGAACACTGGCGGCTCGCAGTTTTATATCTGCCATGGCGCCCAGCCCCACCTCGATGGTGTTCACACCGTGTTTGGCCACACCGGCAACATGGACGTGGTGCTTGCCCTCAAGAACGGCAGCCGCATCGCCAAGGTGACGATTCAGGACTGAAGGCAGTTCAGCCAGGACTGCGTCAGCGCCAGACCAGAAAGGCGCCGGGTTGAACCTTCAGCTCGGCGCCCAGTTCTCTGAGGGAGCGCTGCTCGGGCTCCAGATCGGCGCTGGGGTGACTGCTCCGTTGCGCATCCGGAGCCAGCAGCAGGCTGACGGCACTGGTATGGCTCCAGTGCGCCATCTGGCTGAGGGCTGCCCCGACGGCGCCCACGCCACCACGGGTTTGGTCGAGGCCGCTGAGCACCACCGCCAGCGCCGGTTGGTTGAGCAGGGCCAGCAGGCGCGGGTGCTCTTCACGCTCCACCTGCAGCCCCTGCGCCTGCGCCCACTGCTGGAGCATGTCCAGCTGGGCGGCAATCGCCACCGTGTTGAGCTCCTCAGCTGTGTCGTGCTGCTGCGCTGCGCTGTGCCAGGCCAGCACCGCCGTGGGCCCACCGATGGGGCAGGACGGCCCGTCCCCCATCAGGTGCCCCAACTTGATGCGCTTGGTTTGGAGGTAGGCGGCGTTATGGCTGCCGGGATCCATCACCAGCGGGACCCGGTCTTCCACCTGCAGGCCGTAGCCGCCCAGGCCAGCGATCTTGCGCGGGTTGTTGGTGATCAGGCGGAGGCGGTTCACCCCCAGATCGCTGAGGATCTGGGCGCCCACGCCGTAGTTGCGCAGGTCGGCGGGGAAGCCGAGGCGTTCGTTGGCCTCAACTGTGTCGAGACCGGTGTCCTGGAGGGAATAGGCCTTGAGCTTGTTGATCAGGCCGATGCCGCGTCCCTCCTGGCGCAGATACACCACCACCCCTTCGCCGTCCGCTTCGATCATGCGCAGCGCGGCTTCCAGTTGGGGCCGGCAGTCGCAGCGGAGGGAGCCGAAGGCATCGCCGGTGAGGCATTCGCTGTGCACCCGCACCAACACCGGGGCTTCAGCCCGCTCGGGCTGTCCTTTGACGATCGCCACGTGCTCACTGCCATCGAGCTCGTTGCGGTAGCCGATGGCGCGAAAATCGCCAAAGGCGCTGGGCAAGGTGGCTTCCGCCTGGCGGCGCACAAAGCGCTCGGTGTCGAGGCGATAGCGAATC
Source organism: Cyanobium sp. (assembly GCA_044369475.1). Classification (GTDB taxonomy): domain Bacteria; phylum Cyanobacteriota; class Cyanobacteriia; order PCC-6307; family Cyanobiaceae; genus Cyanobium_A. Next base: position 6,024 of record JBIPLV010000010.1, on the reverse strand, counting down.
AGGTCGGCGATATTGATCAGCCGTAATCCGTGGCGCCGGGCGTACACCGCCAGCTGCGGCAACCGTGCCATCGAGCCGTCGCTGTTCTGGATCTCGCAGATCACCCCGGCTGGGTAGAGGCCGGCTAGACGGGCCAGATCGACCGCTGCTTCGGTGTGACCAGCCCGCTTTAGCACCCCGCCTTGCTTGGCCCGCAGCGGAAAGATGTGGCCGGGACGGCGCAGATCGTTGGGACGGGTGTGGGGATGGATCGCCACTTGGATGGTGCGGGCCCGATCCTCCGCGGAGATGCCGGTGCTCACCCCGTTCTCAGGACCCGCATCCACGCTCACGGTGAAAGCGGTCTGGTTGCTGTCGGTGTTGCGATCCACCATCAGAGGCAGATCGAGGGCATCGAGCCGTTCACCCTCCATCGCCAGGCAGATCAGGCCCCGTGCCTCGATGGCCATGAAGTTGATCTGCTCGGGCGTGGCGAACTGGGCCGCGCAGATCAGGTCGCCCTCGTTTTCGCGGTTCTCGTCGTCGACCACCACGATCGACTCGCCGTTGCGGATCGCCGCCAGGGCATCGGCGATCGAGTCGAAACGGATGCCGGGGTCCTGGGAGGGGAGGGGCTGGTCGCGCAGGAGGGTCAACGGAGTGCGGGTGGGGCGTGAGCCCTGGCGCAATCATCCTTTATAAAGCCCGGGTCGTCCTTCCCCGGGGCTCTGCCATGGCCAACAAGCGCGTTGCGGTAATCGGGGCCAGTGGTTACGGCGGGCTTCAAACCCTGCGGCTGTTGCACCAACACCCGGCCCTCGAGGTCACGTTCCTGGGCGGTGAGCGCAGCAGTGGCAAGCGCTGGAGCGAACTGGTGCCCTTCCTGCCCCTGGCTGGTGACCCGGTGGTGCAGACCCCGGAGCCCGACGCCATCGCCGAGGCGGCGGATCTGGTGGTGCTCAGCTTGCCCAATGGCCTGGCGGCCCAGCTGGTGCCTCCCCTGCTGGAGCGCGGCGTGCGGGTGGTGGATCTCTCCGCCGACTACCGCTACAGCTCCTTGGCCCAGTGGCAAGAGGTGTATGCCACCGAGGCTCGCCAGGTGCCCCGCAGCGACGGTGACCTGTGCCGTGAGGCTGTGTACGGGCTCCCGGAGTGGGAGGCGGATGCGATCCGTCGCGCCCGCCTGGTGGCCGCCCCTGGGTGCTTCCCCACCGCGTCTTTGTTGGGACTGCTGCCCTTTTTGAAGCAGGGCTTGATCGACACCGGAGGCATCGTCATCGACGCCAAGACCGGCACCTCCGGCGGCGGCAGGGCCGCCAAGGAGCACTTGTTGCTGGCCGAGTGCTCCGAGGCGGTGGCTCCCTATGGCGTTGTGGGCCACCGCCACACCAGCGAGATCGAGCAGATGGCTGGTCGGGTGGCCGGTCGCGAGATTCAGCTGCAGTTCACGCCCCACCTGATCCCGATGGTGCGGGGTTTGCTGGCCACCGTGTATTGCCGCCTGCGGGATCCGGGCCTCACGGCAGAAGACTGCGCCACCCTGCTGGCTTCGGCCTACCGCCAAGCCCCCTGCGTGGAGGTGCTGCCGGTGGGCACCTATCCCTCCACCAAGTGGGTGCGCCAAACCAACCGGGCCCTGCTGTCGGTGCAGGTTGATCCCCGCACAGGCCAATTGATCGTGATGGGCGCGATCGACAACCTGCTGAAGGGCCAGGCGGGCCAGGGGGTGCAGTGCCTCAATCTGATGGCGGGCTTTGAGCCCACACTGGGTCTGCCGCTGTTGCCCTTCTATCCCTGAGCCGCCAGGGCGACCGCCAGGGGCAGGATCCTGTGCTCCTGCACCTGAATCCGGCGGCTGAGGCTGGCGTGGCTGTCGCCAGCCAGCACGGGCACGGCCGCCTGCACCAAAATTTTGCCGGCATCCACCTCCTCGCTCACCAGGTGGGCCGTGCAGCCGGCCAGGGTCACCCCGGCCGCCAGGGCCTGACCAACGGCATCAAGGCCTCGGAAGCTGGGCAGCAGGGAGGGGTGAATGTTGATCAGCCGGTCTGAGAAGGCGCCGATCAGGATGGGGGTGACCACCCGCATCCACCCCGCCATCACCACCAGATCCACGGCAGCCTCCTGAAAGCTGTCCACTAGGACCCGGTCGAGGTGTTGTCGGCTGGGATGGTTCCGGTGATCGTGGAGCTGGCAGGGAACGCCCAGCCGCTCGGCCCGCTGCTGGGCGCCGCAGCCTCTGTTGTTCACCACCAACAGGGCCACATCGGCCTGAAGGTTGCCCTGCCGGCAGGCCAGCACCAGGGCCTCGAAGTTGCTGCCGGCGCCGGAGGCCAGCACCCCCAGCCGCAGGGGGCCGGGCTCCGGTGCCCAGGCCGCTGCCTGGGCGTTCGGGCAATCCTGTGCCAACGGCCACTGGACGCAGGGCCCTTGATCGCTAGGGTCTGAAAAAGCGGGCATTGTGCCGTGTCCCACCTCTCCATCCTGCCAACCGTGCTTCGCGATGCCGAGGGACTCGCAGCCAGCCTGGCGGCCCTGGGCCATGCCCCCGAGTGGGGCGGCCAGCTCGAGGGCTTTGCCGGCGACACCCAACCTGTGGAGTTGCAGGTCACCCTTGCGAGTGGTGAGCGGCTCGGTTGGACGCGCCACACGGATGGATCCCTTGCCCTGGTGGGGGATCTGCAGCGGCTGAGCCGCTCCCAGGCCCTGCAGCGGCTGCTGGGCGCCATCACCCGCCGCTATGCCGCTGAGATGGCCCTGCGAGAGGCGGCCAGCCAGCTGTCGGGGGCCCAGGTGCGCCTGGCACTTTGATGCCTGCTTGTGCCAGAGCCCGCGCCAGAGCCCGTGCCGACGTTTCATCTGGATCTCACGGCCTGCCACCAGCACCTGGTGCGGGTGCGCCTCAGCCACACCCCGAGCCGTTCATGTCTGCGCCTGACTCTGCCGGCCTGGACCCCGGGCTCCTACCTGATTCGTGACTACGTCCGCCAGCTTGAGGGGCTGACAGTCAGGCAGGGGGGGCAGACTCTCGAGCCCAGTCGCCTCACTCCGAGCCGCTGGCAGCTCGAGCTGGCCAGCCTTGCGCCCCTGGAGATCCACTACGCGGTGCTCGCCAGCGAGCTCACGGTGCGCACCTGCCATCTCGATGGCGACCATGGCTTTCTGGCCCTGGCGGCGGTGGCCCTGGAGGTGGAGGGGGAGCGCTGGACGCCCCACCGCCTGCAGCTTCAGCTGCCACCTGGGTGGCAGGCCTTCGTGCCCCTGCCGGAGGCCCCGCAGGTTGATGCCACCGGGGGTGAAGCCGGCGGCGGCTGGCTGGCCCGCGACTTCGATCAACTGTTGGACACGCCGGTCGAGGCCGGTCCCCACCGCGCCCACGCCTTCAGCGTTGCCGGCGTGCCTCACCGCTGGGTGAGCTGGGGCGCCAATCTGCAGGGGGGTGATCCTGTGGACGCTGATCCGCTCTGGCTCAAGGATCTCGAGCAGGTCTGCCTGGCCTGTTGCCGCTTGATGGGGGTGGAGCGGCCAGCCGCGGAGCACTACTTGTTTGTGCTGCACCTCACCGACAGCGGCTATGGCGGCCTGGAGCACGATCTCAGCACGGTGTTGCAGTTTGGTCGGCGGGCTCTGGCAAAGCCGGAGGGGCGCCGCAAGTTTCTGCAACTGGCCGCCCACGAGTACCTGCATCAGTGGAACGTGCGGCGGCTGCGGCCCGCCGAGCTCACCCCCTACCGCTACGACCAGGCGGTGGTGGTGCCGACGCTTTGGTTCGCCGAGGGCGTGACCAGCTATGTCGATCAGTTGCTGCCCCTCAGCGCCGGCTGCAGCACCGAGCAGGAGGTGCTCGAGGATCTGGGCGCCGACTTGAGCCGTTACCTGCTCAGTCCAGGCCGGCGGGTGCAGAGCTTGCGCTCCAGTAGCGAGGAGGCCTGGGTGAAGCTCTACCGGCCCGATGCCTATTCGCCGAACAGTCAGATCAGCTACTACCTCAAGGGAGCGGTGCTGGCCCTGGTGCTGGATTTGCACCTGCGCCGCGTTGGGGCTTGCCTGCCCCAGGTGTTGCGAGAGCTGTGGGCCAGCCATGGGTCTGGGGGCCGGGGCTACCGGGACGTGGATCTGATCAACGCCTTTGCCCGCCATGCCGCCGATCTGGCCGTGCTGCTGCCGCAGTGGCTCAACAGCTGCGACGATCCACCGCTGCAGGCCTATCTGGCGGATGTGGGCCTGCGGCTGGAACCTGAGCTGGCCCGCAGCCAGGAGTTGGGCTGCCGGCTGGAGGCTGGGGCCGCTGGCCTGACGCTGCAGCGGGTCGTCCGCGATGGCCCGGCTGAGCGAGCGGGCCTGGCCGTTGGTGATGAATGGCTGGCCCTCGATGGCGTGCGGGTGCGCAGCGTCGACGACGTGATGGATCTGCTGCAGCCGGTGCTTCCTCTGAGGGGACTCGCACTGCTGTTTTGCCGGGACGGACGGGTGCGCACCACCACCCTCCTGCCCGAGGCGCCAGCCGTGGAGCGCTGGACTCTGGATCTTGACCCCGCTTCCGCCGAAGCGACGGCACCCCAGCGCCAGCGGTGGCTGACCCTGGAGGTGCCATGACCCCTTCCCCCCGCACGCTCTGGCTTGCCCTGGCCGCAGGTGCCATGGTCGCCCTGGGCGGAGTGGGCTGGTTGGCCCGTGAGTTGTCGGCAGAACCCAGCGGCGGACGCAAGAGCCCCAGCCTGCTGGAGCTGCTGGAGGAGGTGCGACAGAGGCCAGCGTCTCCGGAGCCAGGCCGGCGTGCGGCCCCGGGCCCGCCGAGACAGGCCAGCTGGCAATCGCCCCTGCGGACCAGTTGCACGATTACCGATCCCACCCAACGCACCCGGCTGCAGCAGCTGGTCAGCAAGGTGCAGACCTCGCCGGCCCGAGTCCAGATCCACCCCACCAACTACGGCGAGCGGTTCATTCGGGATGCCTATGGCAATCCCATCGATCCCACCCCCCAGCTGGTGGTGCTGCACGAGACGGTGTACGGAATCGGCTCGGCCATCAACACCTTCCTCACTCCCCATCCTCGCGATCAGGATCAGGTGAGCTACCACATCCTGATTGGTGGGGATGGCTCGGTGGTGCACGTGCTGGATCCTGCCAAGCGCGCCTTTGGTGCCGGCAATTCGGCCTTCAATGGCCGCTGGGTGGTGACCAATGCCAAGGCGAACGGCTCCGTCAACAACTTCGCCTTGCACGTCAGCCTGGAGACGCCCCTCGACGGCGAAGATCAGAATCCAAGCCACAGCGGCTACTCCGCCGCCCAGTACGACGCCTTGGCGGCTCTACTGGCTGGCTGGATGCAGCGCTACGGGATCCCTGCCGAGCACATCACCACCCATCGGGCCGTGGATCTGGGCGGGGAGCGGGCCGATCCCCGCAGTTTTCAGTGGTCAGCCTTGCAGCAGCGTCTCCAGAACCTGGGAATGCTCTGTGAACGCTGATCAGATCAGGGCTGATCAGATCAGCGGGGCAGGTGCCGCTTTGCGGCGGGCGTACATGAGGGCGTGCAGCTCGGCATCCTGCATCGTGCGCAGGACGCGGCGGGGGTAGTCAAGTTTGCCGTTGTGCAGGTAGGCGAGGGTGGCCAAAGCCTTGGCATCCCGCTGGCTGACGCTGGCCTGGAGCGCGCGATTCGGCAGCTTGAGCTCCTGGCTGAGCCGTGCGAATTTGCCCACCAGCAGCTCCACGTTGCGCTCGGGATCGAGCAAGGTGTCTCGGGCTCGGCTGATTTCGGCGTCGGAGGCGTTGGGCTTCAGCAGACCCTGGTGCACCATTTCCCCGAGGCCGATCTGGGCCGGTCCGTGGGTGCTGAACAGGCCGGAGTGGGCCGCCAGCGGGAGGTCTTCGCCGGGTTTGGCATGGCGCATCTCATCGAAGAGCACGGCGGCAACCAGCATCGGATTGACCCGTTTCTTCTGGCATTCGGCCAGGATCACGGGACGCAGGTCGGCAATCCGACCCAGGGTGTGGGCCCGCAGCGGTTCCAGCTGGTCGATGCCGCTGCTGAACAACTGG
>JBIPLV010000075.1:0-10035 GCA_044369475.1 Cyanobium sp. | reverse complement strand
GTGCTGGTATATGTCTGACACCTTTTCCAGCTGCAGCATCTTCGGTTCGGCTTCATCGAAGATTTCTAGCCGCTTGGTCGCCCCATTGAAGTGCATACGCAGAATCGACTTCCAGTTGTTCCCATCTAGCAGAATGTTGCAGTAGGTCTTTGTGTCCTTCTCGCTAAGGCGTCCTGGGTCGATTTCACTGGCACAAATTGCTCTTACTACATACAGGCCCTCTCGCTCTTCCTCAGTGAACTCGGTGCCATCAGAGATCTCTTCTAGGATCGAGCTTTCTGCAGGCTCTTCTACAGCAGCAGTGGCCTTCTCTGCTTCCATTGCAGAGCTAAGTCGGTCGGTGATGCGGTCATTAATGACTGCTTTGATGGCGTCCACGACAATCGGCTTGAACTTCTCAAGCAGCTGGCCTGACACTCTTTCTGCTGTGTGGACCCGCCGGGCCATCTCCCGCACAAGCCAGTCACTGGGGTCAGACAGCTCGGCTCTTATCTCCTCCTTCACGCCCCGCAGGTACTTCAGCCGCTCTGCTGTGGAGAGCAGGGTCTCGAGATCGAACATCGACTTGGAGAGTTGCTTGATCTGCTCCAGCGGGGCGGCCTTCAGATCAGACAGATCGATCTCAGCAAAGGGCTTCTCATCCATCAGGTTCTGACGGTCAAGGTCTGAGAAGAACAGGAACTGCCTGCCGTTGCTTAGGATGCCGATACGGGCGTGTGTGGCCTGGAAGTAGCGAGACAGCTGCCCCTTTTCAGCACTCCTGAGGTCGGTTCGATAGGGCTTGGCCTCAATCAGGATCTTTGGAATGCCGTTCTCCAGCACCGCATAGTCCACCCGCTCGCCCTGCTTGATGCCTGGTAGGTCAGCGCTGAACTCTGGCTTTACCTCGGTGGGGTTGAAGATGTCGTACCCCAGCGCCTGGATGAAGGGGGCAATGAGGGCCATCTTGGTGGCTTCCTCGTTGGTGAGGCTTTCGCCGGTTTGCTCTGCCCTAGCAGCAAGGGTCTCAAGGTGGTCGATCAGATCCATGCTGCTGATTAAGGACGCCTGTTCTACGTCTACTCCAGCGGCTGGCAGATAGCAGCTCCTATTCGACCAGATGCGTGGTCGGAACCGGCGGGTTAGTTCTCTGTCAGATAGCTCCTCTAGGGATGTTGCGATGACAGAGCACGGACGGCGTGGCTTTGGAGGGAGGGGTGGGTTGGAAAGGTTCCCCACCAACTGCCTGCTTAAGGTCAATCAAACCCGGCTGAGGTTTTTGGTCGAAATTTCCCAGGCCAACAACGCTTCTTCGCTGGTTCCATTGACCCCCATGCCGGGGCCGTTGCCTGGTTTCTCGTTGAAGCGGGGGTCAGGCATGCCCTTGAAGCAAAGACCTGCGCCAAGCAAATGAAGGGGCCTTTCCCCGCCAAGTTGCACCTCCTCTACACAGGCGATCAGATCGCTCACCAGGGAACGAGGGGTAACAACTCGGGGTAACAACTCGGCTTTTTGTGACGAGTCGAAAATCGCCCAGATCTCAGCCCACCACTTCTTTTAACTCCCGCACCGTCTGCAACTGGCCGTAGTAGTAGTTCGCCCGAGCACGACGGTCGCCATCCTCAAGGGTGTCGAAGGCATCGAAACCCAGGGCCTGCCAAAGCTCGTGGCCGCAGGCCCGGTTGAGCTCCTCGATCGCCTCGGCCTCGAGGTTCGCCAGACGGCGCTGCAGGTTTTTGATCTGGGCAACCGACATGCACGCATCCGAGCGACGCGCCAATAGTACAGGCGCACTGGCGCCAAGCTGGTCTCAGAAGGGCAGCTTCTTCTTGGCTTCCTTGTCGAGATCCGATTCCATCTCCCGCAGTCGCCGCAGAATCGTGTCGTAGTACTCCTTGAGATAGGCCTCCAGGCCTGTGGTTTCAGCCGGGTCGAGACCAAAGGCTTCGTAGCTGACCTCCATCGGTGCGTCGAGGGCCGTACCACCACCGGTCACCGCCTCAAAGGCCAGCCGCTCGGCCACGTTCAAACTGGCTTCGAAGAAGCCGGTCACCGACCGCATCAGGCCAAGCAGGGCCGGTGGCACGCGGAACGTGCGGGCCTCCTTGCCGGTGAAGCGCTCACACAACTGGGTGATTTCACTGGTGGTCCAGGCGCGCGGACCCACCACCGGAAAGGCCTGACGCACGGTCTGGGGATGCTCCAGAGCAGCCACGGCAAAGCGGGCCATGTCCTGGGTGTTCATGTAGGCGATGGGGGTGGGCGAACCACTCACCCACACCGTCTGGCTTTCCAGCACGGGAATGGCGAACTGGCTGATCACGCCCTGCATGAAGGCCACGCCCCGCAGGATCGTGTAGTCGAAAGTCGAAGCCATCAACCAGTCTTCGGTGCAGGCCTTGATGTCCATCAGGGGGACATCACGGTGCTGATGCGCATCCAGCAGCGAGACGAAGACGACCCGCTTCACACCGGCGGCCTGGCAGGCCGCAAACAGGTTCTGCTTGCCACTCCAGTCGATGTCGTAGGCGCTACCGGAGTCGGTCGCCCGGGCGGTGGCCGCGTCGATCACCGCGTCCTGCCCTTCGAGGGCATAGGCCAGGCTGTCGGGCTCCAGCAGGTCGCCGCGGGTGAGCTCACAGCCCCATTCCTGCAGGAAGGACGCCTTGCGGGGCGAGCGCACCATGCAGCGCACCTGGTGCCCGGCGTCGAGGGCTCGGCGGGCGACCTGACGCCCCAGAGTGCCCGTTCCGCCAACCACCAGAACCTGCATCGCCAACGCTCAAGCGGGCCTGAGCCTAGGAGTCGGCTGGGTCGAGCCGGGAGCAGAGGGCGCTTCGGTGGGTGGTCGTCAGTCTTTGTCGGCCAATTTCAGCAACAGGGCACCACCGGCCAGCCCCACGGGAATCAGCACCCAGAACAGGGCTGCGGTGCCGAAGATTTCAGAGGCCATGGGCCGGTGGGCGAGAGGCACTCCTATTTAGCAGCGCCAGCGGCCGAGGTGGCCAACCGCTGGGCGATCTGCAGGATCACGCCCCAGGGCGCGTCGCTGCGCAGCTGAGCCGGCATCACGCCGCTGGCCAGCGCCACCCAGCCCTCGTCCTGCAAGGCAGCCACTAGGGCCGCCAAGGGCGGTGGGCCGCAACTGAGCCGGCGGGCGATCTCAGCCGTCGGCCAGCAAACGGGCGGCACGCCGGGATCTGCCGCCAGCTGGCCCAGCAAGCGGGCACCCGCAGCGCCGAGGCTGCCGGGCAGGGTTTCGCCGAGGCTGGCCATCGCAGCCAGCAGCGCCGGATCCTGCAGCGGGCCGATCCAGAGAGGCCCACTGATCGCCAAAGGCTGCTTGGCGAGGGGCTGCTTGGCCAGGGGCTGGGCAACCCTGGGCTGGGCCTGGCTTGCGGGGCACAGGCAGGGCTGCCACTGGCGCAGCCGCAGCAACGGCTGCACCTCCTGGGCGCCGCACCCATGGCAGTGGGCCAGCAGGCCGAGCTGCTGCTCCTCGCCCTGTCCGGCCCGGCGCCGCAGCCGCACCGCGGTGCGAAACGTGCGTCCCTCACTGAAGCTGAACAGGGGTTCAACCCCGCGCCCCATCGCCCAGGCCGCCCGCGCCACCGTGCCGAGCTGCAGACGCAGGGCCAGCTCCCAGCTGGCGGGATGGGCCCGGGCCGACGCCCCCAGCAACCGGATCGCGGCCGGCCTGTCGTGGCCGGTGGGGGAGCGCCCATCGGTGCTGGCCAGATAGAGCACCCCGCCGAAGGCCACCGCCTCCAGGGCGAGCGGCAGCAGGGCCGTGGGGCAGCCGAAGCCATCGAGATCCACCAGCTCGAAGCGCTCCTGGCGCTGCAGGCACTCCGCCAGCAGGTGCTGGGCCGTGCGGGCGCTGGAGCGCAACCCCGACAGGCCGGCGAGGTTGCGCTCCAGCAGGGGCAGCCGATCAGGATCGGCGTCATTGGCCCACACCGCCTCGGCACCGGCCTCCAGGCCGTAACGCAGAGCGCGGATGCCACAGCCAGCCATGGCATCGAGCACCCGCAGCGGGCCGCGGGCCGCCAGGGAGGCCGCCAGCAGCACCCCAAGATCGCGGGAGGGACGCGACTCCGGCCGGAAAAAGCCGCTACCAGGCTGCAGCCGGGCCCGCCCTTCGCAATAGTGAGCGTCGGTGTGTGCTGTCAGGAGATCCCGAGGTGGCGGTGACAATCCAGCCTGCACCCCCAGCTCCTGCCGATGGCGCCACCGGCAGCGGCACCGATTGGGGCGTCCATGCCGAATGGCTCTGGCGCGGGCAGCGCTGCCACTGGCGGGCGCTGGGGGATGCAGCGGCCCCGGCCCTGGTGCTGGTGCATGGCTTTGCCGCCGGCAGCGGCCACTGGCGTCGCAACGCGGCGGTGCTCGCCGCCGCCGGTTGGCGGGTTTACGGGCTGGATCTGATCGGCTTCGGGGCCTCCAGCCAGCCGGCCCTGCGCCTCGACAACCGCCTCTGGGCCAGGCAGCTGCAGGCCTTCCTGGAGCAGGTGGTGCAGGGACCAGCGGTGCTGGTGGGCCACTCCCTTGGGGGCCTGGTGACCCTCAGCTGCGCCGTGTTGTTTCCCCGCTGGGTGCGGGCCGTGGTGGCGGCCCCCCTGCCGGACCCCACCTTGATGCTCACGAGCCTGAGCAGCCCACCGCGGCGGCCACCGTGGTGGCGGCGGCTGCAGCGCTGGCTGGTGACCGTGCTCTGCCGGTTGCTGCCGCTGGAACTGCTGGTGCCGCTGCTGGCCCACTCGCCCCTGCTGGATCTGGGCATTCAGTCGGCTTACAACACACCCGTGATCGGCGACCGCGACCTGCACCGGGTGATCGCCCGGCCGGCCCGGCGCCCTGGCGCCGTTCGCGCCCTCCGGGCCATGAGCATCGCCATGGCCCTGCGCCCCCATGCCGCCACCGCGCCAGCTCTGCTGCGACGGCTCCAGCAGCCACTGCTACTGATCTGGGGCCAGCGCGACCGGCTGGTGCCGGTGCAGGTGGCCCAGCAGGTGCAGCGGCTGCGTCCCGATCTGCCCTTGGTGTTGCTGGATGGCAGTGGCCACTGCCCCCACGACGAACAGGCGGAAGCCTTCAACGCTGCCCTGCTCACCTGGCTGGAGCAACTGCCGGCGAGCGGCCCCCCGCCCGGACCCACTCCCAGCCCCGGGCGGTAATTTGGGGCACAGCCACCGCAGCGGGTTCCTTAGGCGATGAAACACACCCTCTCGGTGTTGGTGGAAGATGAATCCGGGGCCCTGAGCCGCATTTCCGGCCTGTTCGCCCGCCGGGGCTTCAACATCGAGAGCCTGGCGGTGGGACCGGCCGAGCAGGCCGGCATCTCTCGGCTCACGATGGTGGTGGAGGGCGATGACCACACTCTCGAGCAGATGACCAAGCAGCTCGACAAGCTGGTCAACGTGCTCGGGGTGATCGACCTCTCACGCATTCCCGCCGTGGAGCGCGAACTAATGCTGCTCAAGGTGTCGGCCCCGGCTGAAACCCGCAGCGCCATCCTCGACCTGGTGCAGGTGTTCAGGGCCAATGTGGTGGACGTGGCCGATGACGCCCTGACCCTGGAGGTGGTGGGCGATCCAGGCAAACTCGTGGCCCTCGAACAGGTGATGGAGAGCTACGGAATCCTCGAGATCGCCCGCACCGGCAAGGTGGCCCTGGAGCGGGCCTCCGGGGTCAACACCGCCTTCCTGAAGGTGACGGCCTCCAACAAACGGGTGCCGGCCTAGGGCTTGCCCTGGACCAGAGTCCCGCCCGCCACCACCGTGGCCTTGATGATCTTGTCCCCCTGGCGGATCTGATCGATGACCTCCATCCCCTTGCTCACCCGACCAAACACCGCGTAGCGGCCATCGAGCTCGGGCAGGGCCTGCAAAGCCACATAGAACTGGGCACTGGCGGAATTGGGATCGGCGGAGCGGGCCATGGCCACCGCCCCGCGCTGGTGAGCCAGGGCCAGTTGACGGGTCACCCCCGGCGCCGTGACCGGTTCGCCGTAACGGGGCTCGGGCTCATCGCTGCGCTTGATCTCCAGGGGAATCAGCCGGGCTTCACCGCTGGCGGGATCGACATAGCTGCCCAGGCCGTACTGGCTGGCTGGCACCTTCGGATCGGCGCTGGCAGGATCCCCACCCTGCACCACAAACGGCACTGGCTCGCGCACCACGCGGTGGAAAACCGTGCCGTTGTAGACCCCCCGTTTGACGAGATCAATAAAGTTGCCGGCGGTCAGAGGCGCCGCGCCGCCGTCGAGCTGGAGCTGCACCTCGCCCTTGCTGGTTTGAAGTGCCACGGTGGCCGAACCACTCAGGCAGGGTGTGCTCGCAGCACTGCAACCCAGCTGACGGCTGCTGCTGTCGGCGGCGCAAGCCACCAGGGTGAGCGGCGCCAGCAGCAACATCCCGCCCAGCACCAGGCGGCTCAACCAGATCCGAGCCATCAAACTCCCTCCAGGGGCACGCCCAAAAAGCGGGCAAGCTGGGCGCCCGAGAGCTCCAGGTCGGCGAGGGGCATCGGCTCGCCGACCCGGGTGAGGGGCATGTCGCGGCGGCCCTGCACCTTCAGCGCCAGGCGGCGACGCGGATTGAGGCCATCGCGCACCTCCACCTTCACAGCCTGGATGTCACGCAGGGGGATGTCCACGGTGATCATTTGACGGAAGCCGCGACGGCTGATCGTGGCCGTGCCGGCCTGCCGGTCAAAGCGGTTGCTGCCGGCTCCTACATCAATGCCGATCACGGTCCAGAGATAGGCGCATAGGGCCATGGCCGCCAAGCCATACAGCCCCATCACCAGCCCCTGGGGCAACCAGACCAGCTCAGCCGGGTGGCCGATGGGCAGCAAGTCGGTGCCCAGATAGCTGGACGCACTGGTGAGCAGGAAGCCGAGGCCGCCGGTGGTCACCACCACGGCCACCAACACATTGGAGAGCCGCCGCGACCCCAGCACCGGCAGCTCAAGCAACGGGATCGCGGGGGAGGAGACCATGACGGAGGGCAAACACTGGGCGTCATCCTGACGGTTCGCCGCGAAGCCTGGGCGGATCAATCCAGATCTGCCATCATTAAGGCATGTCAGGAGCCGGGTCTAGGACCGTGACAGCCCCCGACCAGCCACGCGCAACCCAATCCGAACCGGATACCGCAGACGCCCTTCAGGAGCTGCAGCAGCTGCGCCACACAGTGCAAGCCCTTCGCGCCCAGCTGGAGGAGCAGGAGAGGCAGGCCGCTGAACGACTGGCCCGGGCCCTCGCCGATGAACAGGAGCAGAACCGCCAACTGCGCGGCTCCATCGACGCCCTGCGCCGGGAGCTGGAAACCCAACGGAGCGCTGCCGACCAGCAACTCCAACAACGGGACGTGCACGCCCTGACGGAGCAGGGCCAACTGCAAGGGTCGGTGGCGGTGCTTAGGCAGCAGCTGGAGCAACGGGAGGCAGACCATCAGGAGGGGCTGCAGCGGCACCAGGCCGAGATGCAGAGCCAGTTGCGGCATCTGCAGGAGGCACTCCTGGCCCAGCGGCAGCTCCTGGAAGCCGCTGGCCGCAATCAACCATGAACCTGCGTGAGGCGCGGTTGCTGCTGGAGGTGGCCAATGCGGTCGCCCAGGAGGAAACCCTGGACGGCCAGCTGGGGCGACTGATCGATCTGGTGACCCAGGCCACAGATGCCGATCGGGGCACCGTGTTTTTGCATGATTCCGAAACGAAGGAGCTCTACAGCCGCCAGAGCGTGGGCGACCTCAACCGGGAAATCCGCCTGCTCAACGACCGCGGAGTCGCCGGGCATGTGTTTCAGAGCGGCGAAGGGGCGGTGATCGCCGATGCCTATGCCGACCCTCGCTTTGAAAGGAACATTGACGAGCAGACCGGCTACCGCACCACCACCATTGCCTGCGCCCCCCTGCGCACGGTCAGCGGAGCGGTGATCGGCGTTGTGCAGGTGTTAAACCACCAGGGCGACGGGGGCTTCAACCAGGCCCACCTGGCCCTGATCGAAGCCATGGCACGCCAGGCCAGCGTGTCCGTGCAGCGGAGCCTGCTGCTGGAGGACGCGGAACGCCAACGGATTCGCGAGCAGGAGTTTCTGACGCTGGTGTCGGAACTTTCCGGGGAGCTCAAACTCGGCAGCCTGCTGAACAAGGTGATCGCCACCATCACGCGTCTGCTCGATGCGGAGCGCTCCACCCTCTTCCTCAACGATGCCAAAACCAGCGAGCTGTACACGGAGATCGGCGAGGGGCTCGGGGCGACGAAGATCCGCTTCCCCAACCACCTGGGCATCGCCGGCACGGTGTTCACCTCTGGGGAGACGGTGAATATCCCCTACGCCTATGCCGACCTGCGCTTCAACCCCTCCTTTGACCGCCAGACCGGCTTTTTCACCCGATCCATCCTCTGCACCCCCCTTCTGAACAAAAGCGGCACGGTGATCGGTGCCACCCAAGTGCTGAATAAGCGCGGCGGGGTCTTCAGCGACGAAGACGCTGCCAGGCTCAAGGCTTTCACGGCCCAGATGGCCGTGGCGCTGGAGAACGCCAAGCTGTTTGACGACGTGCAAGCGATGAAGGCCTACGCCGAATCCATGTTCGAGAGCATGGCCAGCGGAGTGATCACCTTCAACGACAACGATGTCGCCCAAACCATCAACCGGGCGGGCTCCCGCATCTTCCGGGCCCGGTCCCGCGACGTGATCAATCAAGCTGCCGCTGAACTCTTCGGCGACAACAGCGCCTGGTTGCTCCCCAAGCTGGCCGAGGTGCGCAGCTCGGGGGAAAGCCTGACGCTTCTGGACGTGGAACTAGACCTCGCCGGCAAGCCCACCGCCGCCAACCTGACCCTGATGCCGCTGCGCGGCGAGGGTGGCACGGCCATGGGCTCGATGCTGATGATCGAGGACATCAGCGATGAAAAGCGGATGAAGGGAACCATGGCCCGCTATATGGATCCGCTGATCGCCGAATCCCTGATGCGGGAGGGGGCCAACGCCCTGGGTGGGCAGGAAAGCGAAGCCACCGTGCTCTTCAGCGACATCCGCAGCTTCACCACCCTCACCGAATCCTTGGGCGCCCAAGGCACCGTAAGCCTGCTCAACACCTATTTCACCCTGATGGTGGAGTGCCTCCAACGGGAAGGCGGCATACTCGACAAATTCATCGGTGATGCGGTGATGGCGGTCTTCGGGCTGCCGATCCCTTCCGCGGACGATGCCGACCGGGCCGTGCGCACCGGCATTGCCATGCTTACCGAGCTGGAAGGCTTGAACCGCCAACGCCAGGAGGGCGGCCTTGCCCCGATCCGCATCGGCATCGGGCTCCATACCGATGCGGTGGTGAGCGGCAACATTGGCTCGCCCAAACGGATGAACTACACCGTGATCGGCGACGGGGTGAACCTGGCAGCCCGGCTCGAATCGGCCTGCAAGCAGTACGGCGCCAGAATGCTGATCAGTGAGGCCACCCGCAGCCGGCTGCGGGGCACCTACCGGCTCCGGGAAGCCGACTGGGTGGTGGTGAAGGGTAAGACCGAGCCCGTGGTGATCTACGAGGTCCTCGACTTTCACAGCGAGGCCAGCTTCCCGCGAGCCATGGAAGTGCTGAACCACTACCGCGATGGGCTTGAGCTCTACCGCAGGCGCTCCTGGGACCCGGCCCGGAGCTGCTTCGAAAAGGCCCTGGCCCTCCATCCCGACGACCGGCTAAGCAGCATGTACGTGCAGCGCTGCATGGCGTTCAGCACCGCCCCGCCGCCCGCGGACTGGGATGGGGTCTGGGTCATGGAGGGCAAGTAGAACCCAGCTGGAAGCGGGCATGTCAGCCCGTATCAAACAGCCTCGCGATCCGCTTCAACGTTGTTACCATCGCCCGGTAATCCCACAGCCTCCGCGGGTTTTCCGCACCGTTTCATCACCATGACGATCGCTGTAGGGCGCGCGCCGCAGCGGGGATGGTTCGACGTCCTCGATGACTGGCTCAAGCGCGACCGCTTCGTATTTGTGGGTTGGTCGGGTCTGCTCCTGTTCCCCACCGCCTACCTGGCGCTGGG
>JBIPLV010000222.1:0-2781 GCA_044369475.1 Cyanobium sp. | reverse complement strand
TGCTGATCATCGGTGTGGGTGGCGGCGCCAAGGTCTACGACGGCCCCGAAGCCGCCGAGGTGGTGCGCGAACTGCAACCCAGGCGGGTGATCCCGGTGCAGTACGTCAGCGGCCGCAAACCACCCAAGGACTGCGACCAAGGGGGGGTCGAACCCTTTCTCAAGGCCATGGCCGGCGCCAAGGTCAACCGTCCCGGCACCAACCTCAGCCTGCCGGGCAAACTGGGCGACAGCCTGGTGATCGAGGTGATGCGCTGAATTGAGCTGCTGATGCTTCCCGAAGAAAGCTTGAATCAGCCAAATCCGCCGAACATGTCTACTGACCAAACAACCATCAGCATTGCCAGAGGCGAACACGAAAAACAGGCCATATATAGGCTATACTATGAAACTTACATTGAAGAATTAGGCTATTTATTTCCAGCAAACCACGAGAATCGAACCCTAACCGATCAGCTTGACGAAACAGCCAGGCACTATGTCGCCAAAGATAACCGCGGCAATCTGATCGGCACCTATCGGATCAATCAATTCTGCGAGTTGAGCGATCCAGCGGACCAACTCAAACCCCTTCCCGTTACTGAACTGCTGAACCGCGCTCCGAGGGAAACACTCTCGTACACCTCACGCCTGATAGTGCGCAAAGAATGGCGTGGGAGCTCATTACTGGCCAAGATGGCTGATCACTTCGCCACGGAACTGATCAAACATGGCGTCCGCTTTGACACCTGCATCAGCTTTCCACACTTAGTCGCCTTCTACGAGCAGCTGGGATATCAACGGTACGCGGAAAGGGGCATGCACCGAGACGCCGGGCTGGAGTTTCCAATGGCCATGGCGGTCCAAGACAAGCAACATTTTTTACAAATACGTTCACCCCTGAGCCGCAATCAAGCAATCACGACGTGTGTCGACCACTGGGGCGATGGTCAATGGCTCAAGCAGCTAAGCCAACACTGGGGCACTAACCATCGACTGATGGGAGCAGAAGAATTCTGGTCAATTGCCGGTGATGCATTATTACTGGGCAGAGACGGGTCAGCTGGCCTGTTTCGTGGCCTTTCGCAAGACCGAGCAAAACGGATCCTGAAGCGAGTACCGATTCTTAAGATCAAGGCAGGGGACCAGATCCTGCGTGCAGGACTGCACCAAGAAAACCTTTTTGTCGTGCTCCAAGGAGAGTTCACCGCCAAGCAAACTCAAGGGCAAACAAGTCAACAATCAAAGCTACTGGAAGCAGGCGATCATTTCGGAAGCCAAGAATTCATGCAACCAGCCATCGGCAAAATTGATGCAATCGCAAGGAAAGACAGCAAAATTATAGTTCTCGATCAAGCGTTTATCAGAAAAGCAAGGAAAAACGACCCCGAAGGAGCGGATGTCATCATCAACAATATCAATCAACGGGAAACAATTTAAAGAATTTGGAAATAGGGACAGCCCGGCTCGCTACACGATTGGCCCGCCCAAATTAAATTGAAAGTGACACGCCGCAACGCCTCAAGCCATCAGAGGGTGAAGTCAGAGACGAAGGGATGTTCCAGCAGGAGTGGATCGGCAAGATGCTTCTCGACGATATGCAAAAAATGAGCAACGTGATAGCCGTCGACAAAAGAATGGTGGATCCGAAAGGCGAACGGAGCAATTTTGCGCCCTACCTCCCCACAAATTTTGCCGACACCAAAAACAGGAATATCCGCGGTCGATGAAGTCAGAGGAAATTGAAGGGATGTAAAACGATTCCAGGGATTGACGGTCAACCAGAACAAACCATGGCTCGCTGTGCCCACTTCCTGAACATAGCCTTGACGCACGCGCTCCATCAGACCCTGATTGGCAGCATAATCAGACGAAAAGCTATCGCTGAAGACGCCTTTAGCGAAGGCCAGCTGCTTATCATTTTTGAGCACAGCAAACGAAGGGATGACATGTTCAAACTCGACCGGGATTCCGTCTTGAAGGCGATAGCGGAACTCGGGAACATGGTTAACCGCGCGGGCGAGAAGGAAGCCAAATAAGGCAGTGAAATGCAAAGAACGTTCCTTGATATAAACCATCAAAGCCGTGACATCGAGATCGACCGTACGTGTCGCCGTCGGGTTGTCATAGCTTAGAAACAATTCATACGACTGCCTGCGAGCAAATGATCCGAGATCAATTTCCCTGTAATCAGGCCAAACAAACGACTCCATCCAGCCCAACAGTCACTTAAATCAATCATAAGCCTACAAGAAGCATCAACAAGACACAAGGGCTAGACAGCTCGAATCCGAAAACACCAAAATTGAAAGTACGACGGAATCAGACTATCGGATATCTCAATGTTCATTGCACATCCACTCTGGCAAGTCCATGTATCAAAAAAAGCTCTGAAAGCGTCTCCTTCAATTTTGGCCTCTCAACGATGAAGTCAACAAAGCCATGATCCTGTAGAGATTCAGCCGTTTGAAAATGCTCTGGCAACTTCACGCGCAGAGTTTGCTCAATCACTCTTCGACCTGCGAAGCCAATAAAAGCGCCTGGTTCCGCCAGAATGAGGTCGCCCAACATACCGAAGCTAGCCGTTGCGCCGCCAAAGGTTGGATTGGTCAACAACGAGAGATACAGCAAACCAGCTTGACGGTGATAATGAAGTGCGGCGGAAATCTTGGCGATCTGCATCAAGCTAAAGACCCCTTCCTGCATCCGACCACCTCCGGATGCACAAACAATCAATGCCGGCAAGCGATGGGCCGTTGCATACTCCACTAAACGTGTCAGCTTCTCGCCAACAACCGAGCCA
>JBIPLV010000341.1:0-2782 GCA_044369475.1 Cyanobium sp. | reverse complement strand
GCCATTGCGGAAGTAGGCCTGAACGCAGCACTGAGCCTTGCATCGAGGTCTGCAGATCTGAAAGCAGGTCGGGGGCATCGCCCTCGTCGCTGATCAGATCGCGCAGATCGGCTTCAAGCAAAGTCTCAGTATCGATCAGCACCAGCTGATCCCCACTGGCGATCAGGTTCTCGTGGTGGCAGTCTGTGCAACCAAGCACGTGGAGCACCGCCATGGTGCGACCCGCATTGGTGTAGAAGCTGGCCAGTTCTTGGTCACTGGTGCATTGTTGATGTTCCACCCATTCCATCAAGCCGTAGCCGTCGCCGCTCAGCACCCCAAGACTGCGCAATGGAGAAAGGTTGGAAGCGCCGTTCAGAGCCCGCAAAAATTTCTGGTAGGTCTCATCAACCCGCATGTCTTTGGGCTTATAGACAACCTTACAAATCGCGTCTCCCTGAGAGACGGTAAAGCTGAGGATCGCCACTGCCCTGCCCCTGCGGTGTGGGTCGCTGAGACCCAATCGCACCTTGACCAACATGGCCCTCGGGTGAATGCCAAAACGCTGCTCTAGCGGCTCGCCGCAACTGGCCAACCGGGACAGCATTTCCTCGCTGCCTTCCAGCCAATGCTGGATGATCTCCGCTAACAGTCGGCCCAACACGGGATAGTCGTGCAACAGCACGCCATAACCGCTACTGAGTTGCTCAGCCACGTAAGCGTCGTAAGCCTCGTGTACGGGACCGCCACTGCCATCGCCATTGGCACCTAAGTGGGCCAGCAGCATCTGCCCCGGGGTTCGGCGCTGGTTGAACTGCTCCCAAAGCGCCTGATCCGCTGTGTTGCATAGGCGCTCCAGCAGAGCTTCCCCCAGATCCAGCCAAGCGTCTTGGCTGAGTGAACGTATGGCGGTGTGTTGGTGGTAACGCAGCTGGAGGGTCTGGAGCGCCCAACTGGCCGCAGGTCGCCAAATGTGCACGAAGGGTTGGGTTGTGCCTCGCTCTTCCATCCCCAGCACGCTCGCCCGCTCTGCAGCTGCCCTGCGCAAGGACTGGAGCCATGGCCACCAACTTGGATCTGTGGGGTGGTCCTCCGGATCCGGATCGAGCGCAAGGGCAGCCCCTTCCGGGGTCAAGCCATCCCATGCCAGTCGTTTGTTGAAATTGGCCGGGTTGTCAGGCGCAACAATTTGCCCCCAGGCGTCCAGCGGAGGGGGGGCGGAAGGCTGGCGGGGAAAGGGCCGGCCGCCATCAGCAATCGAGTCAATCCGCTGATGAAGGCTCCAACCTTCCAGGCGCAAACGCTGCTCGAGATCGGCATTGGCTCGGTTGATCAAGTGTTTGCTGATCGTGCGGGCTTAGCCTAAGGCTCTCGTCTTTGAATTCAGTGCAGATTCAATACGCCCAAGGCAGTTGTAGCAATCACCACGCTCAAGAGGAGCCAGGGATCAATGCAAAACAGCAGAATCTAAACCGCATCTATAATGCTTTTGCGAGATATTGTGTGGAGATGGGACACCTGTTGCCAGTGCTAGCCGTAGCGGCTTCTCAACAGTGTGCCGGCCATGACCCACGGCCCGGTGGTGGATCGAGCAATCAGGTCCACCAGCAGCTTGCTTGAATCGATATCGCTGGGGTTGTCATACAAAAGAGCCGCCAGCTGAGGCAGGACGCAGGGCGCCCTTATTCGAGGTTCACAGCACCTGCTCCATGAACAGGCTCGAGTCTTTGCTGGATCGCAGGCACACTGGTCTCCTTCGGTTCTCTCATCGATGCGCAACAAACGCCCACTGGCCGTCGCCCTAGTGGCCGGCCTTGCCCTGGGTGCTTTTGGCGGCGCCGCAGCCAACGGCCATGGGCAAGCCAGCAAGCCGCGTTCCGTGGCCACCCAAGCCAGTGCCCCGGTCCTGGAGGCCGACACCCGCAGCTACATCGGCACCTGAGCCCTGGGTGACAGCAACAACAACCTGTTCAACGTGCGCCTGTTCCCCGGCGGCAAAGCGGTGAGCACGGCGGGGATCAATGGCACCCTTGCCGCCGGCGCGCGCCAGAGCAGCGCTGATCAGCTGCGTGTGCTGGGCCGCTGGGTGGCCTGGGGCAACGGTGTGCGCATCGACTACTCCGACGGCTGGAGCGATTGGCTTTATGTGGGCCCGGAAGGGGCGAGCCATGCGGCCTGGCAACCGGGACAAAGCCGCACCAGTGTGCCGACCAACTTCGGCCCCGCCGTGAAGCTCAACGGCGCCCTGGCGGAGGTTGTTGGGGTGTACATCTTTCCGCCGGCACAACGCGCGCTCAAGCCCTACACCGCCACCCTGCTCTCCAACGGGCAGGCCTTCAATGACATCGATGCTCGCACCGGTGGCGTGTGGATCCTCGAGGGCAGCACGGTGGTGATCGATTGGATCAGCGGCTGGCGCACCACCATGAGCATCAACCCCACCACGCCCTTGCAGTTGCGCCACTGGGCACCCAACAGCGACCGCAAAGGCCCCCCAACCGGGGGCGTGCGCCAAGGCCAGCGGATCGAGTAAGGCTCACCCCAAGCGCTGGTAGGTGATCGGCTGCCGAGGCTCCAGCGCCAAACTCCACACCCCTGAGGCGATCGGCCGCAAGCTCTGCAGCAGCGCCGCCGTATCCCCGGTGTTCAACCAGGCGGCCTTCAGGGCCGGCAGCTGCTCCTGGAGCGCCTCGATCGGCACGGTGATCAGCAGCAGGCTCTGGTCCGCCGCAGCCCGCTGCAGGGGGCCCTGGTCGCTGCGCTGCCACACCCGCATCAGCAGATCGAGGGCCAGCTCGTGCCC
>JBIPLV010000352.1:0-2784 GCA_044369475.1 Cyanobium sp. | reverse complement strand
AGCCGTGGAGGTGGCTGTCTGCAGCCGGCGGAGCGGCACCTGGTGCTGAAGCCAGCAGAAGCTGAGCGAGCCATCGGCCATGCACAGCCGCTCGGCCAGTTCCCGCTGAAGCGAAGGGGGCTCCAGATGCTTTCCGAGCAGTCCGGCTGCCGCCAGGGCCTCGAAGCTTGTGCGTGGGACGCCATCACGATCGTTGCCTGCCGCAGCCGCGGCGATGGCGCCCAGCAGGGGCTCGTGGCTCTTAGGCAGGGCCAGCTCGTCAGGACCGACGATGTCCACTGCCATGGATTGCTGGCCACAGGGCGATCCTGGCAGAGGGGGCTGCTGATGACCAGCAGCGCATGGCAACGGACCTACGGCTGGCAGGGGAGACGCAGGCAATGACTGCCCAAGAAGGCGCAGCTCCTGTTTGAGCCGCTTGATCTACTTCTGGTCCTGGGCACGGAGCCCAGATGGGCGATCAGGCCAAGCAGGGTGAGCACACCAAGAATGACCACCAAATCGGGCAAGCCGAAGGAGGCACGCCGCAACGCCTCCGGCAGCGGCAATGGCTTCATGGTGATCGGACACCAGCGGGGCCAACTTTACGGGCCCGTTCCGTCGCGCCGAACACAGTCAGCTGCGGTTGACTCCTAGGCCCAGGGGCCTCTACGACAACGGCACGACCCTTCCCTTGCCCCCTCCGGGTTCTGCATGGCTTTCGCTTCCCCGCGCTCCTACATGCTGCTCTCGGTGGCGGCGGCGGTGGCCACGATCGTGCTGAAAACGGCGGCCTGGAAGCTCACCGGTTCGGTGGGGCTGCTCTCCGACGCGATGGAATCCGGGGTGAATCTGGTGGCGGCGATTGGTGCCTTCTGGGCGCTCACCCTTGCCGCCAAACCGGCCGACCGGAGCCACCACTACGGCCATTTCAAGGCCGAATACTTCTCCAGCGGCCTGGAAAGCGTGCTGATCGTGGCGGCAGCCCTGGCGATCATCTCTGCCGCCGTCGGCCGACTGCAGCAGCCCCAGCCCCTGGAGCAACTGGGGATCGGTCTGGCCCTCTCCCTGCTGGCCACGGCCCTCAACGCCCTGGTGGCCTGGATCCTGCTGAAGGCCTCCCGCCGCTTCCACTCGATCACCCTGCGGGCCGACGCCCATCATCTGTTCACCGATGTGTGGACCTCGTTTGGCGTGGTGCTGGGCATTGGCCTGGTCAAGGTCACCGGGCTAACGATCCTCGACCCCTTGATCGCTATCGCAGTGGCGCTGAACATCGTCGTCACCGGATGGAAACTGCTCCACGAAACGGCCTCCGGCTTGCTCGATCGATCCCTGCCAGAGGACGAGCAAGCGCAGCTGGAAGCCCTGCTCGCCTCGCATGAAACGGAAGACATCCGCTTCCATGCCCTGCGCACCCGGGTGGCCGGCTCGCGCCGATTCGTGGCCTTTCACGTGCTGGTGCCGGGCCGCTGGACGGTGCAGGCCGGCCATGACCTGTGCGACGAGCTGGAGCGGGAGATCGCCGGGGCCCTCACCCGCACCCACGTGCTCACCCACCTGGAGCCGATCGAGGATCCAAAGGCCTGGGATGACCAGGGATTCCGCTGGGAGGAGGGTTAGCTGTGTAGTCCCACTGTGGGGGTGGGTACTGATGGTCACGATTCAAATTGCCGCCCGGCTCGGCTGCAGGCATGGTGAGACGCGCGTCCGATAGCACGCCCTACGGATTCTCAATAAGCGCCGCCATCGCCCCCCGCCCCCACTGCCGACGCTGAACAGCTCGGCTGCTGCTGTCTGCTCCTTCATCAGGGCCGCTGACCCGGGAGAGGCTGCGCATACGCTGTTGACGTGACCCTGCTGGAAGCCCACCCGCACCACAGGAGGTGTATGCGGGCTGCGTGGGATAGGGGCTTCAGCCGCCACGGTGCATCGGACAGCCACCGGTCGCCGGGGGCTGGGACCTCAACCAGGGATCGGGCTGCAGGAAGAAATTGGGCTTGAGGATTTGGTCGCCGTCGAAGCTGGCGTGGAAGGTGGGCGTGAGCGATGCGGAGATCGGCGGCACCACATAACGAGGATCCACCTGCACGCTGCGTCCGCATTGGTGCTCACTGGCGGTGAACTCCATGAAGGAGCGGGTGAGGGTGTGGTGATCCGCCATCCGCACCCCTGCCTGTTCATAGGAGTGCAGCACCGCCACATTGAGCTCCACCACGGCACGGTCACGCCAGAGACTGCGCTCAGAGGTGGTGTCGAGTTTCAGTTTGGCGGCGATCAGCGGCAGCTGGTTGTAGCGATCGAGATCGGCGAAATTGCTGGCGCCGATTTCGGTGCCCATGTAGAAGCCGTTGAACGGAGCCGCGGTGTATTGAATGCCGCCGCAATCGAAGGCCATGTTGCTCACCGCCGGCAAGGCATACCAACGCAGATCGAGCTCAGCGAACCAGCTGTGATCCGGATGCCGGATCGGCACCTCCAGGATCAGTTCGCGGGGCAGCTCAAACCAGCGCGGCGGACGGCCGGGCCGTTGGATGACGATCGGGAGCAGATCAAAGCGCCCCCGTGCGCCTGGATCCCAGCCCATGGCCAGCAGGGCCTCGGTGAACGCCAGCTGCATCGGATCCCCGAGGATGGAGCCATCGGCTTGGCGATAGCCCGCATAGCGACAGAACTGCGGATTCCAGATGCGACGCCCATCGGGTTTGAACACCGTGATCGTGGAGCGCAGTTCGCCGCCATTGGTGGCGGCTGCGATGTGATCGAGGATGGCGTTGAACATCTCCTCCTCGCTTTCGAGTTCGC
>JBIPLV010000295.1:0-2784 GCA_044369475.1 Cyanobium sp. | reverse complement strand
ATATACAAAAATTGTCGAACAACAGCAGAGCAACAAGCAAGGAACGCAACAACATTTTCTCGAAAATCAGGAAACCACCAAAGGCAACAGACATCCCTGGTTCCGAGTCTGATCACAAGAACACTTCAAATCTAGTTCCATGGATGCTGGGCGATGGAGTCAATTACCCCAAGAGCCCTCTCTACATGTTCAATATCACTGAGACACAATATGAAAAACTAAAACAATGGGCCAAGGGAAACTTTATCAATGATTTCAGCGTCTCCAAGGAGGAAAAAATCAAGACCTTTGATGATATTCCTCTAACAGAGCAACCGAACGCACTCACTCGAGCCGCCCTGGAAGCATGCTCGGGCGGCGGTTTTCATCCTGGGGTAGAGCTGACATACAATCTGCGCCACGCACAGATGTATGAACGCTTTTATGACACAACGAGTGATTCATACCGCATTGCCCTTGGTAAACGACCGTCGCTCATACAGGATCTGGGCGAATCACTGACGCCAACGGTCTTTTACCAAGGCCTTCAAGATGTACCACCACCAATTGGCAAGCAAAGCCCAGGAGATCTAACAAGATGGATGGGAATTCCATGGCAATGCGATGCCTTTAGCTGCCAGGCTGTCGACACCAATGTTGATTTTCCAACAGCAGTCTGGTGGCCTGCACAGATCCCAATCGATGTCCTTACCGAAAAGTTTTATAACCTGGCCAATGATCGACGATTGAGCCAGGAACAGCGTCGCATATTTGCATCCCAGCGCAAACGCTGGTCTCGAAGGGTAGCAGGCGTTGGTTACCATGCCAACCAATCATATTGGGATGGGCTTGAGAACATGATTGCACTTTGGCAAAGAATGGGGATTGTTGTTCGACGATCACCCAAGATAAAGGATGACGATTTTGATGTTGATTTGTCTGGCGATTTCTTTGTTGAAACAGGCAGAGGAGTCATCGAGCTTCCTTCTCCAGCAGATCAACGTCGACAGCAGAGTTCAACCTGATCCGGGTGTCTTCTCAACGCCCGCTGATCGCTGTGGTTGGTGACGGCATCGCAGGTTGCACCTCCATCGTGGCTCTCAAGCAGCAAGGCTTCAGGCCCATATGGATTCGACCTGAACGATCGAGACCAGCCTCAACATGGCCCGAATCCATTGATTCAACTGCAATCGACCTTTTATCTGATCTTGTCGATACAAACCGTTTACTATCGATCTGCCGTTACTCAGTCGAATCGCACCATTCTTGCTGGGGAAGCGATCGCCTGATCACCAGACTCAACACACGTCTTAATCAGCGAGATAAAGGAACCCACCTGATCAACAAGGACTCCCTGATTAAGCATCTGGACCATGAAGCATGTCAATGCTCAAGCATCATCAGAGGTCAGATCAAGACAATCAGCCACGCAAAAAATGCATGGATCCTTTCGCTAGCCAATGGCAAAAACGTGAAGTGCCATGCACTCATCGTGGCTAGCGGAACAAACCCCTCGATTCAGAAGCAGTTCAGTCAGATCATCACCACCGATGCGCTTCTTGGTCACCATTGGACACTGAAACAACAGATTGTTTCCAGACATAGCAATGAGGCGACCAGCTTTGTGGAGGCCTGCGCGACGGGATGGTGGTATGGAGTGTCATTTCACGATGGATCACTTTCGCTTCTGTTCATGACAGAGCCTGGCCAACGCACGTTGATGCAAAGCAGCGTCGACTTTCTAGCGCAACACCTGAACGGAACTGTTCATCTCAAGCAGTGGATTCGTTGTCAAAACATGCGTCTCTTAAGCAGTCCTCATTGCTTTCAAAAGGTTTGCCGCAATCTGAGAACCTTTGCAGGTCAAGCAGGGCTTTCCGACGGTCCATTTTGGCTTGCAGTGGGTGATGCGGCGATCAGCCATGATCCCCTGTCCTCTTTCGGACTCACAAGTGGCATCTGGAGTGCGGTTCAAGCTGCGAAACGACTGGGACAAAGTTATGACGCTCAGGGGGCCGAAGCGATTCATGCTTACAATCGAGAGATGGCTTCTTTTTGTCATCACGTCCAAAAACAACGTTGTAGTGTCTACAAAAGCGAAGTGCGTTTTGCGTCGGAACCCTTCTGGATCAAGAGACGATGCCCGCAGACGCGTGTTGTGCACGTCTGACCCATAGGACTGCATGGCATCAATAACCACTTGAGGCTGACTCGTTCCTGCAGCCAGATCAACCGATAAGCCAATACCACTGACTCATCGCAGGCCACCGAAACGAACACAGGGATGCAGGAAGCGCCTTGGCTGAGCGGAGGATCCCTCAGGGGTCAGCGACATCGCGGTGGACCAGAGAACCCTTGAGGGTTCCGGCACAGGCCAACAGGCAAGGCAGGATCGGGCCATGACACACCCGCAACCTGAGCTCACACCCGACGACTGGCACCGGATCTGCGATGCGCTGCGCTATCTGGGCCGCGATCTGCACCACCGCTCCTTTGCGGTGTCGGCTGAGCAGTGCTTGGGTGGCCCCTGTCGATCAGGCGGATTGAACCCAGTTCGCCAAGGCCAGTCCCTCCACCCTGGCGAATTCACGTGTGTTGTTGGTGACCAGCGTGCTCTGCTGGCTGATTGCATGGGCCGCGATCATCGTGTCCAGCGATCCGATCGGGCTGCACCTGCGTTCCAGTTCGGCCCGCAGGTCGCCATACACCCAGAGCGCCGCTTCATCAAAGGGAAGAATCACAAGCGGAGCCAGGAACATCTCCAGGGCCTGCCGGTTGCGGGTCGATCCGCTTTTGGCGATGCCA
>JBIPLV010000223.1:0-2785 GCA_044369475.1 Cyanobium sp. | reverse complement strand
AGGGTCAACCTGGTCAGGGTCAACCTGGTCAGGGTCAACCTGGTCAGGGTCAACCTGGTCAGGGTCAACCTGGTCAGGGTCAGCCTGGTCAGGGTCAGCCTGGTCAGGGTCAGCCTGGTCAGGGTCAGCCTGGTCAGGGTCAGCCTGGTCAGGGTCAGCCTGGTCAGGGCCAGCCTGGTCAGGGCCAACCTGGTCAGGGCCAACCTGGTCAGGGTCAACCAGGTCAGGGTCAACCAGGTCAGGGTCAACCAGGTCAGGGTCAACCAGGTCAGGGGCAACCAGGTCAGGGCGATCCCCAGTCACAGTCTGCGGACGGTGCCGTCGGCGGTGGCGGTGCGGTGGGTGGAGATCGAGCGGAAGGCAACTCGGCGGATGGCGGGCCGACCGGGCAACCGGACCGTCGAGAGATGGAGTGGACCGACGCCGACCTCTCGCACGCCCGGAATGCGGCCGACCTCGCGATCGAGCATCTGCGCGACAGCCTGGCTTCCGGCCGCACCGACGTGCTCGACTCACTCGGGTGGACACCGGAGCAGGCCCGCGCGTTTCTGTCGCGATGGGAGGAGATGCGTCGTCGAGCGGAAAGCCCCGATCCCCGACGGCGTGCGGACTTCGAGCAGGCGCTGCGCAGCCTCGGCCTGCGGGCCGACGGCTCCCGTTCGTCGCGCGACGTGCCGGCGGACGTGAAGGGAGGACAGGCCGAGGGTCGTCGCAGCCGTCCGCCCGCCTCGTACCGCGAGCAGTTCGAGGCGTACCTCCGCGGCACGGCTGGCGAATGAGCGACGCCTACGACGGGCCGCGGTATCTCGTCTCCTTCGGTCCGAAGCGGGTGCCGCACTGCTTCACCGACATTCTCATTCTCGGTGGCGGACTCGCAGGGCTGCGGGCGGCACTGGCGGTCGATCCCCGCCTCTCGGTGACCGTCGTCACGAAGGACGATCTCCGCAGTTCATCGAGCCAGTGGGCGCAGGGAGGCATCGCGGGAGTGGTCGATCCGGAAGATCGCTTCGACCATCACGTGGCCGATACGCTCTCGGCGGGGGGCGGACTGTGCCACGAGGGTGTCGTCGATGCCGTCGTTCGCGAGGCTCCGGGGCGCATCGCGGAACTGATCGAGTGGGGCACGCGGTTCGATGCGGTCAACGGCTCCCTGGCGCTGGGCCGCGAGGGGGGGCACAGTCACCATCGGATCGTCCACGCGCTCGGCGATGCGACCGGTCGCGAGGTCATGCGGGCCGTGATCGAGCGGACGCGTCAGCTCGACAACCTCTCCGTCTGGCCCGACACGTTCACGATCGACCTCGTCACCGACGAGCGAGGCTGCCGTGGCGCCATCGTCTGGAACCCCGCGCACGGCAAGACGATCGTCTGGGCGCGTCGCACCATCCTCGCCACGGGCGGGGCGGGGCAGCTCTACCGGGAGTCGACGAATCCTCCCGGCGCGAGTGGCGATGGGATCGCCCTCGCCTGGCGTGCCGGCGCGGATCTGCGGGACATGGAGTTCATGCAGTTCCATCCGACGGTGCTTTACATCGCCGGCGGTGCGCGGAGCCTCATCACCGAGGCGGTGCGCGGCGCGGGGGCATGGCTCGTCGACCGAGACGGCCGCCGCTTCATGCCCGAGTTCGACGAGCGGGCTGAACTCGCGCCGCGCGACGTCGTCTCCCGGGCGATCACCGTCGTGATGCACCGCACGCAGCACGCGAACGTCTACCTCGACCTCGCGCACCTCGATGCCGACATGGTCCGCGACAGGTTTCCGGGCATGGCCGCGCTCTGCGCGCAGTTCGGCCTGGATCTCGCCCGCGACCGCATTCCCGTGCGCCCCGGGGCGCACTACATGATCGGCGGCGTGACCGTCGACGACACCGGGCGGACGACCGTCCCCG
The DNA here is from genome assembly GCA_044369475.1 of Cyanobium sp. Lineage (GTDB taxonomy): Bacteria > Cyanobacteriota > Cyanobacteriia > PCC-6307 > Cyanobiaceae > Cyanobium_A. The sequence goes on along the minus strand of JBIPLV010000223.1, from coordinate 896 downwards.
GGCTGCTCGCCGCCGGCGAGGTGACCTCCAGCGGCCTGCACGGGGCCAATCGTCTCGCGAGCAACAGCCTTCTCGAGGGACTCGTCTACGGGGCCCGCGCGGGGGCGGCGGCCGCGGCGGACGTCCTCGCGGAGGGGATCGCCGCCGACGAGTTCCTGGTGCCCTCGATCACCGCGGCCCGCGTGACGGCCGCCACGGACGCCGTCGCGCAGGACGGTCTCGATCTGGCCGACATCCGCAACTCGCTCCGCGCGCTCATGTGGCGGCACGTGGGCGTGGAACGCTCGAGGGCGTCGCTGGACGAGGCTCGGGAGGACGTCGAGGGCTGGTGCCGGTACGTTCTGCCGAGGCAGTTCGCCGATCCCCAGGGCTGGCAGCTCCAGAACATGCTCGAGGTGGCGCGGCTCATGATCAGGGCCGCGCTCGTGCGGGAGGAGACCCGCGGCGTCCATTTTCGGGCCGATCACCCGGCGGCACGGGACGCGTGGCGGGTGCACGTCGCGTGGCACCGAGGGCGTCCCGATCCGCTGCTCGAGCCCCTGCCGGACCGCGTTCCCGCCGGGGCCTGACCCTCCCGGGGATTGCCGCCCGGCGGTTCCCCGGAAACAATGGGGCGGCGTGCGGCGGAGACATGTTGGCCAACCTTTCCGAAAAGGCGCGATGATCGAAACGGCACGAACGAACGACGGGGCGATGATCGAGGCGGACGGCCTCACGAAGTACTACGGCGAGTTCATCGCCATCCAGGACGTCTCGTTCCGCGTTCCGCGGGGCGAAATCGTGGCGTTTCTCGGCCCGAACGGCGCGGGCAAGAGCACCACGATGAAGATCCTCACGGGGTATCTCGCCCCCTCGGCCGGCAGCGCGCGGATCGCCGGGCACGACATGGCCACCGA
>JBIPLV010000367.1:0-2791 GCA_044369475.1 Cyanobium sp. | reverse complement strand
CAACGTGGGCGCCTTGTCCAGCGTGGCGTTCATGTCATAGGGCCCGCGCAGCAGCAGGACCGGATAGCGGCCTTCGGCCACTGGCCGGTAGATGTGCGTGCGCAGCGCCACACCATCGCGCATCGGCGCCATGACCCGCTCCACCACGATCTCGGGGTGAGTGATCGGCTCCTGGAACGGATAGCTCAGGCTGGGCAACCATTCACGCCGCAGGCGTTGCTCTTCGCGGTCGGCCTCGGCCTTTTCAGCATCGGCCTGTTGCAGGAAGGCCTGGCGCTCTGCCGCTGTTTTGGGTGTGAAGTGAATGCTCATGGTTAATCAGGATGCGGGCCTGGGCCCCGAGAGCCGCTCGAGCACTGTGCGGGTGATGCGCTCGACAAACCAGTTGCGCCGCTGCAGGCCCACGACCCAGTCGGTGCTGCCGGCCACAAACACCGTGCCATCGCCCGGACCGTCGCCGCGGTCGTGGCTGGCGATCATGCCGGCGCCATAGCGGGGGTGCTTGGCACCTTCATGCTCTTCAAGGTGGGGCAGTCCGGTGCCATCACCCTTGATCGAGGGGGTGGAGACCGAATTCATCTGGCTGGCGGTACTGGCGGCGAAGTGATCCTCTTCATGCAAGATCGCCGGCGCCATCGCCACGATCGACAGGTTGTCGGGTGCACCGTCCTTACCTGTTGGATAGGGCAAGCCATCGCGCATCGTGAAATCGCAGCCGTCGATCTCGTAGGCGGCGATGCAGTCGGGGCGTCCACCGATCACATCGCCGTAGTACAGATCACTGCCCTCCAGGCTCCAGTGCCAGGGTCTGTACACCGTGAAGCCGCCGCTGGCACGCGGAGCCGCGCCGCCATACATGGCATGGATCACGCCTGAACCGGTGAGACCAAAGGTCTGCGCCATTGGCCAGCCCGTGCAGGGCAGATCCCAGGCATTGCTCACATAGCGCTCCTGATCGGTGCCCAGCAGCGGGTCGGTGGTCTCATCTTTGTGGTTCACAAAGGTGCTGCCGCCGTCCTCGTAGCGCACCTGCCAGATGTTGTTGCCGGCAAAGCGCGCATGGTTGCCGCCGGCCGCCAGCTGTTTCTCGATCGCTTCGCGCATCGGCCAGCTGCTGTATTCGTCGTGGCCGACGATCACCGAGAGCCGGTAGGGCACCAGCGTGTTGGGGTCATCATGCAGATCGTGCTGGGTGACGTAGTCGAGGGTGATCCCATTGGCTTCGGCCCAGTCGACAAACAACTTGCCGTACAAGGCCCAACTGGCATCGGCATAGTCACGGGCGTAGCCGTAATGCCGCGCCCAGGGGTGCGCCGGCAGCTGGGGTACCGCAAACGGGGGCAGCTCAGCGGTCGACACCGCCCGCGGAGCACCGACGGGCAGCTTCACCAGACCCCGGCTCCAGGGACGCCGCAACGACGTGCGGGCATTGGCCTGTTTGAAGCGCGGTGTGCCGCCCTCACCGTGGTAGCTGTTGCCGCCGCCCCAGTCGTTGTAGGCGTTCATGGTGCACGTCGACACCACGAAGGCAATCGAGTTGTTGGCGGCCGGCAGCGATGGTTTGAGCACGAAGAAGTGCTCGCGCTCCAACACCTCACCGTCGGGTTCCCGCAGGCGCACCACCACCACATAGAAGCCCGAGCGCCAAGCCGGATCGACCGTCAGCTGAAACGCCACCGGCCAATCGCAACCCACCACATGGGCGCGATCAGGTGTCGGCACGGCCGTTGCCGCAATGCCGCTCTGCAAAAACACCCGCTCTGGGTTGGGGCCATCACGGGTGATCTCGATCTCAAAGCTTGGCCGGGTGCTATGCACGTGGAAGTCAATGACCTCACCGGCTCTGTAACTGATGCGCGGTGTGTAGCACCAGATCTCGGCGATCGCCGGGTCGTTGAGGGGCTTTTCGTAGACCCAGTCGTGGCGGCTGTCGTTGTGGGCAGCAGGCCCGGGGCCAGGGATCACCCGCGGCTGGCCCAGCAGCGAAGGGCCATCGTTGAACGGGGTACCGCTCGTGGTGTTCATTAGAACAACAGGTTGATCATCTGCACGGCTGCAGAGTAGGGAAAAACCGCAGGGACGTCTCTGGAGGGTGGCCTCAGAAGCGAACGCGGCTGCGCAGTCCCAACACCGTCAGCAGCGGTGAGCCCGCCGTGGCCGGCTGGATGACCTGCAAGTTCGGACTCAGGGTCAGCCAGGGCGTCAGCGCGAGGTTATAAAACATCTCCAGACCCACCTCCGCTTGCAGCGGGGTCTGCAGTGTCGTCTGCAGGCCGCTGCTCCAGTTGTAGAGATACACGCCCACACCAAAGCCATCGAAGGGCCTGGATCTCCACATCCCCTGGCCGCTGATTCCCATCGCCAGTGATGACTGGATCGGGTTGGGGTCGCCGCGTGTCACGCCGAATCTGCCGTAGACACCAATCCCCTGACCAGCCCGCACGGGCGATGGCCAGAGCTGATGGCCGACGTTGAACGTCAGATTGGAGGGGCTGATCAGGCCCCGCTGCCGCAGCTCAGAGGGCACATAGATCTCCTCCAGCGAGACCGATTGCCTGGTGCTCAGGGTGTAGGCGATGCCAAGGTTGCTGCTGCGTTGCCACAGGCGGCCGTTCCACTGGGCTGACAGCGAGATGTTGACCCCATCGGCAAACAGGTTGTCGAAACTGTTCTGCGTACGGTCATTCGGGTCAATGGCCATGGCGCTGAGTGTGACCTCGCCGATTTGCTGACTGATGGAGGCCGCCATCAGGGTGGCCGGTGTGACGCCGGTGGGCGGCAGCACCAGAGC
>JBIPLV010000201.1:0-2803 GCA_044369475.1 Cyanobium sp. | reverse complement strand
ACAATCAAGGTGAGATAGATCCTGCGATCAGCAAGCCGTTCACGCAGTGGCCGCAACGAAGTCAAGGCCAGGGCCTCAGGCCCATTCCAGAGGGAGGTGCCAAACGTAAGCGGCGATGGCTGGGAAGGGCCGGCGCAATGGCTTCGAGGTGATCGGAATGCGGCGACGACCAGGGCTGCGAACACAATGCTGGCAAACAGGAAAGCAGGCTGACGGGAGAGCAAAACTACAGGGAAATTTCCCATCAGTAAGTTGTTAAAGGTGCTAAAGAAAGGCACTACATTCACCCATTGATTCGATTCAGCCTGCTGCTGGAGCGTGCCAAACAACTTCTGCATCACCGGCCAGATCAGCAGCAGGGAAAACAAGCCGATTCCCGGCAGGTGCGAGCGGCTGATCCTGCGATCAACGGCATCGATCGCCAGCAGGATGGTCACATAGAGGGTGCCGTAGTAATGGGTCAGCCCCAGGAGCAATCCAGCGCCATAGAACATGCAGCGGATCATCGGCAGATCGTCCTTGTTCTCTGGCCTGGATCGGTCGGAGCCCCTTTCGCGGAGCAGCAGCGCACTGAGGGTCACGATCGACGCCAGGGCCACCACCATGGCGTAGGGACGGATCGTGGCGGCGAAATAACTGAACAACGGGTTGGTGCCCAGCAGCAGCAGCGGCACAAACAGGGAGATCAAGCGGTAGCGGGCGTGAAACACCACGAAACAAGCCACCGCCAGCAGGGCGAAGCCATAGGAGAGCAGCCGCACCTGCGGGATCGACAGCCCCACCAGAGCAGACCAGCTCTTGGCCACCAGGTAATAAAGAGGGGGGTGATTATCCTCCCCCAGCACGAAAGCGACGATCTGATCAAAACTGCGGTTGATCGCCAGAAGGGTCCAGATCTCATCGCCGTGGTCAACCCGAGCCACACGCAGGCCCTTGCTCAGATGGAAGGCGACAGCGGCCACAAGCAGGACAGCAGAACCGGGCAGGACGGCAGACCCGGGCAAAACCAGAAAGCCGCGAGGCTTCATGCAAAGAGTTGAGCATCACAAATATTTTACCTGCTTTGCCTTGCGCTGGCCGATGCGGATCAACTCAGGCAGCGCAAAACCTTGCAAGCTCAGCGCATCACCATGCCGCCATCCACCTGCAGCACCTGGCCGGTCATGTAGGCGGCGGCGGGCTCGAGGGCCAGGACACGCACGATGCCGGCCACCTCCTCGGGCTGGCCCATCCGGCCCAGCGGGATCGCGGCCAGGATGGGCTCGTGGTTCAGCTCGCGGGTCATGTCGCTGGCGATGAAGCCGGGGGCCACCGCGTTCACGGTGACGCCGCGGCTGGCGAACTCGGCGGCGCTGGAGCGGGTGAGGCCGATCACGCCGGCCTTGGCGGCGCTGTAGTTGGCCTGGCCGGGATTGCCCATCAACGCCACCACCGAAGTGATGTTGATGATCCGGCCGAAGCGGGCCTTCAGCATGCTGCGGCTCACGGCCCGGGTGCAGAGGAACACCCCGGTGAGGTTGAGGTCCAGCACCTGGTGCCAGTCGGCGGTTTTCATCCGCATCAGCAGGCCGTCGCGGGTGATGCCGGCGTTGTTGACCAGCACATCGAGGCGCCCCTCCCGCTCCAGCACCGTCTTCACCATCGCGTCCACCTGCTGTTCAACCGCCACATCCGCCTGAATGCTCCAGGCCTTGCCGCCGGCGGCGGTGATCGTGGCCACCACCTCGGCGGCGGCCTCCGGCGAGCGGGCGTAGTTGACCACCACGGTGGCGCCGCTGCGGGCCAGCTCCACGGCAATGGCCCGGCCGATGCCCCGGCTGGCCCCGGTCACCAGCGCCACCGGGGGCTGGGGGCTTGGCAGGGGTGATGCGGAATCGGCCATGCGCCAGGGGGTGGATGGGGCGATCGTATGGCGGCCCGGAACCTCCGGCCCCGGGGGCGACCTTCAGGCCGTCATCTCCCCCACATCCACCACGGCCTTGCCGAGCACCGCTGCGAAGGCGCTGAGCTGGCTCTGGCTGCCGAGCACCACCAGCAGCTGGCCGGCCCCAAGTCGCACATCGCTGCCAGGATTGGCAATCAGGCGAGCCTCCCCTCGGCCATCCAACGGATCCGGCAGCCGCACCGCCAGCACCAGGGCACCGGTGCGCCGACGCAGCTCGAGCTCCGCCAGGGTGCGGCCATCGAGATCGCCGAGCAGGCGCGGATCATCGCTGAGCTGGAACTCATCGACCTCGCAATCGGAACCCGCCAGCAACTCCATGAAATTCACCGCCAGGGGCCGCAGGGCCGTGGCCGCCATGGTGCGGCCCCCCGCCACATAGGGACTCACCACCTGGTCGGCACCGGCCTGTCGGAGCTTGCGCGCCCCCTCCTCGCTGTCGGCCCGGGCGAGCAGGCGGCAGCCGGGGGCCAAACCCCGGGCGCTGAGCACCACGTAGAGGTTTGCGGCATTGCTGGTGAGGGCCGCCACCAGGCTGCGGCAGCGATGGATGCCCGCATCGAGCAGGGTTTCATCGAGGGTGGCGTCGGCCATCAGCACCGGCAGGCCCCGCTCCTCGGCGGCCTCGCGGCACTCGGGGTCTGTTTCGACAACGAGCAGGGGAACATCCTCGCGGAGCAATTGCTCGGCGATCTCCCGGCCGATGCGGCCGTAGCCGCAAAGGATGACGTGATTGTGCATGCGGCGCAGTCTGTAGCGGAATCGCCGTTCGCGCAGTTGGCGGAAGTAGCCCGACTCGCTGAGGGCCAGGAAGCCCTGCACGGTGAGCTGCACCACCACCAGGCCTCCGATGATCAGCAG
>JBIPLV010000225.1:0-2805 GCA_044369475.1 Cyanobium sp. | reverse complement strand
ATTGTAGCAAAGCCGAAAGATGATGCGCCTAAAATCAGCAATTACTCAAACCACTCTTGCCATTGCACTGTGGACGGGAATACTGGCCGAGTCTGCACAGAATCAAGCATCAGCCAAAGGCATAGCAAGCGGAATCGTGCTGATGCCTGTTAACGACAAATCAGGTCATGGCGGGATGCAGGGCGACGCCTTCAAAGAATTTGCAACAGAGGTCTTGAACCAGGCCATCAGAAACTCTGGAGTGACAACGATTCCTTGGTTCAAAGTGAGCAAAGCCCTTGAGGCGGAGGTTTACGGAGCACCAAGTTCTGGCGGCAGCTCATCCCCGTTCAGAATGGTCATGGGAGTTGGGCTCAAGCAGGACCTTACAAGTGATCTATACTTAAGCGAAATGATCGACGCCGCCGCAAAACTAAGAGCCAACTACATTGTTCGACCAGTCATTCTCAAGTTACTGACATCCTCGAAAGTAGATACGACAAAACCGACCTGCCTACCACTCATTGGATGTGTCAACAAAGGCGGGAGCAAATTGCAGGCCTTCGGAGAAGCTGACATCAAGGTTGATATCATCAGCGTGAGACAGCAAGACATTATCGCTAGTCGTACATTCAGCGGCCGATCGGTAGATGTCAGCAAAGATCGAGCCATACGAATTGATGCTGTTGTCGGAAGTCAGTTTTTCAAAGGCGAATACGATGGAACCGGAACCTGCACAGGAGATATCAAAGATAAAGATATTTGCAACGAGTCGAAATTGAAATTGGCAATTTACGACACGGTGGACAAGATTGTAGAATTTATGGAAGCCAAAACCGGGATTTAGGACTTAGGTCCTGATTCCGGCATAATATCATTAAGTAGAGCTTTCATCGGCGGAACGTTAGCAATATCGTCGAAATCAATCACCAATGTCCTATATTCTCCAAGATCCTTGTCTCTGTAGACAACGGAAAAGATGTGAATATGTTCAACCCTTGTGGTGATTACTGACGAGCGCTTACGAAGGCTTGCATTTTCGTATGACCAGCGCACAACGTCCTTATAGAGGATCCTTTCTGCCGAGCCCGATTTGAGCATCCGCACGGACAAAAATCGCCGAAAAAACGAGACGTTACAAATATCCTTATCAATAAATTCTATCTTGCACTGGAGGTCGTTGAACTGCTCAGCCGCCAGAACTGGCTGGCCCGATAAGACGGACATGGATGCCGCAATCAACCAGCCCAGCAAGGCCTTCCAGGAAGACGGCATAGTGCAAAAACCATTGAGTAAGGCCATGGTACAGTATAAATTAAGCGAACTGGCTAACGATGAAGACTCACTTAGGGTTGCGTCCATTAACGAACGCAAGCTTGGGTGCCCTTCTAACAGCAAGTCTATGCGCTACCCTCATCAATACGGCATCCGCTGAAGATCAAATATTTGACGCGATTTGTCTACCCGAAAAGAAAAAGTGTTCATTCAAGGTCTCCCCAGAACGTTTTGATTTTGGCAACAACCAAATTATCCTTATAAGGCGGGTAACGTCCTGGGGCAAAGCCGGTAAAGGCACAAGGCCCGACCTTGGCATGGCTGCTCTATCTGCCGCGATAACGCCGGTCATGCCACTCGCAGTTTTTGGATTATTCAAAAGCAAGCATGAGTACATCTTCGATATTGATTATGTTGACACTCAAGGAGTCCCGCAGAAGAAGTCAATCAAATTTTTGAACAAAAAACCGCAAGATCGATTCTCTGATTACCTAGGGACAATTACAGGCCTTGCCGAAAATTCAGCCACTGGGAAACCTCTTCAGCTGTTCAGGCAAAACAAAGCTGCTACAGAGTCAAATTTATATGGTGTAAAGCTTGCGGAATACTCAATCTATCAATACTCGGCTTCGTGTGATGTCAACGTCTCGTACTCATGTCTCGGAGGCATTCAATATAATTGGCCCACATTCGTCAACGTTCCAGAATTTTAAAGCAACGATTTATTTGCAAAACTTTTTGACATTTCCGAAATAACGTCCCACAACTTCACCTCGATAAATTAGCCCTTTCTGGTATTCAACCTGAGCTTGATTAATTAACTCGTCCCATTTGGCGGCACTTTGCTGGCCTACTTTAGAAATCATCTCCTCTTTCGACGACTTCAAGGAAATAATGCTTTTATTGGAGGCACTAATGAAGACCGGCATGCCTTCCACAATTTGGAGAATACCAAATGCATAGACAGCACACGCCGCATTACCGCCATTGGCCTGGATTACGGACGATGCTGCCGCTACGGCAGCGTTATAGCTCTTTTCATCGGAAGGATTAGAGAAATATCCCTTCAAGGACTGGTCAAGCCTTGCTGCCGATGCATGCGCAGAGCCAGCGAATAAAAACGTGGCCAAGGCTGCGAAAGGGATAAAACGCCTTGCTTTTCTCATGGCAACGATTGGAATTTCCTAAACATAGCATGGCAGGCAAAATCTATTCTCACATTTTGGCCTCTTATTTAATTGATACAACATGATTCAGGGGACATGCCTAACTTCAGCTGAAGATTGTTTGGCATGAAGACATCATGACTTTCGCAACCATTCCGCCGCATCACAGGCGTGGTACGTGAGGATCAGGTCGGCGCCGGCTCGCTTGAAGCAGAGCAGGGTCTCCAGCACCACGGCACGCTCGTCGATCCAGCCCCGCTCGGCGGCGGCCTTCACCATCGCGTACTCACCGCTGACGTTGTAGGCGGCGATGGGCAGTTCGCTCTCGTTGCGGAGGCGATGAATGATGTCGAGGTAGGCCAGCCCCGGCTTCACCATCATGATG
>JBIPLV010000401.1:0-2806 GCA_044369475.1 Cyanobium sp. | reverse complement strand
GGTCGCCAGGCAGCGCTCAACCGCTCTCTGCATCAAAACCGTGCGGTTGCGGTTCCGGGTGCACTGCCCGCCGTGTCGGTCGCCTATGGGGCCGCTGCGCGGTACCAGCACATCAGCACCGAGGGCCCGTTTGCTGCTTTGGTGTCGGAGCATGACGGCCTCTACGGCGACGCTGGTCCGGCAGGTGCCCGATACAGTCCGGCACAGACGCACCGCCAGTCGGCAATGCTCGGCAGCTCGGGTTACCGCGGCCGGGGTGCGCGAACGGTGACGATCACTGTGGCTGGTGTTGCTGACCAGTCGTTTGTGCGCAGCGGTGAGTACGTGATCCGGGTACCCCTTGCCCGCATGAATCAGGGCTTGCAGCGGGCCAATGCCCTTGGTCGTGTCACCAACGTTCTGGTGGCTTGAGATGGTTTGAGACCTGACCATCGCCGATCGTCAGGCCGATGGTCAGGGCTCATCAAGGGCCAGCCCCACAGGCTGGCCCAGCAAACAAGGAAAGGATCTGGAACGGAACGGGTTGCTGAGCCTTAGAAGCGGGCCATGGCAGACACCTTGGCCAGTTTTTCGGCCTCGAGGCCCGAGAGTTCTTCGATCTCGAGAAGTTGGTCTTTAACGAGGCTCGCAAAGACAAACAGAATTCCATCCAGCTTGAAGGCAAAACGTCCTTCTATCGTGTGCCTTTCAATGCTGAGAAAATCATGAAGTTCCCAGATTTCCTCGGCAGTGTTCAGGCTTGCTCCACGCTGTTGGATGGTTGCGATCAATTGCTTGACTGCTCTCCCATAGGCCAGCCCGAAGGCTTGCTGGGCAATGGCTTGTTCTGCGCTGGTCCAGCCTTCGATCAGCTCCAGTTCCATGTGCCTTGCTCGCTCGTGACTGACCCTACTCACTTCATTGAGTGGGTGCGAGTTTCTGTGACAGGCGGCGTTGGGCCGGCAATTCATACCAGGCCAGGCCAGGGTAGTCATGATGCTCGCGGTGATAGCTGAAGTGGAAGCAGGTCAGCAGCGAGAGCCAGGGAGGTAAAGCCAGGCTGTCTGGATCATGGTTATTGATCGGTGTTCGTTGATTGCGATGGGGTAGGTAAGTGCCAAACACAAAAAGCTGGATGGAACTCAACCACAAGGGAACGATACAGAAAACCAGCACATTGAGTGCGGCTGATGCATTGATTGCAGAGCTTAGGCCGACCAATAGGCTCCAAGCAGTCAGTAGACGTGCCAGCTGCCGATAGGAAAAATAGCTGGCCATGAATTTCAAATACCACCCCAGCCCATTTGTGTTAAAGCTCGCTGAGAAATCTGGATCTTGGCGGCTCGCCGTCAACCGATGGTGCCGGCGGTGTTTGCTTAAGCTACTTTCGTAGGGAAGTGCAGCATAGAAAGCCAGTGCAAGGGCGCCAAGCCTGTGATTCCAGTTTCTCTTATGAGGTACGAGAAGGCCGTGCATGGCATCGTGCGCTGTGATGAATAGGCCTGTTTGCAGTACTGTGCGGATCACAATGCATAGGCCAACACTCCAGAAGGGCATGGCTGAAAGCTTGTAATGCATCAGCGCAAGCAGTGAGCCAGACCAGCATAAAAAAAGGACTGCCGCGAACAGCAATCCCTTATGCTTGATGATCATCATCAACGCGTTTGCTCAGCGTCCGAGTTTCAAAAGCTCTGCAGGAGAGGCCAGAAGATCAATGGCTACAAAGTAGATCTTTCCTTCTGGATTGAGCAGAAAGCGCCAGGCCACATTCATGCCGACACCCGAACCAAACCAGGGGGTTTGAACCTTGCCGGTCACTTTGATGCGGGTAAATCCGTCAGATTCTGCTTCAGACGTGCCGCGCTCAGGCAGCAGCCTGAGATTCTGGCAGTCTTCGCGGAAGAACCGAAGGATTGAATCAACACCGACGATCGGCTTTTGAAAAGGAGGCTGAAGCGCCCCATCAGGAAGGAAGAGCTGGATCAGATTGTCGAAATCATTGGCATTCAACAAGTCCATGTAGTTGGAGATTGTTGCATTGCTGATCCCTTCGATGCTGACTTTACTGCGTTGATCTTCAGGTGTTGGTGGTACGACTGGCTCCGCCACACGCTGGGCAGCTCCCTTCTCGGGGTCATAGCCCATGTCGACAACAAAGTTGCGCAGCAAGGTGATCTGCTGGCCTTGCTCAACTTTCTGAACTGAGGCAAGAATCGCTGCTGCGTTGGCCGACAGTTGATACCCCTGAGGAATCGGAGCGACAAGTCCTGCCGCCATCCATTCACCGAGCTGGTACCAGAATCCGAGCTTAATGTTGACCGACCAGACCGAATAAGTACGACAAATATCTGTGTCAGCACGATTGGCAAGATCACACATCACCTTGCTCTGTTCCGCAAAGCTCATCGCTTTGATTTCGTTGAGCACCCGCTCTGCAAATTGCATTCTTGCCGCGGCTGGTGCAGCGATGGTGATCGTGCGGCCCATCTCCAGATAGGCATACCAGATCAGCGCGAGCTGGTCTTCGGCGCTGAGCAGTTGGAACCGCGCGGTGATGGCGGGAACCACGTCTGCAGACAACGTGTTGGGAAAGATCTGCGACGCTTTTTCAATCGTGAACATGCTCGAGACCGTCCCTGTTGTAAAGGAATCTTACAAAACCTAGCAGTCTGACCGGCTTTCTGGCAACAAATCGCAAATCTGCCGCTCCTGGGCCGGCTCCCTGCGCTCCGCTTGCCGCAGGCTGCCGCCCTGGTACGCCAAGGTGGCTTGCCCAGGCGTGATCCATCCATGTCGGCGAACGCTCCGTCGATGACCACGGGCAACA
>JBIPLV010000200.1:0-2818 GCA_044369475.1 Cyanobium sp. | reverse complement strand
GTGAAAGACGCCCCGCGCGCGCTGCCGTTTCAGGTGATCGGCGTGGGGGTGGTGCGCAACGCGGCCGGTGAGGTGCTGATCGACCAGCGGCTCAACGAGGGCCTGCTGGGTGGCCTCTGGGAATTCCCCGGCGGCAAGCAGGAGCCCGGCGAGGCGATCGAGGCCACCATCGCCCGCGAGTTGCGCGAGGAACTGGCGATCGAGGCGGAGGTGGGTGAGGAGCTGATCACGGTCGATCACGCCTACAGCCACAAGAAGCTGCGCTTCGTGGTGCACCTGTGCACCTGGCTGAGCGGCGAGCCCCAGCCGCTGGCGTCTCAGCAGGTGCGTTGGGTGCGGCCCGAGCAGCTGGGCGACTTCCCCTTCCCTGCGGCCAACGCCCGCATCATTGCCGCCCTGCTGCAGCGGCTGCACCCTGGGGAGAGCCGCCCGGCCGCCTGATGGCTCCCCCCCGTGTGCTCTGCCTCGGTGAGGCGTTGGTGGATCGGTTGGAGCCGCCCGATGGGGACCGCCTCGGCGGTGCCCCCGCCAACGTGGCCTGTGCCCTGGCCCGACTCGGCACCCCCAGCGCCTATCTGGGTCGGCTCGGGCGTGATGCCATCGGCGAGGCGTTTGCTGCCGTGTTTGCCGAGCGGCGCGTCGACACGTCGGCCCTGCAATGGGATGCCCAGCGCCCCAGCCGTGTTGTGCTGGTGCAGCGCGATGCCAGTGGTGATCGGCAGTTTGGCGGTTTTGCCGGGGCCGGGCCAAGCAGTGGCGGCGTGATGGGCTTTGCGGATCAGGCGCTCGATGCCGCCGAGCTGTCTGCCGCACTCGGGCCCCTGCTGGCGACAGCGCGCTGGTTGCTGGTGGGCACGATCCCGCTCGCGTCGCCCGCCGCGGCGTCAGCCTTGCAGCTCGCCTGCCGTGAGGCCGCGGCGGCCGGCGTGGCCCTGGCCCTCGACATCAATTGGCGCCCCACCTTCTGGGATCCGGCCGCGGATCCCAGAAGCGGTCCCACTCCGGAGCAGATCGCTGCCATCGCCCCCCTGCTGCAGCAGGCCGGCTTGATCAAGTGCGCGGCCGAGGAAGCCCGCTGGCTGTTTGGCAGCGACGATCCGGTAGCGGTGCGTGCCGCCCTGCCGCAGCGCCCGGATGTGGTGGTGACCGACGGCGGGGCGCCGCTGCGTTGGTGCTTCGCCGGCCGCAGCGGCGAGCTGCCCGCCTTTCGGGTGCCAGTGGTCGACACCACCGGTGCTGGCGATGCCTTCACGGCGGGGCTGTTGCACGGGTTGTTGCACAACCAAGTTCATGGCGCGGAGGCCATCCAGCCGGAGCCCCTGCTGCGCTTTGCCAGTGCCTGCGGGGCCCTGGTGTGCCAGGGGGCGGGCGCCATTGATCCCCAGCCCAGCGCCGAGGCGGTGCGCGCTTTTTTGACGGCAAACTAAGCTAAGACTTAGCTAAACAGGCGCGAAGACAGGCTCCCCGCTCGGAGCAACCAGGTCAAGCTGGCGCCCGGCATCGGGGTTGTGGGGGTCGGCCAGGTGTAGCTGGATCCGCCAGCAGTCCGACGGCAGCACGCTGAGTCGTTCGGGCCACTCCACCGCCAGCAGGGCGCCCAGGGCGTGGGCTTCCTCTTCCTCCTGGGCAAACAACTCATCGGCCGCGGCGTGCAGCTCCAACCGGTAGAGGTCGAGATGCACGAGCCCACCCGCACCCGCGCCGCCATTGCCACCTAGCAGATAGTGCTGGGCCAGGGCGAAGGTGGGGCTGGTAATCGGTTCGCGGATGCCCAGGCCGGCGGCCAGGCCCTGCACCAGGCAGGTTTTGCCGGCGCCCAGATCGCCTTGCAGCAGCAGGGTGCTGCCGGGGCTGAGGCGGGCTGCCAACTGCCGTCCGAAGGCGTGGGTGGCGGCGGCATCGGCGAGGTGGAGGGTCACGGGGGGCAGCCCACGCGGGCTCAAGACCTGCTTGTAGATTGCCCTCTCAGCGAGCCCGAAGCCTCGGCGTCTCCGCAGATATTTCCCAACCACGCCCTCCCAGCCGGGAGCGAGCTGTACCCCAAGCGAGAACACAACCCATGGTGGCGACCCCCACTGCTCCTGCCCTGCAGAGCACCAACACCTATGTGATCGCCGATCTTGGTCTGGCCGACTTCGGTCGCAAGGAGATCGCGATCGCCGAAACCGAGATGCCCGGCCTGATGGCCCTGCGGGCCAAGTACGGCGCCGAGCAGCCCCTCAAGGGCGCCCGCATCGCGGGTTCCCTGCACATGACGATTCAGACCGCCGTTCTGATCGAAACCCTGGTGGCCCTCGGCGCCGAGGTGCGCTGGGCCAGCTGCAACATCTTCTCCACTCAGGATCACGCCGCCGCCGCGATGGCCGCCGCCAACGTGCCTGTGTTCGCCTACAAGGGCGAAACCCTCGATGAGTACTGGGCTTTCACCCACCGCATCCTCGAGTGGGGTGATGGTGGCACGCCCAACATGATCCTCGACGACGGCGGCGATGCCACCGGCCTGGTGGTGCTCGGCACCAAGGCGGAACAGGATCCTTCCGTTCTCGACAACCCTTCCAACGAAGAGGAGACCGCTCTCTTCAACAGCATTCGCCAGAAGCTGGCGGCCCAGCCTGGCTTCTACTCCCGCATCTACGCCGCCATTCAGGGCGTCACCGAGGAGACCACCACCGGTGTGGCCCGCCTCTATCAGATGCAGAAGGCTGGCGAGCTGCCCTTCCCGGCGATCAACGTCAACGATTCGGTCACCAAGAGCAAGTTCGACAACCTCTACGGCTGCCGCGAATCGCTGGTGGACAGCATCAAGCGCGCCACCGAC
>JBIPLV010000074.1:0-10174 GCA_044369475.1 Cyanobium sp. | reverse complement strand
CGGCTGCTGCTCACCCTGGTGACCGCCTTCACGGTGGTGAGTGCCATGACGGCGGTGGGGGTGGTGCTGGTGATTGCCCTGATGGGTGCCCCGGCCCTGGTGGCCCTTGGCGGGGCCGCCAGCCTGCGCCAGTCCCTGGGGCGCTCGGCCCTGGTGGGGTTGGCCCTCAGTGGGGCCGGATTTGTGCTGGCGATTCAGCCGGCAGTCAACCTGCCGCCGGGCCCCCTGATCGGCGTGCTCTGCATGGGGCTGTTGCCGATCGCCGCCCTGCAGGCCCGGTGGCTGTCAGCCCGCGGGTAGCCACAGGGCCAGCCGAACCGGCTTGGCCTGGGGACGCACGGCCAGCGTGGTGGCCTCGATCAGCACGGGCTGGGCCGCCCCGGTGGCCCGGACCCGTGAGCGCAGGGTGAGCAGCAGCTGCTGGCTGGTGGGATCAAACAGCAGCGGGGCACCGGGCTCCACCTCCCAGCCCGTCAGCGGGCGTTGCTGCAGCAGCTGGCCGCGGCGATCCAGGGCCAACAGCTGGGGGTGGGATCCCTTGGCCCAGTCGCTGACCACCAGCCACACCCGCTCGCCGCCCCGGTCGCAGGCACTGGCCAGCACCGCTTCGCCGCCGATCCAGAGTTGCCGCGGCGGCTGGCCGGGCTCCACCAGCTCCAGGGAGCGCCGGTAGTCGGGCCAGTGGCGCACCAGCAGGGCGCGGCCGCTCACGGGGCAGAAGCTGCTGAGTTCCCGGCTCCCCGGCAGCACCTGGCGCCGGCTGGGTTGTCCCGGCAGGTTGTGGAGGGTCAGCCCCTCCAGTTCGGGCACCACCACCCCTCCCCCCTCCGGCAGCAGCTGCATCGGCCCGGTGGCGGTTTGGGGGATAGGGACCTCTCCCCCCTGCACGCGGCGCAGCACCGTGCGCCCTGGATCCAGGGCTGCGGTGGCCGACTGCACCAGCAGATCGCCCCGCTGGTTGCTGCTCAGGTGGGCAAACAGCAGCGGGGTGCTGCTGAGTGGCTGCAATTGGCCGGCTCGGGGTTCGTACAGCGTCTGGGGTGCGCGCACCAGATTGCGTTGCTGCAGCGGCAGCAGCCACAGCTGCTGGGAGCCGTGGTTGTTGCCGCTGAGCAGGGCGACCCCGGAGCCGTTGCCGAGTGGCATCACCTGGGCCAGCTGGGGCCACACCGGCGTCAGCGGCTGCCAGCCCCCATCGCGCCGTTGCAGTTGCAGCTGCTCGCCGCCGGGCACTGGCACCACCGCCAGCAGCCGTGGTCGGGGGTCCCAGCGCCAGCGCTGGCGGGGCAGGGGCAGGTTGCGGCGGTCGACACCGGCCAACAGCAGGGTTAGGGGGCCGGGCACCATCTGGCCAGGCCGCAGCAGCAGGCGCAGCGGGTTGCCCTCCCCCAGCCAGCGCCAGGCCAGCGGTGGTTCGAGGGCACTGGCGCGCTCCAGGCTGGTGCGCTGCATCGGCCGGCTGAAGCGCAGATCCAGCGCCGCCGGCCCTGAACTGGCGCTGGATGCTTGGAGCTCCACCAGCCTGGGTGGTCGCCGCATCAGCAGCTGTTGCTGCAGGGCCGCCAGCCCAAGCCCGCCCGCCAACACCAGCAGCACCCGCTTCGATCCCTGGTTCATCGCGTTGCCTGGATCATGGCGTTGCCCTGCTTATGGCTCGAGGGGCCGGCGCGGCCGGGGGATGGGCCTGATCTGCTCGGCCACCACCACGCTGCGGGTCTGGCCGTTGTGCTCCTCCATCGCCATGGTGCCCTGCACCGCCAGCCACTGATCGGCCCGCGGCTTCTGACCCGCTGGCCAGCGCACGGGCAGCCCTACCGGCGTGGCATCGGCCAGGCAGCAGCGCACGAGCAGCCTGGCCAGCTGGGGCTGGTCGTTGTCCTGAGGCCACACAAATCCGCTGATGCGCACCGGATCCCCCGCGTAGAGGCTGGGGTCGGGCTGGCTGCGCAGCAGCCGCACCCAGTCGGTGAGGGTGCGTTGGGCCGGCGGCAGCACGAAGCTCAGCTCTGCCTCCTCGCCCAGCTCGGCCGGGCGGTTGGCGGCCAGGTTGCTGAAGGAGGGGTTGGGCGGGATCGCCAGCACCAACAGGGCGATGGCGATGCTCAGCCCCATGGCGAGTTGTGCGGAACGCGGCGTGGACGGACGCCGACCCGGGCCCATGGCCAGGTCACGGTCGGCCTTCAGCACCAAGCCGGTGAGCACCAGCAGGGCCACGCCGCTCAGACCCACCAGCGGGTGGAAGAGGCCGTTGAGCAGCAGATCCAGGCGCCCGCTGAGGGTGCTTCCCAGCAGCACAGCTCCCCAGAGGGCGAGGGCGAGGGCGCGCATCACAGCAACACCAGGTTGACCCACTGGCCCAGCACGAGCACGGCCACGCTGGCGGCCGCGGCGGTGAGGGCGATGGCCCTGGGCTGGAGCAGCACCCGGAACAGGCCCAGCAGCTTCAGATCGACCACGGGCCCCAGCACCAGAAAGGCCAGCAGGGCCCCGGGGGTGATCTGGGCGGCAAAGCCCAGGGCCAGAAAGGCATCCACGCTGGAGCACACCGACACCACCACCGCCAGCAGCATCAGGCTCAGCACCGACAGGGTCGGGGCTCCGCCCACCGCCAGCAGCCAGCTGCGGGGCAACAGGGTTTGCACCGCGGCGGCGATGGCGCAGCCCAGCACCAGCAGGGCCGCCAGATCCAGAAATTCGCGGCTGCCGTGCTGCAGCACCTCCTGCAGCGGCGGGCGAGTTGGCTGGGCCGGCAGCTGCGGGGGGCTCACGGCTCCCACCAGGCCGGTGCGGCGCTCCAGCAGGCCCACCTCCGCCAGCGGTTGGTTGAGACGGCGCTCCTCCAGCAGCACCGGATCGAGCAGGGCCGTTTCCGGCAGCAGCCTCAGCACGCTCGCCAGCAGCAGGGCCAGGAGCAGGGCACCGGCGGGCCGGGCTGCCAGCAACCAGGGTTGGTTGGGGAAAGCGGCCCAGGTGCTGGCCAGCACGATCGGGTTCAGCACTGGAGCAGCAAACAGAAAGCCCAGGGCCGTGCCCAGGGGGGCGCCGCCGGCGAGCAGCCGCCGCGCCACCGGCACGTTGCCGCACTCACAGGCCGGCAACGCAAAACCCAGGGCGGCTCCAGTCAGCGGACCCAGCAGGGGATCGCGCGGCAGCTTGCGCAGCCAGGCGCCACCGGGGGCGAGCCACCGGGCCAGGCTGGCGATTCCCACCCCGATCAGCAGAAACGGCAGGGCCTCCAGCAGCAGCCCCTGAAAAATGGCCCAGGCAGTGGCCAGGCGCTCCAAGAACGAACGGCGAAGGCCCCCATCATCCTGCAGCGCACCATTCGTCGAGCAGGAGATCGAGCTGTCGTTGAGCTCCACCATCGGATCGCTGAATGCATGCACCGACACGGCACTGCACATTCAGTTGAGTTGGCAAGGTGATCCGCTCCTGCTGAATCTCGGAACACAGGCGAGACCAGCTTGAGCGGGACCGGCAAGTGATGGGTGTTGAAACCCTCATTAATGTCTCCAGCAAGATGCGCCTGGCGGAGGGTTGAGGCAGTGTTGGGCCGCCTTGCTGCTCTCGACGGCCTGGCGGCGGCGTTGGTTGGATTCGATGCCGTTGTTCGGGTGTGCTCGAGCCTCAAGGAGCCCTGATTCATGTGTCGCATGTCACTGCTCCGTTTCGCTTTGTCGCCACTGCTTTTGGCCGCCACGCCTTTGCAAGCTTTGGCCGCTCCTGCACCTGCAGCAGCCAACGAATTGGCGTCGCTGAATAGCCGCGAGACCATCAACGACTACATGCAGCAGCAGGAGATCGACGAGCTCAAGGCCTGGCGATCGAAAAACCAGGTGACCAGCGTCAACCAATTTTCCGATGTGCGCCCCACCGACTGGGCGTATCAGGCCCTCACCAACCTGGTGGAGAAGTACGGCTGCGTGGCGGGCTATCCGGACGGTACCTACAAGGGCGGCCAGGCCATGAGCCGCTTTGAGGCGGCGGCCCTGCTCAATGCCTGCCTGGATCGCGTCACCGAGGTGACCGATGAGTTGCAGCGCCTGATGGATGAGTTCAAAAAAGAACTTGCTGTGCTCAAGGGACGCGTCGATGGGCTCGAAGCCAAGGTGGGAACGATGGAGGCACAGCAGTTCTCGACTACCACCAAGCTTTCGGGCCTTGCGACGTTTGTTGTCGGGGGCATTGCCTATTCAGGCAGCGGTAAAAATAACATTCGGGATTATCTCGGCCAGCCAGTATCGCCCCCCGAAAATGTAACTTTTAATTATGATCTCCAGCTCACATTTGACACTAGCTTTACGGGCAAGGATCTGCTGCGCACAAATCTTCGTGCTGGCAATTTTGGCACTAGTGTCTTTGGTGGGGAGCCCCATGCTCTCGGAAATTCATCAGAGCTCGAAATTGCTTTTGAAGAGGATGCCGGCCCCAATGTTGTGGGCATTGATAAATTGTTCTACCAATTTCCTGTCGGTAATCAATTCACAGCCACGGTGGGGGCTCGTGTGGGGCAGGAAGACATGCTGGCGCTTTGGCCCAGTGTTTACCCTGCTGATACAGTCCTAAACGTCTTTACGGTGAACGGTGCGCCAGCCGCTTACAGCAAAAATCTTGGCGCTGGAGCTGGGCTGTGGTGGCAAAACAATGGCTGGAGTGTGAGTGCAAACTATGTTTCGGCTCTTGGCTCGGATTCAACAAAAGGGCTCTTCACCAAGGAGTCTGGCGCCACCGCAAGTGTGCAGCTCGGTTATCAACAAGAACAATGGGGCCTGGCCGCAATTTGGTCCTATGTGCAACCACTCACCCAGTTTGTACCAGGCACCACTCCACTTGTACATGGCTCCATTGACCATGGAGAAGCAGTTGGTGCTGAAACCAATGCGTTCGGCTTAAGTGCCTTTTGGCAGCCGCTCGAAAGTGGCTGGATGCCTTCTGTGAGTCTGGGCTGGGGGATCAATAACACAACCTATGGGGTACAAACGACTGGGAGGCCCAGCGTCAGCCAATCCTGGATGGTGGGATTGCAGTGGACTGATGTGTTTACCCAAGGCAATGACTTTGGCTTTGCAGTCGGACAGGCTGTCTTCGCCACATCACTGACTGGCGGAGTCAGCCCAGATGATAGTAATTATGTGTGGGAGTGGTGGTACAAGTTTCAAGTCACCGATAAGATCAGCATTACACCTGCTCTTTTTTATCTGAGTCGTCCGATGGGGCAAAGAACACCCGAAGGGCAAAGCTTCAGTTCGCTTGGAGCTCTGGTCAAAACGACGTTTAAATTCTAATTGTAAGGATTAAATGCCCCGGCATTGAGCTGCCGGGGCCCTTGCTCTTTCGCTGATGTCAGGTTTGGCCTGAATTCAAGTTTGTTTGGACTGGCTTCGTGTTGGTGCTGGTTGGCTGGGTCCCCCTCGGATGTGCCGAATCCCTAGGTTTCGCGTGGCCGGGCCTTGGGGGTTTGCGATAGGACCCGGATCCGCCGCCGCCGCAAGCTAGTAGCTCAGAAGAATGGGCATTGAAACCAATCAATTCATAGGAGTTGTCTATTGATGCTTTGGTTGCTAGAGGTGAATGCGATAGGGCAGCGAGTGAGCTAGTGCCGATAAGAATGAGACTAAGAATCGGGGGCATGGACTTTCGTTGATGCGAATTGTGGTGGATGAGAAGAAGCGCTTCGACAAGCTGATTCATCAGTGTTTTGGATGCGCATGTTCGGCGCATGGCATCCATCGTGATCCCATGGCATGAACCCCGACGCAGCCAATCTCCAGGGCTTTTTCCTGCGCTAACGCTTTGCTGGGGTAGACCAGCAGGTTTTCCTGGGCTGGCCGGATGCTGTGGTGTTGGTGGCTGTTGCCTGGGCTGAATGTCCAGATGCCCATGGCATTCATGCCTGCCACCAGCACACCCATTCCCACCACACAGGCGTTCATGACACCCATCCCCACGACCCCAAGGCTCACGACCCCCATGGGCACCACGCCGATGCTCACAACCCCCATCGGCACGATTCCGATAGAAATGATTCCCAAGGGCGCTACGCCCACGGCGAATAGTTTGGGTTTGTCTCCGCATTCAGCCATGGCTTTGTCGTGAGTTGGAGCAAGTCTCATTCATTGAAACTGCTGGTTTTGAACGCTGTGAATCTCGGTGATTGGCATGGGCCATCCACTGACGACCCATCGTGTGGGCGCCAGTGCACTTGAAATCTCGATGGGCTTGTCGATGGGCGTTGTCGGCGCCTCGGCTGGGCGGACGCTGCCCGTGGCTTCATGAAGGGGCTGGATTCCTCGAGCCCCGATGGAGAGGGAGGCCGGACCGACAGAGCGGGTCACCATCGTTGTTGCTCGGCGGCTTGAGTCAAGTCGGAGCCCTAGTCTAACCCAAATCTCCATTTAAAGGGGGTTGCTGGAGGGATTGGTCTGTTGTCCGGGCCCTGGATAAAATGGCCATGCGTCTTGCTGATGGACGATTTGTCTATGGTGCGCCGGTCCGACGACGTAGTCCACCAGGCTCCGGGGCTTCGCATTGGTGAAGTGGCCAAGCGATCGGGCTTTTCGGTAAAAACCATTCGCTATTATTGCGATCAAGGATTGCTAAATACGAGTCGATCTGAGGGTGGCTACCGAGTATTTGGTGGCGACAGTCTTGCTGAGCTGGAAATTATTGGGGCCCTTCGGTCAATGGATGTTTCGATCGCCGATCTGGCGCGAATACTGGAAGTGCGACGCGCAGGTGTGTGTAATTGCTTGGTATTAAAAAACAGTATTGCCATCAAGATGGCTTCCATTGATGCACGTATCGAGGGGCTTCAAGTGATGAAGGCCGAGTTGGCGCGTTTGCTTGCCAGCTGGCAGGAGTGCGGAGGTGTCAAGTCTGACTCAGTTGCTCGCGGTTGATTGGCTTCTGAACCAATCCGGCACCGCCGTGTAGCAGGCGGCGTTCTTTTCGTTTTCCCGGGCCTCCACCTTCCAGCAGCAGGTGCGGCCGCTGTCGCGCCCCTGCAGCAGGGCGTTGGCCCAGTTCCACACCAGTTGGGCGCTGGCCTCCATGCCCACGTTGTCCATCACCCGTAGGTTGAGGGCGCCCTGGTTGTGCAGGGCCTGCCACTGCTCGAGGAGTGGGTCGTCGGCATTCACCAGAAAGGTGTGGTCGAATTGCGCGGCCAGCCGGGTCTGCAGGGCGCCGAGGCCGGAGAAATCCACCACGAAGCCGTGGGCATCGAGGGCGGTTGCCTCAAACCAGCAGGTGAAGCTGCGGCTGTAGCCATGCACGAAACGGCAGTGGCCCGGGTGGCGCCACTGGCGGTGGCAGCAGGGATACCCGCTGAAGGTCTTCGAGCAGGTGAAGGCGGCGGTCATTCCCTCGGGGAGTTGGGCAGGAGGTGGGTCTTGCGGGAAGATCAGGCCAGATGGATCGGCAGCCCGTGCACGCATCATTTCAGGCCTCGGATCCGCATACCTCGGATCCACAGAAGTTCGATCCAGCCGTCACGGCCGCCCTGCTCGCGAGCCTGCAGTTCAACGAGGCCGGCCTGATCCCCGCCGTGGCCCAGGACTGGCTGGATGGTGCTGTGCTGATGGTGGCCTGGATGAACCGCGAGGCGATCGAGCGCACCCTGGCCAGCGGGGAGGTGCACTACTGGAGCCGCTCGCGGCAGGAGCTGTGGCACAAGGGCGCCACCAGCGGCCACTTTCAGAGCCTCAAAGGCCTGCGCTACGACTGCGACGCCGACGTGCTGCTGCTCACCATTGAGCAGCGCGGCGATGTGGCCTGCCACACCGGTGCCCGCAGCTGCTTCTACAACAACGGCCCCGAGCCGCCGGCCGATGTGTGCACCGAGCTGATGCGGGTGATCGAGGGGCGACGCGATGTGCCTGAGCCTGGCAGCTACACCAACAAACTTCTGGAGGGAGGCGACAACCGCATCCTCAAGAAGATCGGAGAGGAGAGCGCCGAATTCGTGATGGCCTGCAAGGACGACAACGCCGCCGAGATCGCCGGCGAGGCGGCCGACATCGTCTTTCACTTGCAGGTGGCCCTGGCCCACCACGGGGTCAGTTGGCGCCAGGTGCAGCAGGTGCTGGCTCAGCGGCGGGGGGCGCCGCGCCGCTGAGCATGTTGGCGTTATCCGGCGGTGCTCAGCATGGCTGCGGCGATCCAGATCACCAGGCCGGTGAGCAGAAAGCCTCCGGTAGCCACGGTGTACTGCCAGATCGCTTGAACGGCCGGTGTGGGCTGGCCAGCCAGCCAGGACGGCCGAGGCCAGCCAGTACCCGTCCCCCAAGGGGAGCCTCCGGCTGGAGCGCGCCTGGCCATGGCGTCGCGCCAGTAGGCGTTGTAGCGCGGGGCTTGCTGATTGAAAGGCATGGTGCCCACGGCCTGGCCGGGTAGCACTCGAGAGCGCTGGAAGGGCACGAGGTTTTCCCCGAAATTCTCGAGGTATTCAGGCGAATTCAGCAAGGCGTCAACCAAACCACGCAGCCCGTGCTCGGCGATCACGATCGACCAGGCGATCTGTTCGGCTTGTCCATGCACCGGCCGGCCGAGCACCCGGCCCACCACCTGCTCCACCACCCGGTAGTTGCTGTTGCACCGGTAGAAATCTCGCTGGAATTTCTCCGAGAGCAGCAGTTGGCGGATGAAGTCGCGGGTGCTGATCTGGCCGGAACGCAACTGGGATTCCAGCACCTCATCCCGATCCACCTTGAAGGCATGGAAAAAGATCTGGCGGTAGGCCTGCTCGATCAGTGCGTCGGTGGCAGCCCGATCCCGCTGCAAGCAAGTGGTGTCGCTCTGGCGCGGGGTCTCCTCACCGGGGGCCAGAAAGCTGCTCACCCGGGCGTTGTGGGTGATCGGTTTGGTGGCTAAAAGTGGCAAGGACATCGGACAGGGATCGCTGTGAGCGCAAATGCGAGCGCAAATGCGAGCGCAAAACGTATGTGAGGCTGTGGCGGGCTTTCGCCCAATCGAGCCGAATCACAAAGATCGTTACGCCGCGCAATAGAACGCAACCTGAGCAAGAGATCCCCATCGTCTAGCGCGAGGCATCGGGGGGCAGCGCAGTTCCTGGTGCAAAGCCGACCGTGAGCCCGGGTTGGGCCTGCAGCCAGCGCAACGTCGCCCGGTCGCGGGGGCTGAGCGCAAGCACCGGCTGGCTGCCGGGGATGGCAGCCAGCGCATCGCCGGGCTGATCGCTGTGGCCCCAGAGCCCGAAGGCGTGGCCAAGTTCATGCAAGGCCGTGGCTTGCATGGCCTGCAGTCCCTGGCCGGGGCTGAGTTGCACGCTCACCTGGGGTTCGATGTGCCATGGGCCTGCGGGTTGCTCCAGCTCGCCCCGCCTCACCTCCACCAGCGTCAAGGTGGCGCGGCCGTGACTGGCCCGCTTGTTCTGCACGGGCGGTCTGCGCCTGAGGAGCTGCACCTGGGCGCGGGCGGGATCAGCCACCACCGTGATCGGCAGGTTTTGCTGCCAGCTGGCCAAGGCCCCATCCACCGCCTGGCGCCAGCGGCCATCCCATAGGGCTGATGGGCCCTCGCTGGCACCGGGCTCGATCCAGACGCACCAATGGTTCAAGCGCGGCCAGCCCAGGGGTGTGGGCTTGAGGAGGTGGCGGTAGTCGCCGGGGCTGGGGGGCGGCACAGCGGGTGGCATCGGCCGCGACGCAGTGAGGTCCACGGCACGCTCCGCCTGCAGCGGAGGGCAGGGATCGGGCTGCGCAGCAGAGGCCGACAAGGCGGCTTGGGCCAGCCCGCCGACCAGCCCGGCCAGCAGCGAGAGGGCGCGACGCCCCCCCATCAGGCGGCCGGCAGCCCCACACCGCGGGCCATCAGGGTGGCCAGCAGGGGCACCAGAGCAAAGCCCACCAGTTCGATGTTGAGGATCCAGCCCAGGCGATTTGCCAGGGCTTCGCTCACCTGGGGCAGTTCGCCCTTGCGCAGGGGGATGGCCCAGAGGATGTAGGTGATCGTGGGGTAGAGAGATAGCCCGCCCACGCTCAGATAGAGACCCACCTTCCACCAGAACAGGGGATTTTGCGTATAGAATTCAGAACCCTGGCCGAAGTACAGGACCCGCAGGATGCCGCTGCCCAGCAGCGCCAGGGCCGCCAGTCCGTACACCACATCGGTGATCACCATCAAGGTGGCGTCGGCTTTGCTGGGGTTGGGCTTG
>JBIPLV010000226.1:0-2833 GCA_044369475.1 Cyanobium sp. | reverse complement strand
AGCTGGGATTGCGCAAGCTCCAAGTGCAGCCCAAGCAGTTGAAGTCACTCCAGACGAAGAAGATGATGTAGATGAGCAATACGCAGTCTTTACAGCTTTTGGAATGTTTTGGAGGCGTGAGTCTGTCGAATGGAGCCGAAATCCAAAACTTCTCGGGATGCAGCAGATCGGAGCTACGCCTGTGGATTTTAATAACCAACGCGGAATATATTTACTATACGATGGGCGAGAAGTGATCTATGTGGGACGAGTAACAGATCGGGCACTTGGTCTGCGCTTATATGAGCACACTGTAGACAGGCTTGCCACAAGATGGAATCGGTTCTCCTGGTTTGGTCTGGTTCCAGTTACCGATTCAGGGAGCCTGGGCATAATGCCTGGCAATTACGATTCATCCAAGCTCGTTCCAGCCCTTGAGGCCATCCTGGTTGAAGCTCTAGAGCCCCGCCAAAATCGGAAAAGAGGTGACGACTTAGCAGAGGTTGAATATGTTCAGATGGTAGATCCTGCCATTGAGAAAAGAAAGCTAAAGGCGGCAATGGATCAATTAATTGACGGGAGCTAAGAAGTGCGCGGAGCTGGTTGCATCTCGACACCTCCGAACAACCAGATGCAGTGGACGGGCGGGATAGACCCGAGCTAAGTTTTAAATCCTGCCCGCCACTGATCTGGAGCGTTCGATGCACATGCTCCGCGTGGCAAGAGATAGCATCGAGACCCCGCCAACCTGGACTTATTCGTCCAAGATGCGTAGAATCTGCTTTAGCCTTACCATTCCTATTATCTTTTTGTAGCTAGAGATGCCCGATCCCCTTGTTTCTGCCGCCACTGGTCTTTTAGGGCGCCTTACCGCAGATCTCGTCAAGTCTGCTAGCGAAGCGGTGGCCAAGGAAATTGAGATTTTCAATACGCCATCAAAAATCAGGAGTATATCGCGAAAATTGGCCAGCCTTGAACTAGTAAAGACAATAAATAGCCCAGACAAGCCATCAAAGATATCCAGTTTTTATATTTCTCCTCTCTTTGAGGACACTGAATCTAAGATCTTCGAGGCGAAGACGATTGATGAATTTGGAAATGGAGAGCACCCGCTAATAGAAGGTATAGCTGGGCAGGGAAAGTCTATTTTTATGCGACAGCTCTGCATTGAAGAACTAAAGCTTGGGAGGCGCCTCCCCATCTTGATTGAACTTCGCAAGATTACAAATAGCAAAGGCCTTAGAGACTTTGCTATAGAGTATCTTCGTGCAGTTGGATTCATCAGATGTGAAGAGATCTGGCAATATCTCCTTGAATCAGGGTTTGCCGTTCTCTTGTTGGACGGATATGACGAAGTACAAGAAGAATTTAGGATGCAACTAATACATGATATTAACATGCTTTCAGTGAGCTTTGATCAATTACGGATTATTATTACCAGCCGCCCTGAAGCTTCAATCAAGGGAGTCTCCTGTCTCCGGACTGTCAAGATGCGTCGATTAGATAAAATGAAGAGAAACGCGATAATCAAGAAAATCTGTGATCGAAATACAGCAAGTAAACTTATTGACAAGATGTCCGATAATTCTAATCTGAGTGAAATAGTTGACACTCCTCTCTTCGCAACACTCTTGTGCATTGTCTACCGTGCTGAGCACCGTCTGCCAGAAACAGTGCATGAGTTCTATGATATGGTATTCCAAACACTTCTATACAGGCATGATCAACAGAAGGAAGGCTATGAAAGACCTCGCAAGTCGGGCCTAGGTAACCACCAGTTTAGTGCCGTATTCGAACATTTCTGTATTCGCACCTCGTTGGATCAACGAATAAGGCTATCCCAGGAAAAGGCCACAGAGATTATTGCCATTGCACTAGCCAAGGAAGGATCCGAAGCGTCTTTGGCGGACAAGTATTTCAATGATGTTACAAAGATAACCTGTCTGCTAGTTAAGGATGGAACAGAGTACCAATTTCTCCACAAAAGTATTCAAGAGTACTTTTCTGCCAGATACATAAAGAGGTTGCCTGAAGAAAGGGCGCAGGAGTTCTATCAGAAGATTATTGACTCACCTTCTCGTATTGCGCAATTAAAGCAGACAATCCACTTCCTCTATGAGATAGACAGCTACAGATCCTACAAGTATTTTGTTCTGCCAAGTTTGTCAGCCACGTTCCCAAGCGAGAAAGGCTCCTGGAGTGAGTTGCCTAAACTTAAATGCTCTGGCAATCTAGTAATAGACATTCTTTCTGAAGTTCCTGTCGCAGTTGGATTCCGTTCTGCGGGAGTAAAATTCTTCTTAGATAGCATTCATATTGTACCAAGCCCCCATGATAAGCGCTCTCTTCGTCGAGTGCTGCTCGAACATTTTGATCTGCTACTTGCGATTATCACTTCGGCAGCCGAGCTGCTTGACGAAAAGCAGAAAGTGACCGATCAACCAATTTCGGATTGTTATGTTGAAACAATGGCTTCTATAGCGCTAGGCCAAGAGTGGCCCTACAACTTAGACTTGGATCTAAAGCTAGTCTCGTGCTCTAAAGCTATAGAATGCCTAGGTCTTCAGGATGAGATTGCTGAAATCGTTAATTCGTCCGATGTGTGGATGAGGTTTCTGGCGAGAGTCGATGACATGGTGGACTTTTTACAGAGAATGGACAATGCTGATCTTCTAGACATAATCTAGTTTTGCACAATGGCTGTCCCTAGGTCATCGAACAAGCCCTTCGAGTGGACAGGCCACCACCAGATCTGTGCTGCGCCACCTCCAGCGGCTAGCCTGCCACTCAGGGGCAGCGTTAGAGAGATGGGGGCTAAGCGGCTGCAGTCCAAAGCTGGTATACTCGGCGTATA
>JBIPLV010000320.1:0-2836 GCA_044369475.1 Cyanobium sp. | reverse complement strand
GAAACTTTCGTGACCCGCAAGATCACCCGCGGCCTGGCGCGCATTGATGCCGGTTTGGATCAGTGCTTGTTCATGGGCAACCTGGATTCGCTGCGGGATTGGGGCCACGCCCGCGACTACGTGGAGATGCAGTGGCGGATGCTTCAGCAGGACACGCCGGAAGATTTTGTGATCGCCACCGGCCGGCAGGAGAGCGTGCGCCGCTTCATCGAGCTCACAGCTGAGCAATTGGGCTGGGGGCCGATGCGCTGGCAGGGCAGTGGCCTGCAGGAATGCGGCATGCGGGCGGACACCGGCGCCGTGGTGGTGCGGATCGATCCGCGCTACTTCCGCCCGGCCGAGGTGGAAACGCTGCTGGGGGATCCCACCAAGGCGCGCGAGAAGTTGGGCTGGACGCCCACCACCACCCTCGAGGAGTTGGTGGCGGAGATGGTGGCGGCCGATAAGGAGGAGGCGGCCAAAGAAGCACTGCTCCGCCGCAAAGGCTTTGCGGTGGTGGGCTCGATGGAAAACCCTCCAACCAACCCCGAGGCGGTGAAGGCGGCGCAGCGATGACGGCGCTGATCACCCCTGCCGATCGCATCTTTGTGGCTGGACACCGCGGCATGGCCGGCAGTGCCATCTGCCGGGCGCTGCAGCGCGGTGGTTACGGCCAGATCCTCACCGCCAGCCGCGCCGAGCTCGACTTGCTTGACCCGGTGGCTGTGCAGCGCTGGTTTGCCGCCGAGCGGCCCACGGTGGTGGTGCTGGCGGCCGCCAAGGTGGGGGGCATCCAAGCCAACGCCACCTATCCGGCTGATTTCTTGCTGGAGAACCTCAAAATCCAGGCCCATGTGATCGAAACGGCCTGGCGCCAAGGGGTGAAGCGGCTGCTGTTTTTGGGCAGCAGCTGCATCTACCCCAAATTTGCTGAGCAGCCGATCCGGGAGGAAGCCCTGCTTAGCGGAGCGTTGGAGCCCACCAACGAGTGGTACGCCATCGCCAAGATCACCGGCATCAAGCTCTGTGCAGCCCTGCGGCTTCAGCACGGCTTCGATGCCATCAGCCTGATGCCCACCAACCTCTACGGGCCTGGTGACAACTATCACCCCACCAACAGCCATGTGCTGCCGGCGCTGATCCGGCGCTTCCATGAGGCGGCTGAGCGGGGTGATGCCAGCGTCACCTGCTGGGGCAGCGGAGCGCCGTATCGGGAGTTTCTGCATGCTGACGATCTGGGTGAGGCCTGCGTGTTCGCCCTGGAGCGCTGGAGCCCCGAACCGAACGACCTCCAGTACTTGAATGTGGGCACCGGCGTGGATCTCACGATCAAACAGTTGGCCGAGGCGGTGGCGGAGGCCACGGGCTTCCGCGGTGAGATCCTCTGGGACACCACCCAGCCAGACGGCACACCAAAGAAACAGCTGGACGTGAGCCGCATGGCGGCACTGGGTTGGCGGGCGAGAATTCCCCTCAGCGAAGGCCTGCGCAGCACGGTGCAGCTGTTCCGTGAGCAGCTGGATCAACAGCTGGTGCGTCTTTAACCCCGTTCTGAATTCATGCCCGCTTCCACCACGCGCAACCTGATCACCGGCGGAGCTGGCTTTGTGGGGTCGCACCTGGTGGATCGCCTGATGCAGGCCGGAGAGGAGGTGATTTGCCTTGACAACTACTTCACCGGGCGCAAGAGCAACGTCGCCCCTTGGTTGGGCCACCCTCGTTTTGAGCTGATCCGCCACGACGTGACCGATCCGATCCTCCTGGAGGTGGACCGGATCTGGCATCTGGCTTGTCCGGCTTCGCCGGTGCATTACCAGCACAACCCGATCAAGACCGCCAAGACCAGTTTCCTGGGCACTTACAACATGCTGGGTCTGGCTCGGCGCGTGGGGGCACGGCTGTTGCTCGCTAGCACCAGTGAGGTGTATGGCGATCCCGAAGTGCATCCCCAGCCAGAGAGCTATCGGGGCTGCGTGAATACCATCGGCATCCGCAGCTGCTACGACGAGGGCAAGCGCATCGCCGAGACCCTCTGCTTCGACTACCAGCGCATGCACGGCGTGGAGATCCGCGTGGTGCGCATCTTCAACACCTATGGCCCGCGCATGCTGCCCGACGACGGCCGCGTGGTGAGCAATTTCATCGTGCAGGCCCTTCGCGGCGAACCGTTGACGCTCTATGGCGATGGCTCCCAGACCCGCTCCTTTTGTTATGTGGACGATCTGGTGGAGGGCCTGATCCGGCTGATGAACGGCAGCCATAGCGGTCCGATCAACATTGGCAATCCGGGTGAGTTCACCATCCGTCAGTTGGCGGAGTTGGTGCGGGCCAAAATCAATCCTGGCCTGGAGCTGATCTGCAAGCCCTTGCCGCAGGATGATCCCCTGCAGCGGCAACCGGTGATCGACCTCGCCCAGCGTGAGCTGGGCTGGCAACCCACGGTGGCCCTCGATCAGGGCCTAGATGCCACCATCGCCTACTTCAAGGAGGCCATCGCATGAGCATCCGCACGATCTGTTGCATCGGTGCTGGCTATGTCGGTGGCCCCACGATGGCTGTCATCGCGGATCGCTGTCCGCACATTCAGGTGACGGTGGTCGACCTCAACACCGCCCGCATCGCCGCTTGGAACGACGCGGACCTGTCCAAGTTGCCGGTGTATGAGCCGGGCTTGGATGCGGTGGTGGGCCGCTGCCGTGGCCGCAACTTGCAGTTCAGCACCGAGGTGGAATCGGCGATCGCCTCGGCAGACATGGTGTTTCTCTCGGTGAACACCCCCACCAAAACCAAAGGTGTTGGTGCTGGTCAGGCCAGCGATCTGCGCTGGATTGAGGCCTCGGCGCGTCAGGTGGCGGCC
>JBIPLV010000369.1:0-10219 GCA_044369475.1 Cyanobium sp. | reverse complement strand
GCGATCTGCTGCAGGTTGAGGCGCAATGGCTGAATGCCAACGGGGAGCATCAGGGGCTAGAGGCGGTACTGCGCCTGCCGCTGGTGAGCGAGGAGTACTGGCAGGCATTGCCGATGGATGAAGAGGTACAGCGGGAAGTGCTGTTGCAGGCAGCTGCGCGACAACGCCACAGCGCCATGCATGGAATCGACAGCGGCGACATCGAGACCACCCGCAGCTCGGTGCAGGCGGCCCTGTTCAGCCTGGCGGACGCGAAGAGCAGCCCGGATGTGGAGCAGGAGCGGGAACTACTGGGCGAGCTGCTGGATCTGATTTCCACCAACAAGCTCTCGCTCGCACGCAAGGTGATGGGTACACAGACCTTCATGCGTGCCCGCGGGCGGAAGCTTCGTGATCAGGAGGGGCGGGGTGATGGCTGATCTGCAGCAACGCCTGCTCGCCGATCTGCAGCAGTTTGCTGTACACCGCCATGCTCGCTGGGACCCGCTCGGGCTGATGGCAGTGCGCCAAGCCCTGCGCGAACGCCTAGCTGAGTTGGGTCCGCTGGAGGAGCACCGCTTTTGCACATCCGGCGAAGAAGGGGTGAACCTGATCCTGCGGCTGCCTGGCCGCGACCCGAAACTCCCGCCGCTCCTGGTGGGCGCCCACTACGACGGATCGCTGCACTCCCCTGGGGCCGACGACAACGCCAGCGGTGTGGCGGCTCTGTCGGAGCTGGCGCGCCGCTGGGCGGTCGATCCGCCTCGCCGGCCCATCTGGCTGGTGGCGTTTGACCAGGAGGAGTGGGGGATGGTGGGCAGCGCCGCCCTGGCGGCCCAGCTGAAGCAGGCGGGCCAGCCGCTCAAGCTGATGGTGAGCCTGGAGATGCTCGCCTACACGAGTGCTGAACAGAAGTATCCGCTCCCTGCGATGCGGGCGGTGTACGGCGATCGGGGCGACTTCATCGCCCTGGTCGCCAACACCGGCGCCGGCCCACTGCTGCCCGGCTTGGCTCAAGCCATGGGACGGCACGTGCCCACCAAGGTGCTGCCGGTGCCCAACGGCGGCCAAGCCATTCCGGATGTGCGCCTCAGCGACCACAGCCCCTTCTGGGATGCCGGCTACAACGCCCTGATGGTGACGGACACCTCGTTTACGCGGAATCCGCACTATCACCAGATGACGGACACGGTGGAGACGTTGGATCTGGGCTTCTTCTCGGCGGTGGTGGAGGGCCTCGCTGCAGCCTTCAGCCAGCTCTGAACTCAAGCGCTCTCTGGCAATGGGGCCTCTTCGTGGAGGTCTGGCAGATCCCGTAACTCCGTGAGCAGATGCGCCGCCAGGGCGCCGCGACTGCGAATCCCGATCTGGTCTTTCAGCGCATCCAGCCAGACCAAAACGCTGAGCGGCAGGTCGAGCGTGACACGCACCATCTCATCGTTTACACGCTGATCGCCGTTCTCAATGGCCACCGGTCGGGGCGCCCATGATGCCCGCCACTGCACGGCTAACAAGTCCACCGCCATCAGCAGCCATGCCCACCAACCACCAAACCGACAACTGCATCAGCACCGAGCGCGGAGCCCTGGTGTTCTGGGCACCGCCGCCCAGCCCAAGGCGGCAGAGCTGCAGGGTGCAGATCATTGATGTCTTCGCGCTGCAGGTGGCGAGCGGATACACGCGGGATCCGCAAGGCAGGCTCCTGATCGAGGCCAAACCGTCGGTGGTGGCGGGTCGCAGCTGGACCCTGGCCAAGGCCGCGCAGCTGATCCGCAATGACGCCCGGCCGCATCGGTGGGTCGTGCTGGAGCTGAACCAACGCGCCTGGGGGCTGTTCTGGGCTGGTGGTGGGCTGCAGCGCTGCCGGGAGCTCCTGGCTGATCGCGTCACTGAGGCAGAGGCCTGCTCGGCGCTCGTGCCTGCAACCCCAGAGGCCTTGCTGCGGTTGATGGTGGAGCTGGCGCCTCAGGGCAATAGGAACAGCAGCGCACAGAGCTGGTCCGCATCAACACCGCCTGCAGGGCCTCTGGGACGAGGGGCTGTCCAGCCCTGGAAGCTGGTGCTCTGGACCTCGATGGCGTGGCTGGTGATCCTGGGCGCAACCGTGACGGGCTTCCTTGGAGCGCTGAAGCGGCAGGACCGAAAGCTTGATCTGCTGATCGAGCGCAGCGGTCCATCGCCGCCTCAGGCGCCCAGCAAACCCAGCCAGCGCACGCTTCAGCACTGATTTATGCACTACATGCATAGCCTGGAGGCCCTGGAGGTGGCCCGGCGGCACAAGCCCCACCGCTTCGTTGTAGAAATGGCGTGGGCCCTTCGACCAGCCCTACCTCGGATCAAGGCATGACCGTCACTCCAGCCGCTGACGCCGCCTACATCATTCCAACCCTGGAGAGCTTTCGCAACAAACTCCTCGATCTCACTACACGCAACAACCTGCTCAATCTGAGCCTGAAGAGTCAACGCACGGCACGTCTACTTCGCTTCGTTGACTGCAATCTGCAGGGTGTGCTGGATGGCCTAATGGGCGGGCGCCAATACAGTCTGAGCGCCCTGCCCGAGCCACCGAAAGACAAACAACCCACTCTCGACGAAGCCGAGGTAGAGGCCGCACTAGAGAAAGCCCGCGCGCAAGACCCCCTCTACCAACAGATTCTGGCGGACGGAGCAGGAGACGATGCAGCCAAAAGCGCTCTAGCGCAAGCAGATGACCGCCTTCTTTTGTCCGTCTTAGAAGACCTTGGCAAGCCCGCGAAAGACACACAGACCGGAAAGAATCTTGTCGCCTGGGCTGAGCAACAGGGTGTCAACCCGTCGTATTCGTTGTCACTATCCAAGGAACCAAGGGGACACCAAGGGCCAATTCGGGCCCTACTGCTTGAGCCACGAATGGAGCGGGTAGCGGAAGGAATCCGCAAGCAAGCCCAAAGCTCGATCGAAGAGACGGGCAACAATATTCTTTACCTTGCATTCGGCTGCCTGGAGTGGATCGAGAAGAGCAAAAGCTTCTTCGCACCCCTCATTCTTTTGCCCGCTGAACTCACCAAGACGGCCAATCGTGGCGGTGCCAAAACGTTTTACCTTGGCGCCTCTGATGATGCTCCCGTAGCCAATGTGACGTTGAAGGAGCGCTTGAGGCGTGATTTCGGCGTTGAACTGCCAATGCCGAAGCTGAGCTCCGATGGCGTGGACCTTGAGGGGTATCTCAAGGTTGTGGCGGAGTCGGTGTCTGAACTGCAGGGCTGGCAGGTTCACCCCTACCTCAACCTGGCACTGTTCAATTTCAGTGGTCTTGGCCTGTATGAAGATCTGATCCCCGAATCTGTCCAGGGATCACCGCTGGTACGCCAGCTTTTAGCAGCCGAGGTGAGCGATGAGGGCTTGCTGCAGGAGGCCGACGTGATCGCCGAAGACGTGCATGTGGATCAGGCGGAGATCGCTGAACGCGTGCCGGTCTTGATTGCCCAAGCCGATGCCAGCCAATTTGCAGCGGTGGCCGACGTAATGGCTGGCCGCTCCATGGTGATCGAGGGCCCGCCTGGCACCGGCAAAAGCCAGACGATCACCAACATCATTGCCAACGCGCTGTATGCCGGCAAACGCATCCTGTTTGTCGCCGAAAAGAAGGTGGCGCTCGATGTGGTGTACACCCGTCTCTCAGAAGCCGGCCTCAAGCCCTACTGCCTGCGAATCGAGTCGGATAAAGCCAACAAGCGACAGGTGTACGACGAGCTCGCCGAGCGGATTGACCTGGCGCCGCCGATGCGCCCACGCCGTGATGGCGTACAGGAGGGGTTCAACGAACTCCGCCAGGAGCTCAACCACTTCGTGGCGCTGCTCAATCAACCCCACGGTCACGAAGAGCAAAGCCACCACGATCTGCTTTGGCAGGAACTGCAGCTGCGCTGCGAACTCACGGCCGCCTCGGTCGATCCCTCAACGTTCGAGATCCAGATTGACGATGCCTGCTCCAACAGCAAGCAACGGATCGAGCGCAACAGCCAACTGCTGGATGACCTGGCAAGGATGCTGAAAGGTTTGGACCGGCACCAGCTTGAGCAGACCTTCCAACCATTGGGGGTTCTGCCAGCCGATGCATTCGGGCGTGAGGCCTTGCTGGACCAAGCAGCGCAATGGGCTAGCGCGCTTGGTGCGATCCAAGCCGCGTTAAACCCGCTCAACAGTTCTGAGGGCATCACGCTGGAGGAGCTGCGTCGGAGTGCGCACAACACGTCCGCCATTGCCTCTCGTCTACCCGACCCGCTGGGGGAGGGCTGTGAAGCGCTCTTGCCAGTCCTTGGCTCACCGGCCATCGCTGGGATGGCTCAGAGCCTGCTCGATGCATTGCAGCAGGACGCTGAGCTTGATTCCGAGGTTGCGCGACGCTTTGTACGCCGGCCCGATCCACTCCCCAATGCCGAGGGCATTCAGGCTCTGGTGGCGGCCCTGAGTCAGTGGCGGCTGGGCAGATT
Organism: Cyanobium sp.; assembly: GCA_044369475.1. Lineage (GTDB taxonomy): Bacteria > Cyanobacteriota > Cyanobacteriia > PCC-6307 > Cyanobiaceae > Cyanobium_A. The sequence goes on along the minus strand of JBIPLV010000369.1, from coordinate 5,768 downwards.
GGCGATTCCAAGCGAGCAAGTTGAGCGAGAACAGCTCCGGCAACGTCTGCGGAAAGCAGCGCAGACAGCGGATCGTTTGGAGGTGCTGCTTGAAGCCTCCACCACGGGTCTACCGCTAGCGGGATTCAGCCCCTCGAGCCTGCAAGCGCTGTTGCCACTGGTGGAGCACCTCAGTGCCTTACCGGAGTGGGTCCTGCGTCAGCGCAACGAAGCGATCTGGAACGCCGATCCCACCCAGGTCCTCACCCTCGTTCACGAGCACACCACATTGCAGCAACTGCGTGTGCATCTCCAACTGGATCAAGCAGCTGCGCAGAAGCCCCAGGACCTGAACTTTGAGCAAGCGGTCGAGCGACTCCAATGTTGCTGCGAGCGCGGCTTAGGGACTGTGTTGGCGCAAGCCGAAGCCTCTGTGCGTTGGGCGGAGCAGATCGATCAAGCCAAAACCTTGTTGGATCAAACGGCCTCGGGCCTGGCGACCTCCCTGCCAGCCCAGCTCCAGGAATCCGCCAGCGTGGGGCAACTGCTGACGCTGTCAGAACTGCTGCGTGCCGTAACGGCGATGGACGCCGATGCGATCAATCTGCGTTCCAGTTCGCTGTGGTCAGCGGATCTCAAAACACTGCGCTGGGCGCTGGAAGGCGAGCAAGACCTGAAGCGACAGGAACAAGCGCTGGAGCGAGCTGGGCTGCGAGTTGTCGATGGTCATAGTGTCAGCGAATTGCGTGAAGCCGCTGATCTCTTGGAAGAGAAGCCTCTGTTCCAGAGATTGGTGAATCGGCTCTCAGGCACAAAGGCCCGTGCAGTGAGCTTGGCCCGAGACATCGGAGCGAATAATTCCGATCAGCGTGCGGCAGCGCTCCGCGATGTAGCCAAGGTGGTGGAGCTGCGCGAGGCCTATGGCCCGGGTTGGAAGCAGCGGATGCTTTCGCTCGATCTTCCCTCCGAGCGCCTATTGCCGGTCGCCGAGCAACTGCAGACGCTCAAGCGAACCCTCGAAACCTCCAGCCATGGCCCGTTCTGGGGCAGCTGGTTACGCGGGGCACCAGCGGCTGATCTACAGGCAGCCATATCGGTTTACACACAAGGAGGTGAGAGCACCTTGCAGGCGCTGGCTGGCCATAGCGTTTGGGCCTCATCAGTTCTGGAACGCAAACTAAGCTCACTGCAGGACGCCCTCCAACAGAACCGACAAGACCTGGAGCTGCTAACAGAGGTTGAACCAGTCGCCGCCTGGGCGCGAGCCGCTGGCCTTGGCGATGGTGACGCCATGGTGGTTTGGCTGAAGCAGGTACAGAACACCACGCAACGCGTTGCGGCGTTCCCGCAACAGGAACTCGATGCCCTGATAGCCGGTGGACTGGCCGTGGATCAAATCGACACGGTGTTGAACGCAGCGGAGCGCACCCGCGCCCTGGTGGCCAGCTCGGGCCTCGGCGCTCAGGCCGCTGCCTTGATAGAGGCCGATCCAGCGGCTCTGAGCCAAGCCTTGCTCACGCTGCAGCACCAGCTCACACCGTTGGTGAACGAGCTGATGGAGCAGGCGGATCTGCTGCCCGTCGATGCCCAGCAGCGTGCGCTGCACCTGTTGGCCCAAGGCCTGCAGGAGGCTTCGCAGGGTTATCAGGCCTTGCTGCAGCAATGGGTGGACGCCGGTCTCCGTGCTGAGGCATCCCTCTCGGATCTGCTCCAACTCCCCGTTGACTTGGCCATGGCCCATCGCCGCCGCGAAGAAGTCATCCAAGCCCTGGCCACCTTCCAGCAACAGGCGGGGCCGGAGGTGGCAGGAGCACCAGCGGAGTTACTGCGGCAGGTGATGAGTTGGATCGGCCTGTTGCGTCAGGCAGGGCTACCAGCTGATGTGGAAGATCGGTGTCTGCAACCCGGTGCAGCGGCGTTCATCGCCGAGCGACGGAGGCAGTCAGAACAGCTGACGCAAGCTCTCGAGGCTGAGGCAGCCGCCGCGGATCGGTTCATGTCCACTGCTGAGCCAGAGCCAGACCTGGTGGGCAGTACAGGTGCCGAAGACATATCTGGCGTGAACGCCGACGCGCTCCGGCAGTGGCTGGAGGCGGTGGTAACCAGCCGTGATCTCTACCCAACGTGGGTGGAGCAGCAACAGGTGTTGGATCAACTCCCTGGAGATGGCTTGCGTGAAGTTGCCGAGCGGTTGCTGGCATCAACAGTTAAGGGTGAACACTGGAGCCGGCTGTACCGCTGGACGCTGGTGCGGAGCCAACTGCGTCAGATGGGCCAAGCCATCCCCGGCTTGCAGGAGCTGCGTAGCCGCGAGCAGGTGGCACGGCGTGAACGCTTCCAGCGGATGGAAGAAGACTTGCGGGCGCTGGATCGCGCGGAAGTGGTGGCGGCGATCCATCAAGCCCCTGAAGCCTTGCCTGATGGGGTGAACCGCGGACTGCGGGGAGAGTTCACCGAGATGGGTCTGATCCAGAACGAGTGCCGGAAGCAGAAACGGCATCGCCCCTTGAGGCATCTGTTCCAGAACGCTGGGGAATCCCTGCGAGGACTGAAGCCTTGCTGGATGATGTCGCCAGGCACCTTGGCCTCATTGGTGCCGCGGGAAGCGATCGAGCAGTTCGATCTGGTGATCGTGGATGAGGCTTCGCAGATGCCGCCGGAGCGCGCCTTTGGTTTGATCAGCCGCGCCCGTCAGTGCGTGGTGGTTGGCGACCCGAAGCAGCTGCCACCCACCTCGTTCTTCCAGCGCACCGCCTCGGTGGATGAAACTGAAGCCGACAGCGAGGTGGATACCGAGGTGCTGGATGAGGAGTCCATTCTCGATCTGTGCACGAAGACCTTCCATCCCGTGCGCCGGCTCAAGTGGCACTACCGCTCGCGCCACGGCAGCTTGATCGCCTTCTCGAACAAACACTTCTACAACAGTGAATTGGTGGTGTTCCCCTCGTGCGATCGCGACTTTGCGATTCACAGGCACCTGGTGAGCGATGCCCGCTACACCAAGAGCGTGAACCTCCCTGAGGTGAAGCTGGCCTGCGATGTCGTGCTGGAACAGCTCGAGCTCTATCCCGATCGCAGCCTGGGCGTGGTGGCGATGAATGAGGCCCAGGCCTCCGAGATCGGGGAACAACTGGAGATGCTGTCGGCGCAACACGAGGAGCTACGTCGCCGCCTCGAACTCAAAGACACCAGCGAAGAGCTGTTCGTGAAATCGCTGGAGAAGGTGCAGGGCGATGAGCGCGACACGATCGTGGTGTCGTGCACCTATGGCCCCTCGGAACCTGGCGGAGCGGTGGCGATGCGCTTTGGTCCGATCAACCAACAGGGCGGTCACCGCCGGCTGAATGTGTTGTTCACCCGCGCCAAGCGGGCCATTGAGCTGGTGACCTCGATCGAGTCGCATCAGATCCAACCCACCGCCACCTCCAGCCAGGGCATTCACGCCTTCCGCAACTACCTCAAGTTTGTCGAGAACCACTCCCTCGAGACGGGTCGCCCGTCAGGGCGTGAACCTGACAGCCCATTTGAAGTGGTCGTTGCCGAGGCGATTCAGCGCCATGGCTACGAGGTGGACTGCCAGGTTGGCGTAGCGAATTACTTCATTGATCTTGCGATTCGCCATCCCGAAAAGCCGGATACCTACCTCCTGGGTGTGGAGTGCGATGGCGCCACCTATCACTCGGCCAGAGCAGCGCGCGATCGCGATAAATACCGGCAGGCCGTTTTGGAGGGCCTGGGGTGGCAGATCTATCGGATCTGGTCGACGGATTGGTTTGAGAATGCCGAATCAGAAACAGCCAAGTTAATCAGCCACTTAAGCAAGATTGCGTAAAGGGACAGCACAGATGTTAAAACTCACCGAGCAACAACAAGCAATAATCAGCCACCGGGCAGGCAGAGCAGTGGTCTTTGCAGTTGCTGGATCCGGAAAGACCTCAACTATTGTCAGACGCATTGGAGAACTGGTTAACAAGCATTGTCATCGTGCTGACCGAATCCTTGCGACCACATTTGGAAGAGAAGCAAAGCGTCAACTAAAGGATAAGCTCGCCCTACAATCGAACTGCAAAGAAGTCCACGTTTTAACGCTAAGCCAACTAGCTTCAAGGATTGTTCGCTTTAGCGACGAAAGGAAACGCCTGCCTGCCCGCATTGAGGCAGACAGCGGCATGCTCGAAAAATGCTTTTCAGAGGCCCGTAGACGCATGCTCAAAGGTGAAATGATCAATCACAACGGATACACTAGCGAATTTATTGATTTCACAAAGGCTCGAGACCTGGGCTGGGACGATTTTAGCAAATATATCGACGAACTCAAGAATGACATGCTCCTAACAAAATGGTCGCACGACCAACTTGATCCATCATGCTACCAGATATTTGACATAAAGCAGTTCAGGGATGCTCCCTGGCTTGAAATCCTGATTGATACCTATGACGACGAGCGGATAAAGCGCAAGTTCTTCGGCTACTCGGACATCATGCAGTTGTCCACCATTGTACTTACTTCGGAAGTATTCGCATATCAGCACTTTGCCAACTGCTACGACTACGTTTTTGTCGACGAATACCAAGACGTGAATAGGGCTCAGAACACTATGCTCATGAAGCTCGATGATCAGTCAAACAATATGATGGCGATCGGAGATGACGATCAGACAATATACGAATGGAGAGGCGCAAGACCGACATTTATCCGAGACAAGCTTGACGACAAACAGTGGCAGACATTCTTTCTAGATAGAAACTTTCGTTGTTCACCCGGGTCAATTCTTCTGGCACGTGAGGTTATCGAACAAAACACGAATCGAGCTGCAAAGAAAATGATGCCTGCGAAGGGCTTCACAGGTCAGCTTTGTGTTGAGAGATTTGAGTCGATTGGCAAGCAAGCACAATGGATTGTAGACCTTATAGAGGAGTCGTATCATTCATCTTCCTCGAGACAAGAAAATCGCCACTACGACAATGCAGTAGTGCTGATCCGTCAATATGCCGAAACGCCAATCCTCGAAGAAGAATTAATCTCAAAAGGTATCCCATACACCATTCCAGGCAGCAAGCCTTTCTACTATCGATCGGAGTTCTGCCTAATTGAATCATATTTACGTCTTGCCGAACTAGAAATCAAGCGATCCAATGGCCACGGCCTTACCAATGCCGAGAGCGAGGCATTTAGCAATCACTTTTTACGGGTCTATATACGTCCGGCTACGTTCCTGCGAAAGACAACCGCAATTCATCTTCTGCGTCAACTGAAAACAGCTCCGGGGGAAGTGAAGCCGATACAGACCCATCTCAGAGATATACATGGGGATATGCTTCGGGATAACGGAAGAAGCAGCAAAGGCTTGTTAGCTTTGGCAAGTTATTTTGAAAAGTGCTTAGAGCAGGGTGAGGACATAAGCGCTAAGCAAGCCATCGAGGTACTCTCAGAGCAGATCGCTATCAAGAAATGGTTCATCGAATCTTCTGTCAATGAGCAAGCTGGCGCGGCAAGAGCAGCCATTGTCGACGGACTTCTCGACTACGTACGGAATGACAAGCTACAGCAGTTCCTCAAGGCAATTGCGGCCCGAAGAGAACTTGACGCGGCTGAAGAGGCAACCGATGCAAGATCTAGGGTAAAAATTCTAACTGTTTTTAAGGCAAAGGGTCTTGAATTCCCAAGAGTAATCATTCCAAACCTAAACGCAACGGCCAGCCAGCAGAGTTCATCGGGAATTGAGAATGACGTAGACAGCTTGTCGGAGGAAGACAGGCGGATTATCTATGTCGCACTGACACGGCCT
>JBIPLV010000250.1:0-2844 GCA_044369475.1 Cyanobium sp. | reverse complement strand
ACAGCCCATTTACTCAAAGATCATTTAGCCCCTGAACAATTGGCAAGGCTAAACGCGATCGACTGGCAAGGGGCGATCATCAATGCCACTAGCGAAATTGAAGCAGACCGTAATCGGTCTATGGCAAATTTTAGAGACGCTTTGCAAGTGCGATTAGAGCATGAGGGCAACCACATCACGATCATCGAAAGCAATGGCGACAAAGCGACTCGACAGATGCTTAGAGAAGCATCACAAGCGGTCAAACTTGATGAAGCTACCTTTACCGCTAACAGCTTTGACATAGACCTGTCACAAGCTCAAGAGTATGAAACCAAAAAAGACAGGTTAGATCCGTCTCAACTGGCATCACTGGCAAAATTTTATTTAAAAGATTTCTATGTTCTCGACAGGGTGACAGTCGATGACGTTTTGAGCGATCGCAATGGGAGAACTCGCAAAGCACTTACTCGATTAGAAAATTTGCTCTATGAAGACTTGGCAACTGAAAAAGACATTAAGAGCATTACTAATCTTTGCAAGTGGCAAGCAGACATTACCCCTGTAGACATCTCGACAAACAAGCTCAAACAGGAGACAGAAAAGCTTCTACATATCCCTGAGTTACTTGAGTATGTTGCCAGTGGCAATGAGTACACTGCGACATCTCCCATAGTGGTTAAAGTCTTTGAAGCCTGTAAGCACTATGCAGATGACGTAAAACTTGTTTTAGGCTTCAACGTTTTAAAAATGACTAGCCCCTGTCAACTCATAGGTGAGATTCTGGCAAGGTATGGACTCAAAACCGCTTATAGGAGATCTCATGGTCAAGGTATCTACAAACTCGACATCGATAGCCTAAATACAGTTAGAGCGATCATCACTCGCAGACATCAAAAGCGTTTAGATAAAGGCATACAGTTACAAGCAACCCCCCTATACTCAATCCTTATATCAGGGGGTTGCACGATAGAGCAAAAAGCCCCTGATATACCCATAGCGATCGCTGATTCACCCCCCGATCCTGTCGATAAAGACGACTGGTTTTAGCAAAAGCTGAAAAACGTAAGCATAAAAACATAACAAGCGCTTATCAAAAGCCCCTCAAACACCCAAAGATCGAAAGGGTGACAGATAAGCTTTGCTTAATTCGTAAGCCTATTCTCAATAGGCAAGATTCACCGCGACTATGAAAAGTTGAAAGCATTGATAGATAAAGCGCTTAGCCCCTAGCTATCGATAATGCACCTTTACTTAACCTGTCTGCTATACAAGCTGCTATACAAGCTGCTATACAAGCTGCTATACACTTGCTATACACTTGCTATACATCTTGCTATACGCTATACACTTGCTATACAGCATGATAAATTCGTATAGCAAGATTGCTATACATAGTTGCTATACAGTGCTATACAGTGTATATTATTCGTATAGCAGTTTGTATAGCTGTTGTATAGCAAACGTATAGCAAGGTGTATAGCAATGGGTAAGCAACAAGCAAATTACAGGTTAGATGAGAGTCTGTTAGAGGCTCTCAAGGATAGAGCAAATCTAGAGGGTGTAGGTACTACAGACATTGTTACTAAGGCTTTGCAACAGTATTTAGGTGTTGTATATCAAGATGCTATACAAGCTGATATACAGCCTGAGATTTCACTAGATGAGCTTGTAGACCAAGCTGTAGAGAAACGTTTAGACGCTGTTCTTAATCAGTTGCGAGAGTTTGAGCTTAAACTTCATAGTCAACAGACTTATTCACTTTTGTACACAAACTTGTCAGCTTCTGTTGATTCAAGGTTTGATGAACTTCATGAAGCGATCGCCAATATCAAAACCAATGAGACGATCGCCCCAAAAAAATCAAAGCCACTGGCATCGATCGCAGCTTAGATACCAGTGGCATGAATGTCGATGAAGCTGTCGAGTGGTTAGCTACCCATAAAAATCGACATATCGCCCCTGCAAGTCTCCAAAAAACTAATGCCACTAGGCTAAGTGCTTATGGCTTGAGACGTGATCAAGGTTTGTACTATCCTCTATAGCAAAGCGCCCCTGTAATCGGTTACAGGGGCGCTTTGTGGTTTTGTACAAAACTATCGCTTAAATACTGATGAAACAATCGTGATCACGGTTGCACTGGCAATTAAGCCAAAAGCTAAGCTGACTAATGATTGTGTTGCCTGTTGATAATTGGTAAACCGATCATTAAATCTCTCATTGTCTTTTGACAACTGCTCTACATCGTTATCAAGTTTGTCGAGTTTATCTAATCGCTCTAAGACCTGTTTTTGAAATTCATCTTGAGACATTTATTTAACTCCTTTGCTTTTTGTGCGATCGCTTTTTGCTTTATCTAGATACTCTCTAACAGCAAGCAGCACAAGGTTAGAGACAGTACGACTCTCTGATGAAGCTTGTGCTTCTAGTTCTTGTTTCAAGTGGTTATCAATTACAAAACTAATTCTTGGCTTTGGAGTAGTCAATTCTGGAAACCGAAACGCTGTTATTGCCATTATCACACCTAATTTTATTAGCTTCTATGATTGCATACCATATCAGCACTCGTGTGATACATTGAAAACAATAAAGGCGATCGCTATTTTCTTTGCGGGGAACTGCGATCACCTTTATACCCATCTTTCAAGTAGGTAGATTAATTATGGCAGTAAAAACACCGAAAAGCGTACAACCCGAAAGCAATACAGAGATTGACTTAGAGACAGCCCTAGCCAAAAAACTCGCTGAACAACTCGACAGCGAGATCGACTATGGCAAGTTAACCAAGATGACGATCGTTAGCTTGGCAAGCTTGGCAAAAAAGCGCTTTGTCAGCTTTCTAACCAGTGGCGACAGCCCCTATGT
>JBIPLV010000242.1:0-2852 GCA_044369475.1 Cyanobium sp. | reverse complement strand
GGAGTTATCATAAAAAATGAGGCGATAGCTCCCAAAGAACGTCAATCCAGCTTACAATTTAAGAAAATAGCGGTGCATCCTTGAAGCCACTGATAGCGCTAAGCATGCTTGGCTGGATGCTGTTGGCGCCCTCTGGCTTCGCACAGCCACTGGCGGAGGAGCACAAACAGACCTTGCAGATGCGGTTGAGGCCTCAGGGTTACGAGCCTTCTCCTACAAGCGAGACCACCGTTGAGCTCGCCGCCGAAAGCATCAGACAACCCGATCCACGCATTGAGCAAAATCAGGAGGAGCGTGAAGAGAAGCAAGAGCAAGAAGCAGAGAAAGGTGCGCCAACATTCAACACAAAGTTTGGAATTCCTCTCCAAGAGCCTGGTTTCAAACCCAGTCGTGCCATTCGATGCGATGCCATTCGCCATCTAAAAACGCCGTCTACCTATCGAAGGCTTGATTCTTATTTTAGGCCCGAAGTTTTGCTGCCAGAACAAAAAAACTCTGAATTCTGGAAACGCGACTATTTCACGGGCGACTGGGAGAAGGTTCGAACAAAATTACGCAAAGCCGGCATCGATATTTATGGATGCTGGGGATTTGATCACCTAAGCGTTGCGAAAAGTAACCTCTCGAATGATCCAATCGTAAAGACGCCGGCGCCAAACTTTAAGGATCAGCAGAATTACGTACAGCTGTACGGGCTCGACTTCTATTCTGAACTTATTAATAAGGACTGGAAGGGAGGTCAGCTTCACTTGTCATTTTCCTGGCCCGAGAGTCGACCGATCTGGCTGTTTGGGAATGCAATAACGGCGATTAAAACCCAGTCGATTCATGGAAACTTCTATTACGATACAGGCACTGCAAGAACTAATGGAGGGACTGGTAATTCAGCTGCAGACTATCAGGGCTTTCGTGTCTTTGAGATATGGCTACAGCAAAGATATGGGAAGAAAAAGCAAAACTTTGTGCGCGTTGGCAACATCTACCCTTGGATCAACTTCAACCGCACAATTCTAGCAGCAATGTTTAACTTCTGGACATTTGATGAGCCAGGAAGTTTTGGTTCAAATCCGTACACAGGACGAGGCCCCATCTATCCAACAGCTCCACTAGGGATACAATGGTATCAAATTATCAATGACAATCTGGAGTTGCAGGCTCAAGTTGGTGCAGGCTATTACGACCCAACAGCAGGCTTGGGCAACCGTCGAGGGCTGACTTGGTATTTAGACAAGGAGTATGGTCTTGAAGGAATCGTGCAACTAACCTACAAAGGGGGAACATACAGTGCCAACAAGAATAACTTTGGGCTCCCTTGGTTGGCTCATTTAGGGTGGCAGTTTCATACGGGAAAATTATATAGCAACTACTTGGACATCAATGGCAATCCTTTCCAAGACACTGGGTTGGCAAGGAAGGAGCTGAATTTCAATTCAGGAATTTATCTGACAGTAGAATCCATGCTGTATAGAGAAAAAGGTAGTTACAATCAGGGATTGACAGGGTTTTTCAAGACCACTCAGTACTTTCAGAACTACTTTAATCTTTTGCGCAATACATACGTAGCAGGCTTAGGGTATGAGGGCCTCATACCAGGGCGAAACAATGATGTACTGATGGCCGGCATCGGACGTGTCAACATGACAGACGGTACACGTCTATGGAATATAAAATCGCCTTCCTGCAGCCAAAAAGCTGGCGGGGGATGCGAGAACACAGGAGTTCAGTATATTATTGAGGTAGGCTATTCAGCAAAGGTTACGCCCTGGCTATTTATACAACCAAGCCTGCAGTACCTTGTGCAGCCAACTGGGCGAACAGATCTTGGCAATATACTTAGTGTAACCTTGTCGCTCGGAATAGCATTCTAATGCCGCACGATGTCTCAGTCTGGTGGGGCATCCGAGGAAGATAGCGACACGCACCGCTTCGGTCTTTATCAAGAAGAGTCAGGGGCCGGAACTGTCGAATAAAAGGCACCCACCTCAGAAGGGGATCGGCATCTCCACCGCCGCCGGCTCCTATCGCAACCTGGCCATGCTGATGGTGGAAGCCTGCCGCTGCGTGGGCCTGCCGGCCCGCCTCGTGAGCGGCTACCACCTGGTGGAGCCGAAACCGAGCGTTACGACCTGCACGCCTGGTTGAGCACCACTGAGCCATCCGGATCGGACACGGAGCGGTTGAAGATGCCAGGCGGGATGCGCAGGATGTCGCCGCCGGCATCCAAGCGAGCAATGTGGTAAAGATAATTCCAACCGAAATTCACCAAGTAGAACGGGCGGCCGCCATGCAGGGCGAGCAGGTTGTCCTCCTGAGGGGGATGCAAATAAAATTGCCAGGCGGCGCCGTGGCTATCAATTCAAAGGTGCCCACCCCAATCTTCCACTCGGCAAGGGAGTTATCATAAAAAATGAGGCGATAGCTCCCAAAGAACGTCAATCCAGCTTACAATTTAAGAAAATAGCGGTGCATCCTTGAAGCCACTGATAGCGCTAAGCATGCTTGGCTGGATGCTGTTGGCTCCCTCTGGCTTCGCACAGCCACTGGCGGAGGAGCACAAACAGACCTTGCAGATGCGGTTGAGGCCTCAGGGTTACGAGCCTTCTCCTACAAGCGAGACCACCGTTGAGCTCGCCACCGAGAGCATCAGACAACCCGATCCACGCATTGAGCAAAATCAGGAGCAGCGTGAAGAGAAGCAAGAGCAAGAAGCAGAGAAAGGTGCGCCAACATTCAACACAAAGTTTGGAATTCCTCTCCAAGAGCCTGGTTTCAAACCCAGTCGTGCCATTCGATGCGATGCCATTCGCCATCTAAAAACGCCGTCTACCTATCGGAGGCTAGATTCGTATTTT
>JBIPLV010000313.1:0-2858 GCA_044369475.1 Cyanobium sp. | reverse complement strand
TGATGAAGAAGAAGCAACGATTGTCGTCGAATAGCTTTCTCTGGCCCTTATACACCTCCAGATCCTTCCAGAGCACGATGACCCGGTACTCACGGTCGCACTTCAGGGGCCTATGCCGGAACTCCGCCACGTACTCACGGGTCAGGCAAATGTCCTTGAAGTCGCGATCCTCGACAACCTGTTGCTTGACGTTCGCGGGCCGCCGCCTGGGCTCCGTCTTGGCCAGGTGCTTCCCGGGCCGAACCAATTCCTACCACGCATTTCGCGGGAGATTCTCGACGTATTCGTAGAGATTGTGAGCGGCCCGTAGGCCGAAGACGAACGTCACCCCGCCGGCATGCCACCCGTCGAGGTATCCAGTCTGCGAGAAGTCGGTGTCGCCCCGCAGCCCGACGGTCTTGAAGCCAGCCCGCCGACAGAGGGCGATCGCCTTGTCGAAGGAGTTCGCAGCCTGCTCGTGGCTGGGCCGACTGCCTGGCCGGTTGACCACGTACAACGGCTCCCCGGTGTTGGCCAGCGACAGCACCAGAGGATGATAGCCCCACTGGCTCTTGTAGTTGATGTCCATCCCCTCCTTGCACTGCCCCGTCGTCTCCACCATCGTGCCGTCGGCGTCGAGGATCGCCTCCTTGAAGAAGTCGGCTGGCTGCTGCTGCCAGACCTCGACGCGGGTGTCGTTGAAGACATCCTGCAAGGCGGTGACACGCTCGACGTCGAACCGGCGGCAGAAGTCACCGGCTGTCGTCGAATCCGGAATCCGGCGGGCACCGAGTGGCCTGCCTTGGAAATCCTGATCCAGTCTATATGAAGGTCTACTGCCCTACGGGCAAGGAGACTTTCCATGACGAGAAGACGGAAGTAGCACCGTCTCGAGGAGATCGTTGCCAAGCTGCGTGACGCCGACGCGATGCTCAACGCGGGCAAGGATCTGGCAGCCGTGCTGCAGGCGCTGGAGGTCAGTGAGTCGACGCTCGACCGCTGGCGCGCCCAGTACGGCGGAATGAAGTGTGAGGAAGCCAAGAGGCTGAAGCACTTGGAGGATGAGAACCGGTGGCTGAAGCAGCTGGTCACCGACCAGGCGTTGGACATCCAGATGCCGAAGCATCTCTCGGAGGGAAACTGGTAAGCCCTTCCCGGAAGCGAGCGGCGGTCGTCGAGCTTCGAACGAGGCTTGGCGTCTCCGAGCGAAGGGCATGCATGGTGGTCGATCAGCCGCGGAGCAGTCAGCGATTCGAGGCCAAGCCCCGTGCGGACGAGGCACCGTTGGTGAAGCGGATGCTGCAGTTGGCGAGGGCGAAGCCGAGGTGCGGGTATCGGCGGATCGGCTGGTTGCTTCGAGAAGAGTGATGGCGTGCAGGGTTGTCGCGAGTGTTTCGCCTGTGGCAGCGGGAGGGCCTAAAGTGCCTGGAAAGCAGCGAAAGAAGCGTCGTCTGGGCTCGAGCATCAACGGATGCCATGGGCGACGGGCCGAGGCGCCGAACGACGTATGGTGCTGGGACTTCGTGTTCGACCGGACGGCAAGCGGTAGTCAGCTGAACTGGCTATCGGTTGTGGACGAGTACACCCGTGAGTGCCTGGCGCTGAAGGTCGATCACGGCATCACGCGCGAGGACGTGATCGACACGCTCTCCGAGCTGTTCGCGATACGTGGTGTGCCCGGGCACATCCGCAGCGACAACGGGCACGAGTTTATCGCTCAGACCCTACGTCGCTGACTCAAACAGGTGGGTGTTGGCACGCTCTCCATCGAGCCTGGGCGCCCTTGGGAGAACGGCTATGCGGAGAGCTTCCACGGACGGCTGCGGGATGAGTTACTGGCGCTGGCGATCTTCGAGGGCGTCCATGATGCCCGGTCACTGACGGCCTCGTGGAGAGATGAATACAAAACCCAGCGACCTCACAACTCGTTGGGTTATCGGAACCCGCCCGGTTTCGCCGCCGAGTCTGCGGCTTCGGCCGCGGCCAAGGCCTTGGCTCCATCCGCACACGCTGGTTGCCTCAGTAAACCCTGGTCGTCAACATTATATCACGTGGTGCAGCAAATCCAACCCGGTCACGAGGGCATCGAGGTAGGCCTCGTCGTTCCGCAGAAGTTCCAGGTGATCGAGCCTCGCCCCGCCCGCCAGCAGGTTGTATGCGATGTTTAGGACGTGGTCCGACTCGTGGTACGGCAGGTGAACCTTGAGCAGGCCCATACCGGGGTTTTACAGAAGACACGTTACACCAACCGCGACACCCCACGGACTCAGGGGACATCGACACCACCCAGCGCCGCCATTTTCGACCGCCCCGCGCCGCCGTTTTCAACCGCCGTCAACAGATGAGCCCGGACGCCGTCCTTGCCCGTCCGGAGGACCTGTCTATAACGCTGAGGGTGTCCTCAAAGTGCCGGTTGACCGACCATGTCGAGTGTTACGTCAGCGGGATGCGATGATCGGCAGGACAGTGGCGAGACGCACGGGCGCGGGCTCGTGTACGAGACGGACCGGCAACTTCGGCAACATCCGGTGTACGCCCGAGTCACCGATGCCGGGAGTCTTAGCAGGTTTATGGAGGCCCACGTCTTCGCGGTCTGGGATTTCCAGAGCCTCCTGAAGGCGATGCAGCAGCGGCTGACGTGCACCGGGGTGCCGTGGACGCCGACTGCTGATCCCGAGGCACGGCGGCTCGTCAACGAGATCGTGCTCGACGAGGAGTCGGACGAGCTGCCCGCTGACGAGGCGGAGCGGGTCGGGCTTGTCGGACCCGACGGTCCGCTCACGTCGGCCTCGCACTTCGAGATCTACCTCGCAGCGATGCGGCAGGCGGGCGCCGATACGCGGCCGATCGGTCGGCTCATCGGGCTCCTGCAAGACGGC
>JBIPLV010000293.1:0-2861 GCA_044369475.1 Cyanobium sp. | reverse complement strand
TGGCCCGCTCGGCCACCGCACGCACAAAGCCAGGCCGCACCAGGCGCATGCCCGAAGCTCCCTGCAGCAGCGGCTCAAGAATCACCGCCGCGGTCGGCGTCTGCAGAGCAACGTCGAGCTGCTCAAGAGCCTGCCGCTCAGCGCGCTCGCGATCATCGTCTCCCCAATGGGTGTGGGGCCAGGGCACCCGAGCCACAGCAAACAGCAGCCGCTCGAACGGGGCCGTGAACAGGGAGCGCTCACCCAGGGCCATGGCGCCAACGGTGTCGCCGTGGTACGCACCCTCAAAGGCAATGAGCTGGTGACGTGACTCCCCCTGGTTGCTCCACCACTGCCAGGCGATCTTGAGCGCGACCTCCACCGCAGTGGAGCCATTGTCTGAAAAAAACAGACGCTGCAGGCCGGTCAGGGCGCTGAGCCTGGTGGCGAGCTGCTCGGCCGGCCCATGGCTGAAGTTGGCAAAGATCACCTGCTCGAGCTGCCGGGCCTGGGCAGCGATCGCCGCCGAAATCGACGGCTCAGCATGGCCATGCAGGGTTACCCACCAGCTGCTGATCGCATCAATCAGGCGCCGCCCATCGGCCAGCTCAAGCTCACAACCGCGGGCGGAGCGCACCTGCAACGGCTCAGGGCTGGTGGCCACCTGGGTGGTCGGATGCCAGAGGTGGGGATGCCAGCCCATGGGGTTTCAAACGTCGCTTGACGACAGAGTTTGACGCCGCGCCATCAGAACCAACCAATAGGCGGCGGCAATACCAACCACAATCGCTCCGAAACCGAACATGAGTTGCGCCTTGTTTTCTGTTCCTGGCGGGAGCACAATCACCTTGCGCGCCACTGCGGTCAGCGCGGTGAGCAGAACAAGCTCAATCTGCACGACCTGATCACGCAGATAGGCCGTCACGTTCTGCAGCACCTCAAGGGCAATGAAGATCAACAGCAAACGATCAAGCAATTTGATCAGGCCGCCATCGAACCAATTAAATTCAACGGTCACTAGCTTGGCACCAGTGTCTAGAAACAATTGAACGGTCGCCACACCGATCATGGCCGCAAGTAGCAACGCCAACAGCTTGGCGAGCTGCCGTTCATAAGAATGGATACCAGCAAGGAATCGGTCGTCGCTCAGAATCTTCATGCTAACAAGCACAAGACACTCGCAAACTCAAGCAGACCTCCTGCTGAAGTGGGGCACCAAACAAATGGTTGAAAAGGACAAGCAAAGAATGAATAAAAAACCCGCTCCTGCGAAGCAGGAACGGGAAGAGAAAGGCAGCCAAGCAACGCCCGTAAGAATCAGAACTTATGATCTCTCAAGGCTTCAACCTGATAGATATAGGTAATGATCGAGAAGTCGGCGTAATATTTGGCCTCGATCTGACGGGTAATTGCGTCAGCAAGCTCGCGGGTTCCCGTTAGTACCTCGATTTTGATGTTGGAAAGGGTGTGCGACACACTGGGTTCACCGGTGGAGCGTACGTTTCGACTTCCCTCACCACCAGCTGCATTGATGGTGTAGCCGGTTGCGCCGGCTTCCTTGATGAGCTTTACGAGCTTCTTGGAAAGCACTTCCTCTGCGACAATGACCAGTTTCCAGACCTGTTGACTCATGAGATTGACCTCCGAAGGTTGATTTTTGAGATGTTATCGACCGAGCATCATCTCAGCAATCCCAATGAACAGCGGAATGCAGATGGCGATGGCAACAGGAGTACCAATGGCCGTCGATGCACCGATGTAGGCAGACGGATTCGCTGAAGGGATGCCAGCACGAAGAGTTGGGGGGCCTGAGATGTCAGAGCTGGAGGCAGCAATCACCGCCAGAACCACTGCACCACCAATACTGAAGCCAGTGAGCTTATGGATGATCAGACCTACACCAAAAGCAAGAAAGCCGTGGAGGATGGGAGCAATGAAGGCATAGATAGCAAACCACTGTGCAACCTTGCGCAGCTCGTTCATGCGCTGGGCTGCTTCCATACCCATGATGATCATCAGAACCGCCAGAAAACCCCGGAACAGCGGATTGAAAAAGCTCTCGTAGACCGGCTCAGGCTTGGTTAGAATGCCCAGGGCCACACCTAGCAGCAATGCCGTGACAGCAGAGCTCTGCAGGCTCTCTTTGATGATCGGCCAAATTTCAACTTTTTCAGTTGACCGACCGGTCTTCTTACTCAGGTAGACGCTGGCCACAACAATCGCCGTCACCAGGGCAGGAATGTCCATGAACGGGTAGAGCGCTGCTGTCCAGGCCTCGTAAGGGACCTTTGCTGCATCGAGCTGGGGTAACACGGCAGCAAGCGTTGAGCCACTGACCGCACCGAACAATCCACCGGTCGCCACGGCGTCAGGCACGCTGATGCCAGGCAGCTTGCCCAACGTCCAGCGGCTGATGAAGACGATCACAATGCCGATCAAAACGGCAGCGATTGCCGGCAGAAAGATTTCGGCTGGGTTCGAGTTGCGAATGGCAATGCCACCCGTGAGGCCAATTTTCATCAGCAGGAAAAAGCTGATGAACTTGTAAATCGAATCGGGAATGGCCAGCTGGCTGCCCAAGGAGGCAACCACAATGCCGCCGATCAGAAAGCCCAGTGTTGGGGACTGGACCTGCTCCAGAAATAGCTTGATGAAATCAGTCACCGTAAATCCTTGATGGGTTCGGAAGAAGAGACCGCAGCGAATCTCGGGAAGCCTCGCTCGGTGGTGAAAGGAACGACCTGGGGTTGTAGCGGCGGAACCTTAGTGGCAGCGGGCGTCAGTTGGGGCGCCGCCTCAAAAACTGCTTCCCTGTTGGGGAGGGCACACAGCAAGCCTGTGCAACGGCCCCCGAGCCAGGCTGGATAGCAGGGCAGCCGCAA
>JBIPLV010000311.1:0-2862 GCA_044369475.1 Cyanobium sp. | reverse complement strand
CAGGTGCCTTGGATGCTGACTCAAGTGGTTCTGATGCCACTGCCGAGTAGTGGAGCAAGTCACCATCGGCAGTGGGGATGGTCAGACGCCCAGTAACCACGACAGCACCACCAACTTCCTGAACCGATTGAACCTCCCAGCACCAACCAGGAGCACGGTGGTGAAGGTGTTTGGCAATGGTGTTCCAGGGGCAGTAGGTCAGGGTCGTGTTGCCCTGCTTCCTGGTCTTGAGGTGGCGAGGGTCAATGGGGCGGGACAGATCCGCCAGGGTTTCGGCAGTGGGGCGCAAGGCGAATTTGATGCCAGTGGAGGCAGTTGCCTGAGTGCCGTTGGGACAAGTCTTTGGCATTGAGTTGAACCTCTGTGGGTTTCTGTACTCTGATTGTAGTCCCTAATGCTCTGCCTGTAAAGTTGTGTGCTGGGAAGACGAATGCCTGAGTAGCGTTGTGATCTGCCTGCGGAAGCAGTGTGGACAAGACCCTGATACCCCTGCTGGACGCGCTGGATCACCTTTGCCATCAGGTGGATGGTGACCCTGATGTTGAGCGCGATTTCTATGGTGCCAGCACTCCTGAGGAGATGGTGGAACTGGCGGTTGAGGCAGGCATCTTCATTGACGCTGATGACTTCCGCGCCCTTCTAACCAGCGGCGACACTGAATCCTGGATCGTGTCGGGCGATGATCAGAACAACCCCATTGCCCATCTCCAGCGTGTGTTCCACCGCTGATGCTGTAAGGACCACTGTTCGACCGATCAGTAGTCGTCTCCGTATTTGACAGTGGAGGTCGCGTTCATCATCTCCACGGTCGTCTGGTAACCCTGTGCCACGGTGACCTCGTGCTGAATGCCGATGTCCCGCAGGGTGGCGACATCAAATTCAGGAGCAGTGATCCAACTGAACCCTTTGCCAAAGGTGTTGTCAGGATTGACCACATACCAGTGGCAAGCGGTGTCGGGGACTGAGACGGAGCATTTCTTCCAGTCGTTGTCCCACTGGGGCACCTGAACGAACGACAGGACCGCAAAGAGAAAACCGAAGAGACCAGCGAACACGACTGCCTTTACATGTCGTTACATCCTACCCGTTTCTGATGGGTGGGACTTCCCTGGGCGACCTCCTGGACTGCCACCAGATAAGTGCTCACCAATGGTTGTGCCCGACCATCTCGCTGTGCCTGCTGCTGAAGACCCTTGATGGCAGCACGGATCCCAGGGTCGTAGTCCCAACTGGTTCGTGACCGCTGCCTCAGAACCCATCCACCAGGGGCACGAACGCCAAAGCGCAGTTCAGCATCCGAGAAAACCTCCAGCAGTTCAGCGTCTATTGCTTGGCGTTCCTGCTCCAGGGTCTTGAGGTGCCCCGTGATCTCCACCCGCCTCTGAAGAAGTTGGTCTGGTTTCAGATCTGCCAGGTGCGGGAAGGGGTCAGGTCGTTCTGGTGGCAGGGTCTGGAGCAGTCGGTTCAGTGCTCCTGGCGGTAGTGGGGTCATCAGTCATCGGGGATGGCACCCTCCTTGAACAGGCGGTTGTAGTGGCAACGGATTGCGTCCTCCACAACCGCTGAGAGGGTGACGGGTTGGTTAGTGCGTTGACGGAACTCCTGAATGGCAGAGACCAGTTCCATCGTGTCGTCGCTCAGTCGGATGCCGAACTGCTTGGGGGCATCAGGATGCTCGTTTGCCATTGCTGCTGGGGTAGTGGGTGGAGTGTGGCAGGGGAATCCACCCACTGACGGCAGGAGGACTGGGTGTTATGGGCAAGGCACCAGCGGTTCGACCTGCTGGGATGCCACCTCATTTGCCATGACATCCACCCACTGCTCCTCGATGGTGCGGTTGGTGCTGCTCCAGTTGAGGCGAGCATCCAGTGCCCGACCAAACAGAGCAGCGAACTCCCCGCTGACCTTGCTGGCAAGCAGATCAGCAGCGAATGCCCAGTGCTGAACCATCACGGCATTGGAGAGGCGACCATCGACAACGGCATCAGCGGAGTCCTGCTCCCACTGGCAGCACTGCTCACGAAGGGCGGCAACGATGAAGACCTGGGCGGCGTTGATGGTTGCCAGGTCAAGAGTGGCGAGTTCGGAAGGCATGGTCTGAACCTCTGCGGGTTTCTGGGGTTGGTTGAGAGGGCGGGTTTCTATGAACCTCTTGCCCTCAACACAGTAATTATGCCACAAAGAACTGGAAGTGCAGTGTATGGCGCTCAAGATATCCAGATTTGTTCTGTTGCGCTGATTTGGGTGTGTATCGCTACGAACTTTCCGTCGCCATTCCCTTAGAAACTCGCATCCTTCGGGTCACGGTGATGACTCTCTCGGGTTTGCCGTCGCTGCTGGCGGTGGCGGGACTGCTGGGTTTTGCCTTCGTGGAGATGCTGCTGCCTTATTAGTGCCTGATGCTGCTCTTGCCTGCCTGGGTGCTTGAGGTATCGTGCGCCTTATGGCAAAGCAAGTTCGTCTGACCCTCGCCAAGGCAATCGCCAAGGCAAACCTGTGTCGTGCTGAGGTGGGCGAAAAACCCATCACGATGAACGGGTTGGCGGTTGCTGCTGGGGTTGCGGCGACCACCATCACACGATTGGCACGGCACGACGACAAAGCGGCGTCAGCACTGTCGCTGGATCTGGCGTCCAAGATCGTGACAGTGCTCGACTGTGGGATTGAGGATTTACTGGAAGTCGTTGATAATTGACTTGTAGTCAATAATTCAAAAGAAATGCTTTGAAAAATTTCTCTTCCGCTATTCGCTGTATTTCGTCAAGATGGGAAATTCTATTCTTTTTTGTAGTTATATTTTTGCTTAGTCTTCAGGTTTTTTCCTTTCATGCTGATATTCGATCCCTCTCTAACGATCGTGCA
>JBIPLV010000366.1:0-2862 GCA_044369475.1 Cyanobium sp. | reverse complement strand
AGAAACTCGCTGTCGTCGTCAAACACCAGGCCACCGGTGTCGACCACCTTGAAGGTGCGGTCGCGCCAGAAACCCTCCTGATAGGTGCGATCGCGGGTGACCCCAGGCTGGTCGTGCACGATGGCCTCTCGGCTGCGGCACAACCGATTGACCAGAGTCGATTTGCCCACATTGGGGCGGCCGATGATGGCCACAATCGGAAGCGCCAAAACCGCTTATCGCAACAACTGTCCTGGTTTGACCTTACAGGCCGGCTCTGAAAGCGGGATCCTGGCCAGTGCTGAGGCAACACGCCAAGGCATCCCCCGACCCGGGTATCCATGGCTCTGCTGAACCGTCTGCTGCAGCAACGGCACAACTACTACCGGGCGCTGCTGGTGATCGAGGTGCTCGTGCTGATCAGCCTCAGCAGCCTCCAGCGGGCCCCACGGCTGGTGGGAGTGATTTACGTGATGATCTCGGGGGTTGCGGTGCTGCTCGATTCACCCCTGCTGCCGGGGCATCGACTGCAGACCGCCGAGGTGGGCAGCCTGTCGACCCGATTGCGCAACAAACTGCAGCGGGTCATGGTGCGCCGTCGCCTGATCGCAATCGCCTGGGTGGCCGCCGTGGTGATGGAAGTGCTGTGGCAGAGCGTCCTGACAGTCAGCCCCAACCTGGCAGTGCTGCTCTGCGGCCCCCATCTGGTGCTGTGGTTGATCCTGCTGCCCTACATGCTGTGGAGCCTGATGAACGCCCTGGCAGAAGAACCGGTGTTCAGCGGCCCCGTGCTCATGGGGGCCGCAGGCGGCTACCTGCTGGTGGGCTTTGCCGGGGGCATCGTGCTCAATTCGTTGATGGTGCTCGAACCGGCGGCCTTTGACCTGCCGCAGACCAGCAGCAGGTTGGCGGCCGGCATCGCCCATGCCCCCACGGTGCTGGGTGCCGCCTTTGGCTGCCTCACCACCCTGGGCAGCCCGGTGCTGCGTCTCGACCACCTGTCAGTCCTGATCGCCAGTGTGGGGATCGCCGTGGTGGGTCAGCTGTACATCGCCATTCTGATCGCCGGGGTGCTGGGCAAACCCCGCCAACTCACGGCGGTGCGCAAGGCAGCGGTGCGTCGCTCGAGTGCGGGCCGCAGGCAGGCGATCAAGCGGGTCAGCCGCTCACGCCGCTGACAGCCGCCACAGCTCGGCTCAGCTCGGCTCGGCTCAGATCAGATCAGGTCACCGGCAGATCGCCGGGGTGTCCCGCCACCGGATCGGCGGGCAGCGGCAGCAGCTCCGGCAGGGGACCGTGCTCAGGCAACGCCTCCCCCCCCTGGGCCAGGTGGGCCAGCAGCCAGTTGACAGCGGTGGCGCGGCGGGTGCGGCGGGGGTAGAGCTCACCGATCGTGTAGCCCGCAAACCCCAGCTGCTGTTTGAGCAGTTGCTTGTGCTCTTTGGCGATCGAGCGGGTCAGGGCGACGCTGGGCGGCCGCTGGGCAATGAACTGGGGCTCGATTGGAAAGGACTCCCGCCAGAGCGCCCCCGCAGCCGGGCCCGCGCTCCAGGTGCCGGAGCCGTCCCGCTCGTATCCCAGGCGCGGCCAGACCAGCTCACACACGAAACGGTCGCTGACGCGGTCGGCCAAGACCGCCTCCAACAGCGCTCGGCTCAGGGGGTAGGCATCGGGGGTGGCGGCGTCCTGATCGTGAACCATGGGCGGGAAGTGGCTTCGCTGTTGCAGTGCCTAAGCAGTGATGACATGTAATCACTGCTCATGGAGGGTGGATGCAACGCCTCTGCCCCTGCCCTGGTGCAGCGGTCAGGCAATCTGGGCCCCATGTCTCAGGCTTCTCAGCAAGCGAGCAGTGCCACTGGCCCGCGCGGGCTGCAATTGCTTGGCAACGGCACCGCCCGCGTGCTCGGCTGCCGGGTGCTGCAGTCGCCGCTGGCGGGGGTCAGCGATCGCATCTTTCGCCAGCTGGTGCGGCGCTGGGCGCCCGAGGCGCTGCTGTTCACCGAGATGGTGAACGCCACCAGCCTCGAGCTGGGCCATGGCACCCAGAAGGTCGACGAACTGGCCCTCGAGGCCGGACCCATCGGCGTGCAGCTGTTTGACCACCGGCCGGCCGCCATGGCCGACGCCGCCCGCCGCGCCGAGGCGGCCGGGGCCTATTTGATCGACATCAACATGGGCTGCCCGGTCAAGAAGATCGCCAAAAAGGGCGGCGGCAGCGGCCTGATCAAGGATCCCGACCTGGCCGCCCGCATCGTCGAAACCGTGGCCGCCGCCGTGCAGGTCCCGGTCACGGTCAAGACGCGCTTGGGCTGGTGCGATGGCAGCGATGCGATCAGCTGGTGCCGCCGGCTCGAGGCCGCCGGCGCCCAGCTGCTGACCCTGCACGGCCGCACCCGTGAGCAGGGCTTCAAGGGGCGTGCCGACTGGGACGCCATCGCCGCCGTCAAACGGACGCTGCGCATCCCGTTGGTCGCCAACGGCGACATCAACACCCCTGCCGATGCCCTGGCCTGCCTTGAAACCACCGGCGCAGACGGGGTCATGGTGGGGCGAGGCACCATGGGCGCCCCCTGGCTGGTGGGACAGATCGCCGCGGCCCTGGCCGGGGAGCCGGTTGCGCCGACGCCCGGCCCCGCCGAGCGGCTGGCGCTGGCCGCCGAGCAGCTGCAGGCCCTGGTGGCCGCCCGGGGGGATCACGGCCTGCTGATCGCCCGCAAGCACATGGGCTGGCTGTGCACCGGCTTTGCCGGCGCCCCCCAGCTGCGCCACAACCTGATGCGCGCCCCCACCCCCGCTGATGCCCTGGCCCTGCTAGCGGGAGCCATTGCCACACGCACTATCAAGTCTTGATCAATGTGAACAGCACGACGCGATCGACTG
>JBIPLV010000263.1:0-2868 GCA_044369475.1 Cyanobium sp. | reverse complement strand
CCTACACATTTAGCCTCACGCAATTCACAGCGCTGTACAACGACAGCGATCAAGACCCACTCACGAAGATCAAGGTTGCATTTGCTACTGCCGATCTGATCGGCGTACTCAGCATCGATGGAACACTGTTGAGCACGAACAGCGAAATCGCAGCCGCCGACCTCAACCGATTGGTCTACACACCCAATGGGAATTTCAACGGCTCTGCCCTTTTCGACTTCTCTGTCAGCGATGGTTTCAGCTGGAGCAGCAACTACACCGTCACCATCAATGTCGCGGCGGTTGGCGACGCACCCCACCTGAGCGGCGCCGCCTCACCAGCGCTCACCGCCATTAGTGAAGACATTGCCTCCGCCAGCAACAGCGGCAACACGGTGGCCCAGATCGTCGTCAACGGCAGCATCACCGAACCCTCCGATGAGCCGGCGGCTGTTGAAGCCATTGCCATCACCCTGATCGACAACAGCAACGGCAACTGGGAATACAAACTCAGCGGCAGTTCCGGTTGGACAAGCATCAGCAGCAGCTCAGGGTTGGTTGATCTCAGCAGCGCCGCCCTGCTGCTGGGCCCCAGCGATAGCCTCCGTTTTGCCCCCAACGCCGATGCCAACGGCACCAGCAGCTTCCGATTCCGTGCTTGGGATCAAACCAGCGGTAGCAGCGGCGGACGTTTGGACACTCGCACCAACGGTGGCAGCACGGCATTCAGCGCCGTTGAAGACACCGCCAGCATCAGCGTCAGCGCCGTCAACGATGCACCCCAGTTCAGCATCGTCTTCGGCGACAACACCAGCAGGGGTCTCAACGAAACCAATGCGGCCCTGAGTGCCAACGGCACCATCACCGTCGTTGATGTTGATGGCAACAACACGGTCACTGCCACGGTCCAGTCGCTTGTCAAAGCTGGGGTGATCACTGGCCTTGGGGCCAACGACGCGGCCCTGCTGGCGATGCTCAGCCTCTCGCCGACCACGGTGATCAGCAGCCCCAGCACAACCGCCAGCCTCGGCTGGACCTTCAACTCTGGGGGCGAGGCTTTCAACCACCTGGCCGCTGGCGAGCAACTGACGCTCACCTACACAGTCAAGGCGACCGACTCTGCCGCCACACCGCTCAGTGCCACCACCACGGTGACGATCACCGTGACCGGCAGCAACGATGGACCAACGATCACCGTGGCCAGCGGCAACAGCGATACGGGCACGGTCACCGAAACGAATGCAGCTGTCACCAGCAGCGGTACGTTGACCGTTGGCGATCTGGATCGCACCGACACAGCCACGGCAAGTGTGGTGTCGGTGGTTCCATCGGGGAGCACCACGGGCCCAAGTGGCGCCTTGGGCTCTAGCAATGCGCAACTGTTGGCGATGCTGTCGGTGAGCCCCAGCAACATTCTCTCCAACACCCAAACCAGCAACACCCTGACCTGGGCCTTCAACTCCGGTTCAGAGGCCTTCAATTACCTCCCAGTCAGCCAGAGCCTGACCCTCACGTACACCGTGCGGGTCACCGACGGCACGGGTGCCACGGTTGATAAGACGGTTGCCGTGGTGATCAACGGCTCCAACGATGCCCCGGCTGGAGTTGCATCCGCCCAAACCAGTGCGTTGGTTGAAGCCGGTGGCGTTGCTAACGCTTCAGCCGGCACCACCACCAGCAGCATCACCCTCACCCCGAGCGATGTTGATGGTGTCGCCACCTTCTCCCTCTCGGGCCTGCAGGCCTCCGGAAGTGGCTGGACCAGCAACGACGGCAACCTCACATTCAGCAAAAACGGAACCTACGGAACAGCCACATTCACCCTCGCCACCGGCGAGCTGGCCTATCTCCTCGACAACAGCCTTACCACCACCGAAGCACTGAGCGCGGGCAGCTCAGCGAACGACAGCTTTGCGGTGCCCGTGGTGGATGACTCAGGGCAAAGCGGCAACGCCATGGCCGTGTTTGCCATTCAAGGCCGCAACGACACACCCACCCTCGTCGCCGCCGCGGCGACGGCAACGTTGGTGGAAGCCAGCGGTGCCAACAACAGCACCGCGGGCACCCCCAGCAGCAGCATCACGCTGACCAAAGCCGATGTGGATGGCACCCCCAGTTACGACGGCACCTGGTTGATCGCCAATGGCTGGGGCACCGCCAACGGCGGCACCACCTACAGCAAGAGCGGTACTTATGGCACCGCGACGCTCACGGTCGCCACCGGTGTGGTGAGCTACGCACTCGACAACAACAGGACCATCACCGAAGCGCTGAAACCTGCGGACACCGTCTCCGACAGTTTCATCATTCAGATCAACGACGGCAGCGGCACCGCCAGCGCCACGGCACAGGTGGCCGCCGTGTTCAGCATCACCGGTGCCGACGACCTGCCAAACATCCTCGCTGGAACAGCGCCGGTGAGCCTGATCGAAGCCGGTGGCGTCGCCAATGCCACAGCTGGGACAGCCACCAGCAGCGTGATCCTCACCCCCAGTGACGACACCATCACTGCCGACGCCGAATTCGACATCGCATGGCTCACCAGCAATGGCTGGAGTGATCCAGACGGCCTAGGTGCCACCTACCAGAACACTGGCACCTATGGCTCGGTGCTGTTGACAGTGAACACAGGAGAGCTTGTTTACAACCTCGACAACACGGACACCGATACCGAGTCGCTGACCCAAGCCCAGAGCGTGACCGATAGCTTTGTGTTGCAGGTGCGTGAACGCGGAGACATCACCCGCACGAATCAATACACCGCCAGCTTCAGCATCACTGGGCGCAATGATGCAGCCGTTATCAGCGGCACCTTTACTGGAGACGCTGTTGAAGCAGGCGGGGTGAATAACGGCACCACAAACACAGCCGTGGTGACTGGTGATCTCA
>JBIPLV010000232.1:0-2870 GCA_044369475.1 Cyanobium sp. | reverse complement strand
CCCGTCTGCACCTGGGCAGGCTGGCACACATCCACCCACCGACCGTCCGTCAATGCCGCCATGCGCTGCGGGCTGATGCGCAGGGCGCTGTTGACCGAGCCGGCGGCGGGCAGCACCTCGTCATAGGACTGCAGCGAGACATCCAGGCACACCGGCAGCGCCGTTGCCAGACCGAAGGGGCACACCCCGCCCACCGGGTGCCCGGTGATGTGGGCCACCTCGTCAGGCGGCAGCATCTTGCCCTTGCCGAAGGCGTCCTTGAACTTGCGGTTGTCGATGCGGGCATCGCCCCGGGCCACCAGCAGCACCTGGCTGCCGTCGGCCAGGCGAAAGGCCAGGGTCTTGGCAATGCGCCCGGGCTCCACGCCATGCGCCTGCGCCGCCAGCGCCACGGTGGCGGTACTGACCGGCAGCTCGATGATGTGCACGGGCTCCTGGCGTTCCTGGAAGAAGCGGCGAACGGATTCGACAGTCATGGTGCGGCGCATTCTGCCGCCCTCGCTCTGTCACGGCCGCCGGCACGCCCGGCCCGGTCATCGCGACCAGGCCCCTATAGTGGCGCTCACCACCACACGTTGCCCGCCATGAACGCCCAGCCCGACCCGATGCATGACCTGCCGCCCGTGCTGGAAGGTCCGGCCGTGTGGTACGGGCCGGACATGGCGGCCCGACAGGACTGGCTGCACCACCTCACGGCGCAGGAGGTGCAGGAGGTGGAGCGCGCCGCCCTGCCCTGGGCCGGGCATAACCTGGCAGGCTTGACGCCCGGTGACTTCCCGCTGCCGCAACTGGGCCTGCGCCTGGCGGCCATTCGCCAGGAGGTGCTCAAGGGCTGCGGCTTCGCGCTGCTGCGCGGTCTGCCCGTCGAGCACTGGCCGCAGCCTCTGAGCGAGGCGGCGTTCTACGGCCTGGGCACCCACTTCGGTGCTGCCCGCACCCAGAACGCCCAGGGCCACCTGCTGGGCCATGTGCGCGACCTGGGCCTGCGCTCGGACGACCCCAACGTGCGCATCTACCAGACCGCCGAACGCCAGACCTTCCACACCGACTCCTGCGACATCGTGGGCCTGCTGTGCCTGCAGGTGGCGCGCCGCGGCGGCGATTCCGCCCTGGTCTCGTCCAACACGCTCTGGAACGAGATTCGGCGCCGGCGCCCGGATCTGGCTGCCTTGCTGCTGCAACCCGTGGCCACGGACCGGCGCGGCGAGGTGCCCCCCGGGCAAAAGCCTTTCTTCACCATCCCGGTGTTCAACTGGCACGCGGGCGGCATGTCGGCCATCTACCAGCGCCAGTACATCGAATCGGCCCAGCGCTTCGAGGACGCCCCGCGCCTGGACGAGCGCTGGCACGAGGCGCTGGACCTGCTGGACGCCCTGGCCAACGACCCCGACCTGCACTTTCTGATGACCCTGCAGCGTGGCGACATCCAGTTGGTGCACAACCACACCCTGCTGCACGACCGCACAGCCTTCGAGAACTGGCCCGAACCCGAACGGCAGCGGCATTTGCTGCGCCTGTGGCTCGCGCCCGACGATGCCCGGCCCCTGCCGGAAGTGTTTGCACAGCGCTTCGGCAGCGTGGTGCCGGGGGCGCGCGGCGGCGTGGGTGGTGTGGGTGGCCCAGATGGCGCACAGGAGACAGCCAAGGCCGCGACCCTGCCGGCCTGAGACGGGCCGAACGCCATCGAACCGGCCTTGCGGGCACGCAAGGCGCTTCCAGGGGGTGCTGCGCAGACTGCAGGCATCGTCGACCCCGCGGAAGCGCCCCATGCCCATGTCCTTGCAGATCGTCTTTCACCAACTGGACCGGTGGCCCGGGGCCGAAGCCGTGCTGCGCGAGCGGGCGCAGCGGCTCGAACGCCTGTTTCCCGACCTCATGTCCTGCCGCATCGTGGCGGAAGAGACGCAGAAGCACCACCTGCTCGGCCGACCGGTGGCCGTGCGCCTGGAGGTGCACGTGCCGGGCCAGGCCCTGAGCGTCAACCGACAGCACGACACCGACTTCAAGGTGGCCGCACGCGAGGCCTTCGAGGCCATGACGCGGCGGCTGGACGACCTGGCCCGCCGCCGCCGTGAGCAGGGCTGGGAGCACGGGGCCAGCCGCACAGGCCAGGTGCTGCTGGCCAGCCAGGAGCGCGAGGCTGAAGCACCCACGCCGCCGGAAGGCGACTCACAAGCCGCGCAGGCCGCCCCATGAAGCACGTGCACACCCCACCTGCCCCGCCCATCGAGGAGCTGGTTGATGAACGCCTGGCCCGGGTGGTGGAACACCCCGACGGCTGGTACTGGCTAGCCCCCGACGGGCATCAGCAGTTCGGCCCCTTCGAGAGCATGGAGGCCGTGCTGGCGGACATGGACATTGCCGATGCCGGCCCAGATTCCGGGCAGACCCTGGCC
Source organism: Cyanobium sp. (assembly GCA_044369475.1). Classification (GTDB taxonomy): domain Bacteria; phylum Cyanobacteriota; class Cyanobacteriia; order PCC-6307; family Cyanobiaceae; genus Cyanobium_A. The sequence continues at coordinate 474 of JBIPLV010000232.1, read as the reverse complement.
GAGACCGAGCGGGTGATGGGGTTGTCCGACTGGATCGACCCCGACACCGGCACCCTGGCCGAGGACACGCCCGTGCGGCTGGAGGATCACTGACGCGGCGAGGCAGTCCTCGGGCACCCGCTAGGATGCCCCCATGGTCCCCTGGATCGAGAACCACGCCCCCCTGCCCTGCACCTCCCAGGCCCTGGGCCCCGACAGCGATGCGCCGGGCCTGCTGGCCGCGGGCGGCGAGCTCTCCACCGACCGGCTCGAACAGGCCTACCGGCGCGGCATCTTTCCCTGGTTCGGGCCGGGCCAGCCCGTGCTGTGGTGGTCACCCTCGCCCCGCATGGTGCTGCCGGTGCAGGCCTTCAAGGTCTCACGCTCCCTGCGCAAGACGCTGCGCCGCTTCATCGCCACGCCGGGTTGCGAGATCCGTATTGACAGCGCGTTCGAGCGCGTCATCCACGCCTGCTCGACCACCCCGCGCGAGGG
>JBIPLV010000199.1:0-2872 GCA_044369475.1 Cyanobium sp. | reverse complement strand
ATGTTCTGCGGAGCGGTGATCCGGGGCGTGCACCTGTATGGCCCCCTGCTGCGGGCCGTGATCGCCACCGCCAGCAACGACCACCGCCTCGGTGCCAACGAAGCCCCGCCGGCGATCATCTCGGTGTACCTGGGCAGCCAGCTCGAGGACGTGTTCAACCAGATCCGCGAGGGTCGGCTCTCCGGCTCGGCCCTCGGCGGCGTGATGAACTTCGGCGTCGACACCCTGCCGGAATTCGACAAAGACGCCGGCGATCGCAACCGCACGTCACCCTTCGCCTTCACCGGCAACCGCTTCGAGTTCCGCGCCGTCGGCTCCAACCAATCGGTGGCTGGTCCGCTTGTGGCCCTCAACACCATCCTGGCCGATTCACTCGCCTGGATCTCCAGCGAACTGGAGGCCAAGCTGGGCAGTGGCTACGGCCTGGAGGAAGGGGCTCTGGCCGTGCTCAAGACCCTGATCGAACAGCATGGCGCTGTTGTGTTTGGCGGCAACGGCTATTCCGATGAGTGGCACCGCATGGCCGTGGAGGAGCGGGGCCTCGAAAACCTTCGCACCACCGCCGATGCCCTGCCGGTGTTGGAGCGCCCGGCCATCCGCGAGTTGTTCGAGCGCACCGGCGTGCTCTCGGCCGTGGAGCTGCAGAGCCGTTTCGAGGTTTACGCCGAGCAGTACATCCTGGCGATCGATGTGGAAGCCAAACTGGCCGTCCAGATCGCCCGCACCCAGGTGTACCCGGCGGCGATCCGCTACCTCGGCGAACTCGCAGAATCCTTGCAACTGCAGAGTTCCCTGGGCATCCAGGTGTCCCCAGAAACCTCCAAGGAGGTGGCGGGACTGTGCCAGTCGTTGATGGACATCAGCGGCCAGCTGCAGAGTGCCATCGACCATCCCCCCCACGGCACCGAAGCCCATTTGCACTACAGCGCTGACACCCTGGTGCCCTTGATGGCAGACCTGCGTGCGGTGGTGGATGGTCTCGAGGCCCTGGTCGACGACAACCTCTGGCCCTTACCCACCTACCAGGAGATGCTGTTCGTGCGCTGAGTCACTGCAGGACCATCACTGCGGAAACACGTCAATGCTGGCGCGTTCGCGGTAACTGGGGTCGGCCATGGTGTCGACCTCAAACCAGGTCCAGGTGGCACTGGATTGGGGAGCCCGGCTGAGCAGTGGCCACTCGATGCGCCGGCGCTGGTAGGTCAGCCCCACGCAGGTCAGCGCCTCGTCGTCGGCCATCAGCGACCACAGCACATGCACGTCGCCGCGGTCGTAGACGATCGGAGACTCCTGAAGGCCCTGCTCCGGCAGCCAACCCGGCGCCAGGGTCAGGGCTGTCTGGTTGTCCCAGCACAGGTAGGTGCCGTTTTCGGTGGGATAAAACCAGCAGGTTTCGTTGGCGGCTTCAGCCAAGGGGAAACGATCGAGCAGCTGCACGTTCTGGACGTCAAGAGGTGGCTCCTGCCCCTGCCGCGGCGAAGATGCAGCAGCCGGGCCGCTCAAGGCATAGACAGCGATCCATAGGCTGGCTACATCCAGCTGGGGCACCACCGCGTCACAGATCAAGCCGCGACGCTCGCCCGCTCCCCCGATCGGGTTGTCTCCCGCAATGGTGGCGGAACCACTGCTCACCAATTCGTCGAGGCTGCCGTCCCAGGACTCGGGCAAACGGAACAGCCGCAGCGCCCGACCCCGATCGGGCCCCTGCTGCTGGGACGCCACCAGCGCCTGCCAGTCGACGCCATCGCCTGGAAGCTCCGGGCTCCGGGCGAGCACAAAGGCAAGGGAGTGGAGCATCGGTGCCTGCACAAGCAGCGGCGCAGCAAAGCAGACCTTAGAAGCCCTGACTTTTGAAAGCGGTGTTTATGGCTGCAGGTCAAAGCAGCAACTCCACGATCACAAAGCCCACAAGGGTCGCGAGAGTCAGCAGGGATGGCACGCGCATCGACTGCTCAACAATTCAAATCGCAAGCAAATCCCAGGCGCGTTGACGGGCACTGCATGGGAATCGAGGAGGTCTTCACCTTCCTGCTCCTGAGAGACTGGGATCATCAGCAATCCAGCAACTCCACCGATGCCGAGCCGCGACGGCAGCCACCGCACGGCTTTTAGCCTGATTCTTCTGCTCATGGTGGCCATTGGCCTCCACGTTTACGCCGTACGGGTCAAAGAGGTCAAGCCGAGTCGCCGGCTGCCGACAACCAGCCTTACCCCCCATAGCGAGAGGCGCTTGGCCGGCTCGCAATCCAGCCGAATTCAGCGCCTGATTGAAGACTGAAAGCCAGCCTCAGCGCTCGAATGCAAGGCCCACCAACGAACCGGCGTTGCTCTTGACCTGCCAACAGCCCTTCACGTGCCGGTAGCTGCACCCACGGCCATGGGCCTGGGTGATCAACACGCCATGCCCCCCGGGGGGCAGATCGAGCTGGGACGCGACCCACACCGCCACCCCACCGGCACTGAAGTTGGCAATCTCCACAGGGATCGCAGGCAAGGCACGACCATCCCACTGCAACCACCCCTCCATGGGCTTCTCAACAGGCCAACGCTCGCCTGCCCGTTGGTTGGAAGGACCCAACCCTGCCGCCCGGCTCCGCCCTGCCCCGCAGGACGCCGGACTGAATCGAAACCTGACCAGAGACCCCATACAACCCTCCTGCGCAAGATGAGCTGAGCGCAATGGGCCATGGGCCGAGAGCACAGAAACCGGCCGCGGCGAGCGGTTCACTCCTTTTCTCAAGGCTAGACCCATTTGCGGGGGCATGGGTCGCTGACCGATCCACGCCAGCCAAGCTCCCCTGCGGGCTTTTGCGAGAGTGGAGCGATTGCGGCAGAGCCGATGCCCCAGACCCTGCGACCCAATCCGATGGGA
>JBIPLV010000198.1:0-2879 GCA_044369475.1 Cyanobium sp. | reverse complement strand
AGCTAGCGCCGAACAGGCTTGGCAGAGCCATGCCCTCAGCCGCTGATGACCAGCTGATCAGTCAGCTTTCTAGGCCTTTGGTCAGTCAGCTTTCTAGGCCTTCGGGGGCTCGAGCTGATCGGCCTCGATCAGATAGGTGCCCCGTCGAAAGCGGACCGCCAGAAGGTTGCGCGCCTTGAGCGTCAGCACCTCACCCAGCTCCTCCGGATCCACGAGATCGGGGGGGCGCAGCATCGGCATGGGATCGGCTGTTTTCAGGTATTGCTGCCGTCCCTTGAGTTGAACGGCGTCGCCCACCGAAAAGGGATGGGACTCGCGGGGCTCCGGGCTTGTGGCTTGGTCCATACCGGTAGGTGGGAGGCTGAAGGGAGCGGCCCTGGTGGCGCGACCCCCCAAAATGGTCGCAGACACGATGGGATCAGTTGCGGGCCCTAGCCACCTGGAGCGGCGCCATTGCCGGTCTATTGCTGATCCTGGTGGGGGGACTGATCCAGGCCGCCGCTCCCCTTCCGGCTGCTGATGGGGCTTGGAGCCTGACCACCCTGCCGATCACCCTACAAGTGCCGGCGCTGCTGCTCACCGCCCTGGTTTGCGGGCCCCGCAGCGCCATGTTGGCTGCCGTGGCTTATCTCAGCCTGGGGCTGTTCCAGCTGCCGGTGTTCCACGGCGGTGGTGGTGCCGCCTATTTACTCGACCCCGGCTTCGGCTACCTGGCGGGCTTTCTTCCCGCCGGCTGGCTCACCGGCAAGCTCGCCCGCCAACCAGGCATGAACGATCTGCTCAGCCTGCTTGGGGCCACCGTGGTGGGCCTGGCGGTGCTGCAACTCTGTGGCATTGCCAACCTGCTTCTGGGAGCTCTGGCGGGGCGTTGGGGACCCAACCTCGGCGTGCTGCTGCTCAGCTACAGCGTTGCTCCCCTGCTGCCGCAACTGCTGCTGTGCTGCGGCGTTGCCTTGGCGGCGTTGCTGTTGCGCCGGCTGCTGTTGGTGGAGCCATGAAACGGGACCGCTCCCTGGCCTACGCCACCGCCAGCCTGGTGGTGCTGTCGGACCAACTCAGCAAGGCCTGGGCCGTAGCCCAGCTGTCCCCATTTGGCACAACACCACTCTGGCCGGGTCTGCTGGAGCTGCATCTGACCCGCAACACCGGCGCCGCCTTCAGCCTGTTCAAGGGCCACCCCGAGCTGCTCGGCTTGGTGAGTCTGCTAGTGGCCGTGGTGCTGATCGTTTGGATTCAGCGGCAGGGTGCCCTGGTTCCGGTCCGCTGGTTGGGGGTGGGGCTCGTGTTGGGCGGCGCCATCGGCAACGGGTTGGATCGCTGGCGGCTGGGCTACGTCATCGATTTCCTGGCCCTGGTGCCGATTTCCTTCCCAGTGTTCAATCTCGCCGATGTGGCGATCAACCTGGCGGTGCTCTGCCTCGCCATCGATCTGCTGGGGAGCCATGGCCAACCCCGCGCTTGAGTCCCTGCGCCGCCGCTGGCAGCGGTTGAGCCAGCCTGGCCAGGCCCAGCTGCGCATTCACCTGCCCGGCCAGGCCTCGCGCTTGCTGCCGCTTCACCCGGGCGCGTACAGCATCGGCCGCGACAGTGACTGCCAGATCTGCATCGACCATCAGGCGGTCAGTCGGCGCCATGCCCTGCTTGAACGGCGCGGCCCCCACTGGCTGCTGAGTGACCAGAACTCCACCAATGGGTTGTGGTGGCAAGGCCGCCGGGTGCAGCAGCTGTTGTTGCGCGATGGCGACAGCCTCCGCTTCGGCCCCAGTCAGGAAGCGGGCCTACCGGAACTGGACTTTCAGATCCGACCCCTACCCCAACTGCAACGGTTGCTGCGAACCACCAGCTTGGCGATGGCGGCCGTGGCCGTTGGCGGGCTGGGCCTGCTGGGCCTCTCCGCTGTGCAAGCCCCGATCCGCGGCAGCCTGGCCACGGTGCGCGGCCCGCTGGTGCTCTACGACCGCCAGGGCAAGCCCATCACCACGGCCGATGCCCGCGAACACCGGGAGCACCAGGCCCTGCGCGACTATCCGGCGGTGCTGGTCGATGCGCTGCTGGCCAGTGAGGACAGCCGCTTCTGGTGGCATCCGGGCGTCGACCCGGTGGGCACGGCGAGGGCCCTGGTGACCAACGTGCTCGGCGGCCGGGTGCTGGAAGGCGGCAGCACCCTGACCCAGCAACTGTCCCGCAGCCTCTACCCCGATCAGGTGGGCCAGGGGGAAACCCTGGGCCGCAAGTGGCGGGAGCTGCTCGTCGCCCTGCAGTTGGAAGCTCGCTTCAGCAAGCGCGACCTGCTGCTGAGCTATCTCAACCGGGTGTATCTCGGCGTGGGCTGGGGATTCGAGGATGCCTCGCGCCACTACTTCGGCAAGCCCGCCAGCCAACTGCAGCGCGAGGAAGCGGCCCTGCTGGTGGGCCTGCTGCCCTCCCCCAATGGCTACGACCCCTGTTTTGATCCCCAGGCGGCCCTGGAGGCTCGCAACGCCGTGCTCAGCAAGATGGGCGACACCGGGCGCCTCACCGCCGACCAGGCTCGCAGTGCCCGCCGCAGCCCCATCCGTCTGTCACCCCAGGTCTGCCGCAGCAGCCCAGCCCAGCGTGGCACGCCCTTCTACTCCGATCAGGTGCGCCGCGACCTCGATCAGCTAGTGGGCCGAGATGTGGCCGCCGAGGGAAACTTTCTGATTGACACCCACCTGGATCGCTCCCTGCAGGAGCAGGTGGAGCGGCTGTTGCGCCAGAGGCTCCAGGCCATTGCTGGCTTGGGGGTGAGCGAGGGCGCTGTGGTGGTGCTCGATGCCCGCAACGGCGGCATCCTGGCCATAGCCGGGGGTCGGGATTACCGCCAGAGCCAGTTCAACCGGGCCTCCATGGCCCTGCGC
>JBIPLV010000197.1:0-2885 GCA_044369475.1 Cyanobium sp. | reverse complement strand
CCCTGTCTTGGTTCACCCGCTCAGGGGCCTCGCCGAAGGCTACGTTCTCCAGCACGCTCCGGTTGAGCAGGGTGATCGTCTGGGGCACTTGGGCGCAGTTGGCCTGCCAGGCGGGCAGATCGAGACCCTCCACAGGGATACCATCCAGATCCAATTGGCCCTGCTGGGGATGCAACAGCCCAAGCAGGATGTTGGCCGTGGTGGACTTACCACTACCGGTAGACCCTACGAGAGCCACCCGTGATCCCACGGGGATGGAAAGGCTGACATCCTCCAGCACCCAATCCTGGTGGCCGGGATATCGATAGCTCACGTGCTGCAGCCGGATCGTGTGACGGGGGAACACCCCTGCGGCTGAGGGCACACCAGGGGTGCGCAGCGTTGGCCGGTCGGCTGGGAGATCCAACAGATCCAGAGCTGAGCTCAAGACGGGCAAGCTGCCGCGCAGCATCGTGACCCCACGAAACAGATCCTGCAAAGGCGCGGTGATCCTCAAGGCAGCTACCGCCATCGTGGCCAGAAAAGGCAGAATGGAGGCGATTGTCTGAGAATTACCAGACAGCAATGCAGGGATTGCCCCCACCAGAAAGATCAAGGTAATTCCAAGCGGTTCGATCAAACCACGGGGCACATCCGGCAGAATCTCCGCCATAACGGCATAGCGCTTGGAGCGCTCACCGATTCGTTCAAATTGTTCCTGGAAGAAAGGCTCACTACTGGTGAGCTGCATATCTCGGATTGATCCCAGCGATTCGTAAAGGATTTCATTGCTCTCGCGCTCCTGGCGCAAGCGCTGTCGCACGGCATGGCGAAGGGGTGGGGTGATGAAAGTTGTAATTAACCAGTAGGCGAGCGCCAGACCACTGACCAATAAAACGGCCAGCCAACGGCCGATGAACAACACGCCGATTGACAACAGAACAATCGCGCTGAGGGCGCTGATCATCTGCAGAACAGGCCTCACAGCATAGGCCGCGATGCGGTCGTAGTTCTGCAGAATTTGGGCAGCCAGATCAGGGGTGCTACGCCCGAGGTGATATTCGAAAGGTTGGCGCAGCACCCGGGCAAAGGCCTGATCGGAGAGGTCGCGCCAGATCTCGGTAGACACGGAGTTCTGGAGATAGCGCAGCAGCAACTTGGTGAGCGATGACACCCAGGCCAGCAGCACAAACACGCCGATCAGCCAGAGGCTCTGATCAGGGCGATCCCCCCCAAACACGTGGATACCTGGCAGCTGGTCGTAGAGGGCTGCTCCAGAGAGGGCTCCAGTCAGCCGCGCCACCACCGCCACAGTGAGCAGATCCACCACCCCCGGCACCAGGGAGAGCAGCACCTGCAGCCCTAGCGACCAGAGCCGACGTTGAGGCAGGCAACCGAGAAGACGACGAAGATTGCTGAGCGTCTGGCTGCGCATAAGCGCAACCTATGGGCTGGGCTTAGGGGACGTCAGACCGAGGCGGCCAGCCAGCGAACCGATTGGCCTCAACCGTTGCCGCAACAGCACTTGCCAGCGGGGTAGGGTCTGCAAGGGCTGTGCTCCAGCGTTGATGCGATCCCAGTGGGCATTGACCCCCACTAACGCGGCGCGCCATCGCTCCAACAGGATGGCCTCGCTGCAGCTCGCCAGCAGGGCCTCCAGCGCCGCGGGATCGGGCCGCCAGGCCATGGGGTCGTGGACTGCGGCAGTGACGCGCTCCAGATCGCACTCCAAGCTGCCGGCCCCCAACTGGTGACCCAGCAGCCCGGGATCCAGCAGATCCGCGAGGGCATGGTTGAGGCTGCTGAACACCACGCAGCCGCAGGCCAGGGCTTCGATCGGCGGCAGACCGAAGCCCTCGCTCACACCGCGACCACGCCAGTAATCCGCCGAGTCGTAGAGCACCACCGCGGCGCTGTTGAACAGGCCCACCAGATCGTCGACCCAGCCGCTCTGCAGCTCCACCCGCAGGCCGCGGGCCCGCAGGGCCGGCACCAGCTCGTGAATCACATAAGCGCTGCACTTGCGCCGTTGCACCAGCACGTCGATCGGGCGAGCAACGGTGTCTGCTCGGACACCCCGCTCCAACCACTGGGGCTCCAGGGCGTTCGGCACCAGAAACAAGGGGCTGCGCGGGGCCTGGTCGCCCCAATACCCAAGGGTGTTGCGGCTCACCGCCAACACCGGCACGCCTGGAGGCAAGCCAAAGCCATAACCACTGCTGTGAGCGTGATAGGCCACGGCACGGCCCCGCAGGCGCCGCAACAGCTGCGGCACATCGAAGCCCCAGCTCACCAGCCACAGGGGTTCTTGAGGGCCCGGGGCGGCCGGCTCCCGACGCAGCAGATCCGCCAGAAAATGATGCTCAGCTTCCCGCTGCCGGTACGTCACCACCTCCACCGACACCAACTGGCTCAGCAGCCGTGCCGTCTGCAACTCCACCAGCAGGCCGCCGCAGCGGAACCGGCCGCTGGTGCCCGGAACCAGAACGCGGAGAGGGCGCAAACGCAGCTCAGGCGGCCACGGTTTCGGTGCTGCCGGTGCGACTGCGGCGGGTGAGGAAGCCAAACAGCACCTTGCCAATGGCGGCCACCAGATTGCCCTCCAACTCCTGGAACATGGTCATGTTCAGGTGGAAGGCGTTGTTGGCCTCCTCAACGATGCGATCGGCGGTGGCCTGATCGATCGGCAGGGTGTCCATGGCGGCGCGGTAGGTGCCCTTGAAGGCCTTCTCGTCGTCGATGGCGGCGAACTCGTAGAAGTGGAGACCGTCGGAATCCCCCAGGTTCATGGCCTTCTGGGCAATGTTCTTCAGGATCTGGCCGCCGGAGAGATCCCCGAGGTAGCGGGTGTAGTGGTGCCCCACCAGCAGTTCAGGGGACTCCTTCGCCACCTGGTGGATCCGCTG
>JBIPLV010000240.1:0-2887 GCA_044369475.1 Cyanobium sp. | reverse complement strand
GCTTCTTCGCCGGTGGCGCGGCCCTCTTCAATCAGCTTCAACAGCGACTGGTTTGTGGTCACCATTCCATCGAAGCCACTGCGCTCCATAATCTCTTCAATCGCATCAAGATCGGCATTGATGATATAATCACGGCAGGCATCAGTGTTGATAAAAAGATCCCAATAAGCCGCCCGTTTGCCGTCGGTGGTTTTGATGAGTCCCTGGGAGATCACGCCCAGCAAGGATTCCGCGACGCTGCGCCGCACACTGCTCTGATCCTCCGGTGGATACATTCCCAGGATGCGTTCAACGCTGCGAATCGCTGAGTTGGTGTGTAACGTGCCGAACACGAGATGCCCTGTCTGGGCCGCCTCCAGGGCAGTTGAAAGCGTTACTCTGTCGCGAATCTCACCGATCAGCATGATGTCGGGATCCTCGCGCATGGCAGCCCGCAGGGCCTGGTGAAAGTCGCGGGTGTGGGTTCCCAGTTCTCGGTGACGGATCAAACAGCGCTTGCTGCTATGCACGAATTCAACCGGATCCTCAATGGTGATGATGTGCTTGGGCAGCTCGTTATTGATGTAGTCGATCATCGCGGCCAGGGTTGTGCTCTTGCCGGACCCCGTCGGACCAGTGACCAGGAACAGTCCCTTGGGCCTGCGGGCAAGATCCTCTAGCACCGCCGGTAGATTTAACTCTTGTAGGCTGCTGATCTCATGCGGGATCAGCCGCAGCACCATGGCGCCACCGCGCAGTGAATCCAGCACATTGATGCGAGCTCGGGCAAATTCAAACGAGCGGGCACCGTCAAATTCTTTATCGCGCCTAAACAGATCGATCTCATGGGGAGACAGCAACTCTCGCATCCAGGTGCGAAAGGTGATCTCATCGGTCACCGGCCAATCCGTGGCCATCATGTCGCCGCGGAGCCGAAAACGCGGTTTCTCCCCCACCCCCACATGCACATCAGAGCAAGAAAGCTCATAGGCCTGACGCAAGATTTCGGTCAGGGAGCCCGGCTGTTGCTCCGGAAGGCCGGCAAGGGGATCTGAGGCGGAGGCGGTGCGCCGTTGGGGCGCCGGTGCCGGAATCTCGGGAAGCCCCGGAATCGACGGTAGGTCCGGCGCGGAGTTGTTCAGCGGCCGCTGATCGGCCTGGGGCTGGGGAAAGGCCGGCAGCGGCGGCGGCAGGGGTGGTGCATTGACGCTGGAGGTGGGTTCCATACCCTGCTTTGCTGCAAAATTGAACGGAGGTGAATGAAGGGACGCTGCTGCGGCGTTGCCATCACGGATCCAACAATCTTGACACCGTTCCGCCAGCGTTGGGGGGATGGATGCCTCTCCTTAGGATTCGACCATCTGAGGCTTCAACGTGACCACCCAGCCCCTGATCACCATCGTGCTGGGCACCCGGCCGGAAGCCATCAAGTTGGCTCCGGTCATTCTGGCGTTTCAGGCCTGCCCTGACTTCCGCACCCGAGTCGTGCTCACCGGCCAGCATCGCGAGATGGTGTCGCAGGTGATGAGCCTGTTCGGCCTCGCTGCCGACCACGATTTGCAGCTGATGGCGCCGAATCAAACCCTCACCCACGTGACCTGCGCGGCGTTGCAGGGGCTGCAGATGGAGTTCCGCTCCCATCGGCCGGCGCTGGCGCTCGTGCAGGGCGACACCACCACGGCCTTCGCCAGCGCCCTGGCGGCGTTCTACGAGCAGATTCCCGTTGGCCATGTCGAGGCTGGCCTGCGCACCGACAATCTCTTCGATCCGTTTCCGGAGGAGGCGAACCGCCGCCTGATCTCTCAGCTTGCGCTGCTGCATTTCGCTCCAACGGAGCGTTCGGCCCTCAATCTGCGGGCCGCGGGGGTCATCGGGGAGATCCTGACCACCGGCAACACGGTCATCGATGCCCTGCTGCGGATGGCCGCCAGCCGTCCGAGCCTGTCCATCCCGGACCTCGATTGGCAGGGCCAGCGGGTGCTGCTGGCCACGGTGCACCGCCGCGAGAACTGGGGCGAACGCCTGCAGACCATCGCCCAGGGCTTCCTCGACGTGCTGGAGCGGTTCCCCGACACGGCCCTGCTGCTGCCGCTGCATCGCAATCCCACCGTGCGCGAACCGTTGCAGGCGCTGCTGGGCAACCACCCGCGGGCCTTCCTGTGCGAACCGCTCGACTACGACCAGCTGGTGGCGGCGATCCGCGGCTGTACCTTGCTGCTCACCGATTCCGGCGGCTTGCAGGAGGAGGCCCCAGCCCTCGGCAAGCCGGTCCTGGTGCTGCGGCGAACCACGGAACGTCCTGAGGCGGTGGACGCTGGCACCGCCCGGTTGATCGGCACCGACAGCGCCGCGATTCTGGCGGCGGTTACCGAGCTGCTCACGAACCCGGAGGCCTACGCCGCCATGGCCCAGGCGCGCAATCCCTTCGGCGATGGACAGGCGAGCGAGCGCATTGTGGACGCGGCCCGCCGCTTCATCAGCGCCGATCCCGCTTCTTCGCCCATGGCGGCAGGTCGATGAAGACGCGACTGCCCTGGCGCAGTCCGCTCAACACCTGGGTATCGCGGCCGCTGCTCGCACCCAGTTCCACCGGCTGGAACGTGGGCTCCTGACGGGGGCCAACCACCAACACGCCTGGGCGACCGCCCTCGGTGACGATCGCCACCGTGGGCACGAGCGTATCGGCCTGAAGCTGACCGGTTTGGAAGTCGATGTCGGCGGTCATGCCGATGCGCAGCTGCGGGGCTGGATCCCGCAGCTTCAGCTTCACTTCAAAGGTGTTCACATTGTTGGTGCGCACCGCCCGGGGCGCGATGCGGCGCACCTGGGCGCTGAAGCGCCGATCGGGGAAGGCATCCACCCGCACCGTGGCGGGCATGCCCTCGCGCAGGCGGCCTAGGTCGCTCTC
>JBIPLV010000385.1:0-2897 GCA_044369475.1 Cyanobium sp. | reverse complement strand
TGACCGGCGCAACGCTTGTTACGGCAAGCCGCATTGGCCGCCAATGCACATTGGCCGCCAGTTCACATTGGCACCTGTTCGGCACGCTCAAGCCAGACCAGCAACGCTTCGTTGATTGCTTCGGACTGGTCAGCAGCGCCGCCAGTGCCGGCAAGTTCTTGCTGCAGCAGCACACGCTTGAGCCGCGCTTTCGTTTCGGCTGGCAGGTAGAACGTGCACGCTTTCCAGGTGCTGCGCTTGCTGGTGGTCGCCGGCTTGGCCCTGGCTGGTGCTTCGGCTGGTGCTGGCTGCTCGATGGCAGCTTGCTTGGCTTCGCGTTGCGCCAGCAGTTTCTCGAAGTCCATTTCAGTTCAGCTTGGTTTCGATTTCGGCGGCAAGGTCTGCCACCTGCTGCCACGCGACAGCAGCACCGGCATCGGGCCTGTCAGCATCGGTGCGTGCATCGCGCACGGCAACGCCAGCCGCTTCGGCTTTCGGCCATGCCGACAGCAGCGTGATCTGGCTGGCCAGCACCGGCAAGCCGACACGTTCGAGCACCTGCCTGGTCTTGATCGCGTCGACCTTGCGCCTGGTGTCGCACATCGTCAGAACCACGCCGAACGGCACGCCGGTGGCTTTCAGGATTTCGGACAGGTCCATCACCTGTTCGATGGAGCTGGCTGCCGGCTGGCATGGCGCCACTACGAAGTTCGATCCTTCGGCGTAGGTGCGCTGTTCGTCGCGGCTGCCGCCAGCAGTGTCAACCACCACCAGATCCCACGGCTTCGCCATTGCCATCGGTGCTTGCTGTATTGGCACCACGGCGCTGCCAGCGGCCAGCAGCACGCCATCGCCGCGTGCGTGCAGCTTCGTGGCGCTGCCATTCGGATCGGCGTCAATCAGCAGCACACGCTGGCCAGCAGCAGACCACCACGCGGCCAGGTTCGTGGCTACGGCCGACTTGCCGATGCCACCTTTCAAGCCGCAAACAGTCAGAACACGGTGAGCCATGCGGCGCACGTTGGCACATGGCCGCCAGTGCAGCAAGCCAGCCAACGTGCATTGGCGCATTGGCTGGCAATGCACATTGCCAGTCGCAATCGTTGTTACGTCAAGCGGCGTCGCGGGATAATCCGGCCATCTGAACGCCAAGCCATGCGCCGCCCACTGATCGCTGCTGCTGCTGCAGCAAGCGCGGCTTTTGCTGCCATGCCGCCTGCTAATGCTTTTCCATTCAAAATGGATACCAATTCGATCGCCTATTGGTTGAACACCTTAAGGTTCTCTAGGGACCCAACATTTAATAATCGTATTCACAGCTTATACGACTGCGGCGTAGCACATAAGCGCGACAGCGGCGGTGGCTTATTCATGTGTCGGGGATACATAGACATTAGCGATGGAACATACCCGAACGGCACAAGATGCGAGATGACTGTACATATGGCTTTCGACTCGCAGACGGCCATCAAGGAAAGAGTATGGATTCACTTAACAAACAAGTACTGCTACAAAGGCGTCGACCAACTGAGCTGGCAGTGATTTCGGCAAAGCGAAAATAGTCCTACGGGACAAGCACTAGCTCACTTCAGAACCGCCTACGTCAGGCAACCAGATCTAGGCGCCTGCAGCGCAATAGCTGTTACGTCAAGTCCGGCGGCGGCGCCTTCGGGTGCCACGCCGGCACCATGCCAGCAGCAAGTCGCCAAGATCTTCACCAGCAGGATGCTGCGGCGGTCGACGCTTCCAGCGATCCCCGCAATCACGAAGCCAATCAAGCCAAACGCGCTGACTGCGTTTGCTGCCAGGACACCACGCGCCCGCCAGATCCTCTACCAGCTCGGCATCGTCGAAGTCGATCATCGCGGCAACCACCGCCGCTTGCCGTTCCAGCCGGTGCAGGTTCTCTGCGAGCAGATGCTTATTCAGCTCCATCGCCGCACCATTGGCCGGTGTTGCTGCTGCTGGTCAGCGCCAAGGCCAAGCAGTTCGCGCAGCTCGCGGGCGGTGCCAACAACAGCAGACGGATGCTGCGATGCCAGCGCCTGTGCCATGGCCGTCTGCAGGCAATGAACAAGCTGCGCCACTAGTTGCGGCCTGCTGATGTCGGTTTCTTCGATGTCGGCCTGCACTGTTTGATAAGCAAGCGCCACGACCCTTCTGGCCTGTCTACGGCTAATGCCCTGCGTTTCGGCCAGTTCGGCCGTCAGTGCTGGCCCTGAGCGGCCTTTGAGCAGCTCACGGACCGCGTAATCAACGCGAACGGCAGTGGCGGCGCGTGGTGCCATCAGCGGTTCCAAGGCCAGTCGGCTTCGGTATCGAGCAGGTACATCACCATTTCGCGCTCCGCCATGACCAGGCCACGCGCCAGCAGCGGCACCAGGTCGGCCAGCAGCTCGGGATCGGCAGCGGCAAACTCGGCACATTCCGTAAGTGCGGTTGCGGCAATCGCCACGCGTTTGTCGATCATGCGACCAGCTCCGACAACCATGTGATTTCGGCGCTGAGCTGATCGGCTTCGTGCTGGCGATCAAGTCGGCCACCGGCAATCGAAGCTTGCACATTGGCCAGCAGCATTTGCAGGCTTTCGATGCGATCGTCGAACTGCTTGCGGTAACGCTTCGCCAGCTCCGGCATCTGCACCACGCGGCACCAGGTCACGAACGCTGGCGGATGGCCGGCGTGGTTTGCATCGTTGAGCTGATCGCGTTCTTGTAAGCAGCGATCAAGTGTGCGCGACCACTCAGCACGCGGCAGCCACAGCCAGCCAAACACTGGATGGGATCGCGACATCATTGCCCGAGCCTCCGACCGGTCAGCAGCGACACACCAGCGATGGCTGCACGTTCACGACCACGGCGCAGCAGTTCGTTCTCGGCTGCCAGCCGTTCGGTTTCTTGGCGCATCCGCTCAGCAGC
>JBIPLV010000319.1:0-2897 GCA_044369475.1 Cyanobium sp. | reverse complement strand
ACGCAAATGTCCGGGCGCGGCCTTCGCCCTGCAGGAGGCGCTGCTGGTGCTGGGGGAATTGGTGCGCGCCCATGAGCTGCTGCCCGATCCAAACCACAGCCCGGATTTGGTGGGCCGCTTAACCCTGCGCTCCAGCAATGGCATCTGGCTGCAGTTGCGCCGCCTGGTCGGGTTCAGCTGAGCAGATCGAAGCCCACACCAAGCTGTTCAGCCGCTTTGCCGAGGTTCCGGTCGGCAGTGGTGAGGAGCAATCGCTCACGTTGGGCGATGGCACAGTGCAAGGCATCTCCGCTGCGCAGGGCCACCGGTTCGGCTGCGTGCAGCCAGGCGCGCGCCTGGAGGAAATCCGCAGCGCGGGGTTCGATCAGCCCAAGGTGGGCTTGGCGGAAGGCCTCAAAGTCCTCTTGCATCGTTTCGGCTTCCGCAGTGCTGATGTCGCCCCGCCGCCGGCAGAGTGCGATTACGCCGGCCACCTCCAGCAGCACCCAATGGCTGATCCAGAGGGGCTGATCGTTCTGGCGTTTGAACCAGCGCTCGGCGACGTCATAGCCACTATCTCCCAACAGCAGCGAGAGCAGCACGCAGCTGTCGACGTAGACACCGGATGGCTTCAAATCTCCTCGCGCAGTTCGCGCACAAGCTCAACGGCTGTGCGGGCCATCGGGGCAGATGCTGGATGCCGATCTCTGAAGCGTTGCGGCCAAGTCGGCGTGTCGTCGTTTTGGCGGCAGGGGAGATCGCGCACCAGCCGGGCCACGGCCTGGCCACGCCGGGTGATCACCACTTCATCGCCGGCCTGCACGGCGTCGATCAGGGCTGAAAGCTGAGCCTTGGCTTCCGCCAAGCCGATCATTCTCATGGGCTTTTGGTCAATTGGTCACTTGGTTGGGCCCAGCTTACTGCCGGTCTTGGGCCGGCACATCCAGCACCGATGGAGCGTTCAGTCGGGTGTGCTTCTGCCTTGAACAGCTGTCTCGGTTCTGGTCAGCCCTGGTCAGGCCGCGGAGCGTGCTCGGATGCCCCATCCCGAACACTGGCTAGGTTTGGCGTCATGGGCAAAGTTGCTGCCAAGCCTGCTTTTCAGCCACCGGCGATCCCCTGGTTGACGCCGCAGCCATTGGGGGAGGTGCTGCCCCTGGGTCCTGGCTTGGAGCATCTGCCTGCGCTGCAGAACGGCCTGCGGCGCCTCTGTCAGGACCCCACCGTGCAGGCGGTGCTGGCCTTCGGGTCGCGGGGCCGCGGTAGCGGCCGTGCTGATTGGGATTTGGATTTGGCGGTGATCACCCGTGAGGCGAGCCTGGATCCGGCCTTGAAAACCCAGCGCTGGCTGCACTACCGCGAACTGCTGGGCGTTCTGCCCGTCGATGTGGATCTTGTGGTTCAGGGCGCGGCCGATGCGGAGCGGCTGGCCGGTTCCCGCTGGCATGTGATGGGTGATGTCGCCCGTGAAGGGAGGGTGCTGTATGTCGCCAGCTGACGACGCTGACCTGTTGCTGCGCATCGTGCGGCGGCATTTGCAGGCGATGCGGCTGAATCTCTCAGCCGATTACCCGGATGAGGAATGGGGGTTTCAGGCCCAGCAGGCTTTGGAGAAACTGCTGAAGGCGGCGCTGGCACTGCAGGACCAACAGCCAGAGCGAACCCATGATTTGGGCCGGCTGTCGGCGCAGCTGGGTGAAAACCTTCCGGCAGCGCTGTTGGCGCTTCAGGTGTTTGCGGTGGAGGCCCGCTACGAGGAGGGGCCGTTTGCCCTGCCGTTGGCGCGTGCGGAGCTGCTCAGGCTGCTGGAGGAACGCCTGGGTGCCTTGGAGGCCAGGTCTTGAGTTGGGCGGCCATGGCAGCCGCCTCGCGGACGGCTGTCCAGGGGTTGGTCAGGGTTGGTCAGACCCTGGAGACAGCCCGCTCGCTCAGCGTTCGCCAGACCAACGGCGATGCATTTCCTGCATAATCTGCGCTCCTGAATCTAGTTGAGGGGAGGCTGTTTGTTATACTTTTACACCCCCCCATTTCCATGCTGAGAAAGTGTGAGATCTGGCTCAAGCCTGCTTGCAACGCGAGAATCCGCTGTCTCAATTCATGCGAATGGTCGAGGGTGATCCCGCTCTCCAAGCGGAGATTCGTCAGGCGGAACAGCCAGCTCAGATTGTTGCCTTGGCGGAGCGCCACGGTTGTGTGGTTTCGGTGGAGGCGTTGCGCGCGGTCTCCCGCGACCTCAGCGCTCCTTACTGGCCGTGGGCTGGCCAGGGCTATGATTGGCGGCGCCGTTTCTTCGGCCAGGCCTGAATCGCGGGGCAGCCGTTAGGGGAGCAGCCGTCAGAAGGTGACGCTGAGGCGGGTGCCCACGCGTGTGTTGCCGGTGCGCAGCAGCTGGCCCATGTCCAATAGGCCGGAGGCATTGCTCACGTAGAGATCGAGGTTGGCGGACGCCTTCTCGCCGCGGCGCAGGGCCAGCCAGCGCAGGGCCAGGGTGCCGTTGCTGGCGGCGATCTCGGATCCCACCAGGTTGAGTTCGGGGATCAGCTGGAAGGAGGGGCCCAGTTGCACATTGGCGCTGAGGCCCACGCCCCAGGGCACGCCAACACCGCTCCAGGCCAGCTTGGGGTTGAGGTTGAAGGCCAGCCAGCGATTGGCCTCCCAGGTGTTGATCGTTTCAGCAAACACATAGCCCTGGTAGCTGTTGGGGTCGTTGTTGCGGCCCAGGCTGATGCGCCCTGCTCCCCAGAGCGGGGCGCCGCGCAGGGGGCTGAAGGCCACGGCCTTGCCACCCACCCGCCAGTTCCAGCCGCCACTGGTGGTGTACACGTTGGTGAAGCTGGCCTCGCTGTTGCTGATGGCCTGCACGTTGTTGAACACGCCGGCCTGGAATAGATCCAGCTGGAAGATGTTGGAGATTGAAT
>JBIPLV010000227.1:0-2904 GCA_044369475.1 Cyanobium sp. | reverse complement strand
GGAGCCGTTGACGCTCTGGGATTCGGCCGTGCCGTTGCCGAAGCGGGCCGACATTCCCGTGCTCGAGGGCGTGGCATTCCACGTCATCAAGCCGCGGCGGCCCGATGCGGACGGCTGCAACTGGACGCTCGGGGTCGGCCTCGCGTGGCACGAGGGCCGGCTCTACGCCTCCTACGGCTTCAACAAGGGGAGCGAGAACACGGCCTCGGAGGAGGCCCATGTCCGCGTAAGCGACGACGGCGGGAAGACGTGGGGGCCGGCCGTCGTGATCGACGCGGGCGAGGGCAACCTTGGCGTCAGCCACGGCGTATTCCTCTCGCACGGGGGCCGGCTCTGGGCCTTCATGGGAGCCTTCTTCGATGCGTTTCAGAAGACGCACACCCGGGCCTATGTGCTCGACGAGGCGGGTGGGACGTGGGAGCCGCGGGGCGTAGTCGTGGACAACGGTTTCTGGCCGATGCAGGAGCCGCAGAAGACGGCCGACGGCAACTGGATCATGGCGGGGTTCCGCGTGGCCAACGGTTATCCCGTCGCGGGCCATCTGCCCGCCGTGGCCCTCAGCAGGGGCGCCGACTTCACGAAGTGGGATCTCGTCGTGATCGAGGCGGAGCCGGGGCTCGGCGACATCTGGGGCGAGTCGACCGTGATCGTCGAGGGGGGACGCATCACCAACATCGCCCGCTACGGAGCGAAGGCCGTCGCCCTCGTCTCCACGAGCGCCGACAACGGTCGGACGTGGACCCGGGGCGTCCCGACGAATCTCCCGATGGCTACGAGCAAGCCTTACGCCGGCACGCTCTCGACAGGCCAGCGGTTTCTCGCCTGCACGACCACGGCCGACAGCGGCGGCGGCCGCACGCCGCTCACGATCGCCGTGAGCAGGCCCGGACAGCAACTCTTCAGCAAGGTGTATGTCGTGCGCCACTCGGTATCGGACAAGACGCCGGGCGTCTCCGATCCGCGGGCCGACTTCAGCTATCCGTATGCGATCGAGCACGAGGGCAGGCTCTACGTCGGCTACACGCACAAGAGCCACGTCGCCAATGAGCTTGCCGTGATCCCGGTTGCCGCCCTGCGGGCCGACTGAGCAGACGGTCGATCACGATGACAGAGGGTGCTCGCACCGTGGGCGGTTCCGACGCCGGCCGTGGCGTGACGGCCGCACTCGCCGTGCAGTTCGGCTTCGCGATCGCCGTCATCGCCTGTGCGGCGGCCGGCCTGTTCCTGCCCGTCCTCTTCACCTGGCGGTGGCGGGGCTTCGAGCCGCGGCAGGCGATCGTGCCGCTCGTGCAGTTCACGATGCTCGGCATGGGCCTCACGCTCACCGCCGCCGATTTTCGCCGCGTGCTGGCCACGCCCGGCGTCGTGGCGCTTGGCGTGGCCGCGCAGTTCGGGATCATGCCGCTGGCCGGCTGGGCCTTCACCCGCCTCTTCGGCCTCACCGGCGAGGTGGCGGCGGGATTGATCCTCGTCGGCTCCTGCCCGGGCGGCGTCTCGAGCAACGTGATCGCCTACGTGGCCCGGGCGAATGTCCCGCTCTCCGTCACGCTCACCGCCTGCACGACGCTCCTCTCGCCGCTGGTCACGCCGCTGGCGATGCGGCTCCTGGCCGGGCGCGACGTGCCGATCGAGGCCGGGGACATGTGCCGGTCGATCGTGTGGGTGATCCTCGCACCGGTGCTCGCGGGGCTCGTGATCAACGCGCTGGCCCCCGGTCTCGCCCGGCGGCTGTCGCGGGTGCTGCCGCCGGTCGCGATGGCCTCGATCGGCGTGATCATCGCGATCACCGTCGCCCTCGCGGCGGCGGATCTGCGTCGCGTCGGGCCGCCCCTCGTTGCGGCGGCGGTCTGCCACAACGCGACGGGCTTCCTCCTCGGCTACGCCGCCGCGCGGGCCGCCCGGCTCGACGTGCGCGATGCCCGCACCCTGAGCATCGAGGTGGGCATCCAAAACGGTGGTATGGCAACGGCGCTCGCCTTGGGCCCGCTGCACAGCCCGGCCGCCGCCCTCGCCGCCGCGGTATTCGGCCCCTGGAGCGCCCTGGCTGCGGCGCTCCTCGCGGCCGGATGGTCGATCCGGCCCGTCCGTGTCGGCACCGGCGCTCCGCGGGCGTGAGCGGCGGGATCCGCGCGGCCGGATCGCCCGCAGGCTGGAGTTGGCCGCCGACGGACCGACGGGAAATACTTCACGTGCGGGTGGGAATGCCCGCGCCTCCCCGGGAGACCGCGCGATGTCCATCGTTCTCGGTGCGAGCCTCGACAACGGCCTCGTTGGCCGGACGCAGGAACGTCCGGCGGTGCAGCGGGAGGCCAGCGTCACGAGCCTCTCCATCGGGCAGTACCTGATCCGCCGGCTCGGGGACTACGGGATCCGGCACGTCTTCGGCCTACCGGGCGACTACGTCCTCTCCTTCTACTCGATGCTCGAAAAGAGCCCTCTCGATCTCGTCAACTGCACCCGCGAGGACTGCGCCGGGTTCGCCGCCGACGGCTACGCGCGGGTCAACGGCATGGGCGCCGTCTGCGTGACCTACAGCGTCGGCGGCCTGAGCCTCGCCAACTCGATCGCGGGAGCGTACGCGGAGAAGAGCCCCGTCGTCCTCATCTCCGGCGCGCCCGGTCTCGGTGAGCGGTCGAGCGACCCGCTCCTGCACCACCGGGTTCGGGAGTGGCAGACGCAGCTCGAGGTGTTCGACAAGCTCTGCGCGGCGAGCCGGGAGATCAACGATCCGGCCACGGCGTTCCGCGACATCGACTTCCTGCTCGACACCGCGCACCGGCTCAAGCGGCCGGTCTACCTCGAACTTCCCCGTGACATGGTCTCGGTCGTGCCGGAGCAGATTCGGGCGTTCACCAGGCCCGCCGAACGGAGTGATCCGGACGCCCTGGAGGAGGCGGTGCAGGA
>JBIPLV010000404.1:0-10456 GCA_044369475.1 Cyanobium sp. | reverse complement strand
AGGTCGATCGCGGGGATGATCTCCATGGGTTCAGGTTGCCAGAGCCCGTGCGGGTTTGAATGGCCGCCAGTTTCGTGGCCCGTCGACCGGGCAGCGGCATGAACATCCTGGTGATGGGCGGCACCCGCTTTGTGGGCAAGCCCCTGGTGGCCCAGCTGCTGGCCGAGGGACACGACCTGACGCTGTTCACCCGCGGCAACAAGCCAGCCCCAGCAGGGGTTGAGCACCTGGTGGGCGACCGCAGCAGCGCCGAAGGCCTTGCTGCCCTGGCCGGCCGCGGGTTTGACGTGATCGTTG
This sequence comes from Cyanobium sp., assembly GCA_044369475.1. GTDB lineage: Bacteria > Cyanobacteriota > Cyanobacteriia > PCC-6307 > Cyanobiaceae > Cyanobium_A. Next base: position 10,159 of record JBIPLV010000404.1, on the reverse strand, counting down.
ACAGCTCGGGCAGAACCCTCGACGACAGCCGCGCCGTGATCGAGCGCACCGGAGCTCCGAGTCATCGCTTCGTCTATGTGAGCTCTGCTGGGGTCTATGCCGACAGCGAGCTGTGGCCCCTTGATGAGGACAGCCCCACCGATCCCGCCAGCCGCCACAGCGGCAAGCTCGACACCGAGGCCTGGCTGCGGGCCCAGGGGATCCCCTTTACCAGCTTTCGCCCCACTTACATCGTGGGCCCCGGCAACTACAACCCCGTCGAGAGCTGGTTTTTTGATCGCATCGTGCACGGGCGGCCGGTGCCCTTGCCGGGGGATGGCAGCACCATCACCCAGCTGGGCCATGTGCACGATCTGGCCATGGCGATGGCACGCTGCATCGGCGTCGATGCAGCCGCCAACCGCATCTACAACTGCAGTGGCCGTCAGGGCGTCACGTTTAAGGGTTTGGTTCACGCCGCCGCGGTGGCTGCCGACAAGGATCCGGCCAGCGTCGAGATCCGCAGCTTTGACCCCGCCGGTCTCGACAAAAAGGCGCGCAAGGCCTTCCCACTGCGGCTGGCTCACTTCTTGACCGACATCACCCGGGTGCGGCGCGAGCTGGCCTGGGAACCCGCGTTTGATCTGGCCGCCACCCTGGCCGACAGCTACGCCAACGACTACGCCCTGCGCCTGCCCACCAGCCCTGATTTCAGCGGCGATGCGGCGCTGATCGGCTGATCAGCCCTTGCGCAGGTAACCCACCGCTGAGCTGAGCGCCAGCACCAGCGACGGCCAGAACAGCCACCAGCCGGCGCTGTGCAACGCGGCCCCTAAGGTTGCGCCGCCCCAGCCCGCCGGCCAGAGCAGCAGCAGCAGGCTGGCGAATTGCAGCACGGTTTTGGCCTTGCCGCCCAGGGAGGCTGGGCCACCTGAGGTTTCGGCGGCGCGCCAGCCGCTGATCAGTAGTTCGCGGGCCAGCAGCAGCCAGATCGCCCAGAGGGGCAGCCTGCCCGCAGCACCCAGCCACAGCAGGGGCGCGCTGATCAGGATCTTGTCGGTGAGGGGATCGAGTCGGGCCCCCCAGACCGAGCCGCCGCCAGCGCGGCGGGCCAGCAGGCCATCGAGCCAGTCGCTGAGACCGCCAGCCAGCAGCAGCAGCCAGGCCAGGACGGCGTTGCCGGCGGCCAGGGCCACGATCAGCGGCAGGCCCAGCACCGCTCGCGTGAGGGTCAGGCCATCGGCCAGCTGGCGCATGCGCGTGGGTCCCATCGGTCGGCTGGCGTGCTCGGCCCCAGAATGCCTGCAGTTGATCCGCCCTGCCCGTGGTGCAGCAGCCCGTCTCCGCCGTGATGACCAGCCCGGTGCTCCGTGTCAGCGAGAGCTCTCCGTTGCAGGACGCGGTCCAGCTGATGAGCGAGCACCACGTCAGCGGGCTGGCGGTGGTCGATGGCTCAGGTGCCCTGGTGGGCGAGCTCACTGAGCAGGACCTGATGGTGCGCGAAAGCGGTTTTGATGCCGGCCCGTACGTGATGCTGCTCGACGCGGTCATTTACCTGCGTAACCCCCTCAACTGGGACAAGGAGGTGCACCAGGTGCTGGGTAGCACCGTCGGCGAGGTGATGAGCAAGACCCCCCACAGCTGCAGTGCCGACCTGGGGCTGCCGGCGGCGGCAAAGCTGTTGCATGAGCGCAGCACCCAGCGGCTGTTTGTGCTGGACGACCAGAAACAGCCTGTCGGCGTGCTCACCCGCGGCGATGTGGTGCGCGCCCTGGCCAAGGTGGGGTAGGGCCGCGCTCGCTTTGGATGGTTGAACGCAATGGTCGATGCAGGGAGTCTGAAGGGCTCAACCCGACTGGGGAGAATTCTGAAACTACCTGCTCTCTTTATAAAAGGGACTTTGTTTCAGCAGCTCGCTGATGCCCAGCTCCTCGCGCCAGTCACTTAATGGGCGATCCCATCCTTCTTCCCAACGTTGGGCCGCCAGTGGCTTGCAAACGAAGCCAAGCTGAAGGCCAAAGGCCACCGCAAGTCCGATATCAATTTCACCTGCGGCGGGGCCTTTGAGGCAGCGTTCCATCAGATAAGCCGCCAACAATAAGAGGGATCCGGGCCACCGCAATTGCATGACCATCAATGCATGCAGAGCCGCTTCGCCTGCAGGCGTCGATGGAAGACCGGTAACAACATGCCAGATGTCATGGGTGTGGCGCAGGCGTAAATGGAGCCATTGGTTATCTCCGTCAGTACCGTCTCCAATGATTGGATCCGCTAATCCTTGAAAGTCAAAAATGGCTAAACTGTTTATGAATTCCTTTCCAAGCGTGCCGTCAGGCATCTCGCAGAGAGTGTGTATATCAGGCCATACACCCCAATACCGCTCCTTCACCAAGGGAGAGATCAGTGGATCGTTGCGCAGGGCAAAACGTGCGGCCGCTGCGACTGGCGTAGCGTAACTGCGGGTCAACACGTTCATGCGGATGTCCGCGAGTTCTCCAGGTCTCTCAATAAGTCTTGCAAAATCTTTTGCAAAATGAAGTAATTCTCGTCGCAATGGAGTGCGTAGGGACATCCAATGAACTTTTTAACGTTCCAGTCTAAATAGCCGCTCGGTGTTGGTCAATTTTAGTTGTCTTTGCTTTACAATCTCATCTCACATTGGCTTGGATAGCCATGGCCATGGCCAGCCGGTCAATGATCTCGTCGCAACCCCTTTGAGCCTGCATAATCAGGCATGCATGCTTGACAAGCATTGCCATTGTTCATCGGTATTGCCATGATGCATCAAGATGACATTGATCCTATCGATGGCAAGCGAAACATGTATTGAAAAAAATTGCGAGCACCCAATGTTGTGGACTCAGTATCGAATTCGTGGTGTCACCCTGCCAAATCGAATCGTGTTGTCTCCCATGGTGCAATACAAAGCTCAGCATGGAACGCCTGGCGACTTTCATCTTGTCCATCTCGGTCAATTTGCACTTGGCCGTTTTGGAGTCGTCATGACTGAAGCTACTGCAGTGGAAGCGAATGGAAGGATCACCCACCAGTGCACGGGTCTCTGGAATGACGAGCATGTAGCAGCATGGAAGCGAATCACAACCTTCATTCGTGACCAACACTGTATTCCTGCAATTCAGCTCGCGCACGCAGGTCGAAAAGGTGCCACGAAGACTGCATTTGAAGGTGGTATTCCCTATGATCCAGATCTAGCCTGGCCACTTGTGGGACCGACGGCAAAGGCTTTTGCAGTTGGTCATCAAACACCTCATGAGCTGAGCATTGATCAAATCAACGATTTGATTGAATTATTTGTAACCGCTGCGAAACGTGCTGAAGCTGCAGGCTTTGAGATCATTGAAATCCACGGAGCACATGGTTATTTGCTTGCGAGCTTTTTGTCGCCACATAGCAATTTCCGCTCTGATGCATATGGTCGCGATCGTGCAGGTCGTATGCGCTTTCCATTGGAGGTCTGTCGTGCTGTGCGAGCTGTCTGGCCGAATCACAAACCACTCTTTTTCCGAATCTCTGCTCTTGATGGCTCCGATGGGTGGGTCTTAGAGGATACGGTGGTTATGGCCAAAGAACTCAAGGCCTGTGGTGTTGATATGATCGATTGTTCATCGGGAGGTCTGGCGGGTTCCATCATGTCTGGACCGATCAAACGCTATCCAGGTTTTCAGGTTCCCTTTGCTTCTGCTGTTCGCAACCAAGCTGGGATGCCGTCAATAGCGGTCGGTTTAATTACGGATGCGCATCAGGCTGAATCCATTCTCCAAGCAGGAGATGCAGATCTGATTGCGATTGGTCGGCAGGCATTGGATGATCCACATTGGCCATTGCATGCGGCATCAATGCTAATGAAGGATCATGCTTATTGCGTCTGGCCTGAAGAATACGGATGGTGGCTGAATAAACGTGATCAGGCACTACAGCAGCTTTACCGCGTTTAAGTGACTTCTGACAATTGATTCTACTTGCTCACTCTAGCGGCGACCCTATTGTGTCATTGGCCGCTTGTCAATCTCTAAATTATTTCAAATCTTGCTCTCTCCTTGCTTGTCTTGTTCATCTGATCTGTTATCTGTGTTGCTATATTCGCTATGTTGTCGTTGTATCTCTTTTATTTTAGGTGTAAGAAGCCTGGTTGGTTGTTATTTGCTGACGCAATCACGCTTGAGCTTGTCTTGATGCAGGTATGTCTTATTGTCTGACTGCACCGGTTTGTCGACTTCGTCGTGAAAGGCTTTTGGCCCGTACTTAATATTTACAAGCTTTTATCTGCGATCAATTTTTCTTTTCTATAAAAACATACCACGATTATAGAGTTACCATCACCAGGCTCCTGCTTGTTTTCATGGACTTAACAACCATCCAACGTGAAAACCCAGCTTTCCCATCACGGATTGTTGGTCAAGTTGAGTCAGCGAACGCCGCTGATGTCGAGCGCGCGGTCGTCTCAGCCCATCACGCGCAGCTGAGCTGGGAGCGTGAATCGATCTACAATCGTTGCCAGCATTTAACTGCTGCGCTTGACGCTTTAACTCCTGCTGTCTGTGATCAAATTGCTTCGACCCTTTGTTTGGAATTGGGTAAGCCAATAGTTGCGTCGCATGGCGAACTTGCTGCTGCTTTACGTGTTATTCGACATTTTATTGAAATCGCTTCTGACACCCTTCAATGCGAATCAATTGATGATCAACGTGGTCGGTTGCAGATCAACAAAATTCCATTTGGTGTGGTTGCGGCTATTATTCCGTGGAATGCCCCCCTGTTTGTTTCTGCTCTTAAATTTGCACCGGCTCTTTTAGCGGGTAATACCGTACTTCTCAAGTCTTCTCCTTTGGCACCTCTGGCAGTCAGTCTGTTGCTTGATTGCTTTTCGACTTCTCTGCCAAAGAATGTACTGCAAGTCCTTCATGGTCATGTTGAGACGGGACGAGCACTTGTCCAACATCGCTTGATTCGCAAGCTGTCTTTCACAGGAGGTGCTTCTGTCGCCCGTGATATTCAGAGCGCCACATCCCATCTCATCAGACCCTCTCTCTTGGAGCTTGGCGGTAATGACGCTGCACTGCTGCTCGATGATGCCGATTTGTCGGAAGCAGATTTTGAACAACTCGTTTTTGCATCATTTTATTCATCTGGTCAACTCTGTATTGGTTGCAAACGTATTTATGTTCCACGTCATCGACTTGATAGCTTTCTGATTGATTTTTGCAATGTCTCTGACAATATTTTGCAGATCGGTGATCCGATGCAGCCCGATGTTTCGATTGGCCCTGTTGTCTCCTGTGATGCACAACACAGACTAGAGGCGTTAGCTTCCTCCGCATCTCGAGAGGCTGGTGTGATGCTTCAACACGTTGGCCATGTCGTTCATCCAGACGTTTTCAGATCTGGATATTATGTTCACCCCGCTGTCGTCGTTGGCCTCTCTCCGCGATCGCCCCTGGCCTGTGAAGAACAATTTGGTCCGCTCATCCCAATCCTACCTTACGATAACGTTGATGAAGCGATTGCTGAAATTAATTCAACTGAATATGGGCTTGGTGGATCAGTCTGGTCTTCTGATGAAAATCAAGCCTTTACTGTTGCTTCACGCTTTCAATCAGGTATCGTATTTGTTAATTGCCATGGACGTGCGGGCCTGATGCCTCATGTTCCATTCGGTGGTCTCAAGGATTCAGGTTATGGTCGTGAATCTGGCTCTGTTGGATTACTTGAATATGTACAGAGTCAATCTATATTTGTTCCATCGGGTCACAGGCGTTAAACACTTCTGATTCTATTGCCGTCAGTTTTTTCTATTAGCAATGCGATGAGAATCATTAACAACATAATGCAGCACGACCCTGTCCACTCCCACTGCTTCCAGATTAATACAATCAAACCCGAAAATATCGCTGCTCCTACATAGGACAGCATAAAGTATTGGCCATTCATGCGACTGCCTGCAGATGTATCCAGAAGTTGGATGCGGGTTTGGTTTGCAATGTTGCTGCTTTTGAAGCCTAGATCCAGTGCGATGATTCCTGCCACCAGGGCAGGCAAATGATTTTTAAGGATCACCATGATTGTGATCCCTAATAGGCAGGTACTGATTCCGCTTTTTACGATGGCCTCGCATCCAAATCGGTCAATAAGCCTGCCAATTAATGGTGCTGCCAGGATGCTGCCCAGTCCCAAAAAACCAAATGTGCCAATGAGGCCCGGGCCGAATTTCCAGGGGCTCCCTGATAGAAGCAGCGGCAACAAGCTCCAGATACCCAGATAACAACTGAATAGCAGCGTATTGATCTTGCACGACAGCCTCAGATCAGAATGTTGTTTCCAGAGCAGCAACAACGATTGTTGCAGTGCCCAATAGCTTGTTTTGTGTCTCATGTTCTCCTCGGGCACAACGACCTTGAATATCAATGCTGTTCCAAGCATTCCAATCGCTGCCAGGATGTAGACCGATTTCCATCCCCAGCTCTGGGCAACAATGCCGCAGATCGAGCGAGCGATGATAATACCGCTGAAGGTTCCACTTAGTAGTATACCTAGGACTTGACCGCGATACTGTTTCGGTGTCAGTGCTGATACTGTTGCCGGCAATAGCGATGGGATCAGGGCTGTTAGTCCCATTGCCCAAAAGATGATCAGTAGGCTTGCAAAGTTTGGTGCAGTCGCCACTCCGATGCAGGTCAAGCCCATGCCAACAGCTAGAGTCATGAGCATTGTTTTTCTTTGGACAATATCGCCAAGAGGTAGCAAGAGTTGAAACCCTACGGCCATGCCTATCAGCGTTACCATCGGTATCAACAGGACTCCACCAGGCTCCAGGTTGAAATCGACTTCGATCTGTGGAAGCAGGAGTTGGCTATAGAACGGATTTGCGACGCTAATCGCTGATGTCAAGGCGAGCCAACGAATGCTGATGGCTCGTCCGGGTTGTTGGTGATGCGTATTGCTTTTCTGTTGACGGCTGTTGAATATCATTTCAGTCGTTTTGTTTGTTTATGGCCTGCCAAACGGACTTGCTTCTAGTGCTTGAGTGATGCCAAGCCCATGACGCCACTCGCTCAATGGACGGTTCCAGCCTTCCTCCCATCGCTGGGCCAGCAGTGGTGCACAGACGCCGCCAAGCTGCAGTCCAAAGGCAATGGCCTCCGCCAGGTCTGGTTCCTGGTCTTTGAGGTGACAGCGAGACAACAGTTCTGCGGCGAGCACCAGCACAGTGCTTGGATAACGGAGTTGTCTGGCGGCAACGGCAACGATCGCTACTTCGCCTGCCAGCGTTGTAGGAATATTCAACACAAGATGCCAAAGGTCATGCCCAGCCCGTGAGCGAAGCTGGATGTACTGATGGGCGTCGTTAAGACTCTCAATCCCTTCCGGTTTTGGGAGTTCTCCAACGCCCTCAGCCATCAGCTTGACGGCCAGACAATGTCCAAGACTTCCTTCCGGTAACTCAAGCAAACGATCAAGCTTTGGCCATTCTCCCCAGTATCGCAGCTTGGCCATCTCAGCGATATCAGGATTCTTCAGCAATTTCTCCCGTGCTTTAAATGCCAATGGGCTTCCGTGGCTTGCATTGAGAATGGCGAAGACACTTTGTAGATTGTCTGGTTTGTCTGCTACTTCAATGATGTCTTGTAATGCGGCTTCCAGGAAAGGAAGTTCGTCTCTTGTCTGCATGGAACAGCTGCCGTTGCTGATCAGTTGTTTTGATTATGTACTGCCGCTGTTAATCTGTCATCTCCTCTACCGGTCCGGCGACTCCGCTTTACGGTGGTGGTAGCATGGGTGGTGGCGGAACGTCAGCTGTAGGTGGAATCCTTGTCGTCGATGTTCCGCTGTCTGTATTGAGCTTTGTGTGCGGGACAGTCGCGTCTTGAGTATCCTGAATTTGCTGCGTTGACGTCCCAGCTTCAAGTTCGAATGCGGCCCCATCGGGCAGTAGAAGGGGTGGGGGCATATCTGGTGGGAGGACGATGATGTCGTTCTCATTTGTAATTGTCTCGAGCTGCACGCTTTGTTCCTGTTGGCGCTGCCGCAACACCAGCGGATCGGCGCTGATCGGAGGTTCTCGTAGGGGGGATCCACGTCGCGATGCGGTGGCCATGCCCGCGGTTCGTGGCGCCCAAATCAGCCGGGCGATCGGTTCAACCCCCTGCTCCATCAGTCGGTTGAAGCCGGCCAGGGCCCGGTCCATCAGCTGGCCGCCCAGGGTTTGGCCGCAGCTCAGGGGGTTGCCGCAGGGCCCATCGGCTGCCTTGGCGCTCAGGCCGGCCAGTAGGGACCCCTGCAGCGGCACATCGCGCTGGCTCAGACGCAGCATGTAGGGCACATGCACGAAGCTGGTGGCGCCACCGCTGATCCAGTTGGCGTCCTGCTGGTTGAATCCCTTGACGCCCGGGATGATGAAGCGGCTCTTGGAGGCGTGGTCAGGCATGTAGGCCGCCCGCAGTCCGCGCCGGCGTGCCAGGTCCCGGGTCTGCTCGAGGGTGAGCCCATCGCGGCTCATCAGCACCTCGATGCGGCCGTCGCGCCGCAGGCCGATCATCACGCGGATCCGCGGTAGGAAATAGCGGATCTGTTGCCCCATGCTGATGCTGTAGGCGCCCTTGTAACTCGGGGGCGGGCTCTCCAGATCGTTGTAGATGCTGTGCAACCCGCCGATGAAGGTGTCAAAGCGCTGGGCACGCTGCGGCGTCAGCTCGCCATAGCCGAACTCCACCCCACCGTCGTGGCGGATGCCCACAAACGCCCGCTGCCGCGCGGCGGTGCGGTTGCGTCCGCGCCAGATGCGATCGCCGAGTTTGAGATCCCCCAGGGGCACGGTGACTTCACGGCCGCCATCCACGTGGCGCTCGTACATCGGCCCTGAGACGAAGGCCATGGCCGAGCGATCGTTGAAGGCCTCCTGCTCCTTGTCCCAGCCTTCGAGCAGATCGATGCGCACCTTGCGCGGGTCAAAGTCGAGGGCAAAGGCCTCGTCGTCGCTCAACTGGCGAAAGGGCTGGCCGTCACCCCGCACCAGCAGGTCATTGGCGCTGGGACTGGTCTGCTCCGGCAGTGGCGGAGCAATGGCAATCAGGAAGGCCACAAAACCGGCCGGCAGGGCCACCGTGAGGCTGCGTTTGCGTCGCCACAGCGGCCGCCTGGGCTTCAGGCCACTTGCAGCAGGGGTGGCGGGGGCTGATTCCAAGCGACGACGGCCCCGTCGGCCACCAGCCAGAGGATTTCACCTTGGGCGGTCGGGTAACCGCCCGTCAAGCGGCCAAAGGCCGGCAGGGCCAGACGTTGCTGGCGCTGATCCAGGCTGAAGCACCGCAGCCGCAGGCGGTTGTTGCCCTTGCCGACGATGGCGACGGGGTGCAGGTGCCCGCACAGGTTGAGCCGGTCAACCTTGTGTTCTGGTTCATGGCTGAGCCACCAGGGCCCCAGGGCTTGCGACGGTTCCTGGGGCAGCCCGGCGATCGTCGCGGGTCGGTCGTGGTTGCCGCCAATCAAGCGCAGCGGACATCCCAGCAACTGGGGCAGGGCTGCGAGCTTCTGCAGCAGCTCACTGGTGAGGCCCAGGGGGCTGTGGATCAGATCCCCCAGCACGATCAGCTGCTCGGGTTGCCAGCACTGGGCCAGGGCGATCAGGGCATTGAGGGTCTCGAGATCACCGTCGCTGGGCAGGGGGATGCCGGCCCGTTGAAAGGTCTCGGCTTTGCCCAGATGCAGATCGGCCACCAGCAGGGTGCGCTGCGCCGGCGCCCAGACCGCCCGGGCCGCCAGCAACTGCAGGGTGTGCCCCTGCCAGTGCAGGGGTGCCTGCTCAGCCACGCCCGGCCATCACCCGCTGATAGGCAGGCCGCGCCTGGGTGGCGCTGATCGTGGCCTGCACGCTTGGGTAGGGGCTCAGGTCGATCTGGGGAAAGAAGATCGGCAGGTACGCCAGGTAGGCGTTGACGGCGCAGTCGGCCACGCTCCAGCCCGGATCGCCCCAGGGGCCGGCCATCAGCGACCGCCCACCTTCCAGCAGGCCATCCAGCACGCCCATTAACCGTGGGAACTCGCGTTCGCGGTTGCTGGGCACAAACAGGGCCACCGCCAGGGTGGCATTGGCAAACAGTACCCATTGGCTGGCCAGCGCGCGCAGGGCGGCTGCGGCGGTTGGATCGCCGTTGAACTCCTGTCC
>JBIPLV010000414.1:0-2918 GCA_044369475.1 Cyanobium sp. | reverse complement strand
TGCTGTGGATCCTCGAGCGGGTGGCGGCCGATCCGGAGGCGTCTCCCGACCTCAAGAAGGAGGTGCCGTTCCGGCGGGCGACGGCCCTCGTCGCCTCGTCGCGGAACGAGATGGACGCCAAGAAGCGGCAGGCGATCTATGACGAGGCAGACCGGGAAATCGACAAGTTCCTCGCCGACTCGCCGACGAACCGCCAGGCCATCGACGCCTACTGGCAGAAGGGCAACCTGCTCATCCAGCGCGGCCGCGCCAAGGTCGAACTCGCCAAGCGGCCCGACCAGGACCCGAAGAAACTCCATCCGGAGGCGGTGGCCCTCTTCGATCGGGCGCTCACCTGCCTGGAGGCGAAGTTCAAGTCGGGGGAGGAGATCACCGAGATCACGAACGCCGAGGATGCGATCAAGCAGACGCTCCGCGAGGTCGATCAGCGGATCGCCGAACTCAAGGAGACCACTACCCCCGACAAAGCCGGCAAGGACAATCCTCCGGCGGCGAAGCCCAAGCCGGGGACTCCGCCGCGGGTCGCTCCCAAGCCGAGACCCCAGAAGCGGCGCAGGCCGAACGCGGTGGATCGGCAGTTGGAGCAGCTCGAGGTCCAGCAGGAGCAACTGCGGCAAAAGCTGCTCCAGACCCGGCTCATGGTCGGGGAAACGTTGTTCGAGAAGGCGAAGGCCCTCGAGCCGGGGTCTGACATGTGGAAAAAGACCCTCGAGGATTCAGCGGCGCGGCACAAGGACCTCGCCGAGCGGTATCCGAGCAAGGCGGCCGGTGTGTTTGCCCAGCTCTATCAAGGCCGCAACCTCGCCCTGCTGGGCAAGGATGCTGAGGCCATCGAGGCCCTCGACTCGATCTTCGAGATCAAGGACCAGAAGCCGTTGGTGCTGCGGCTCAAGGCGCTGGCGCTGAATTTCGCGCTGCCTGTCCGGCTCGGCGACAAGGACAAGAAACTGCCGGCGCTCGATGACAAGCAGGTCGATGTGATCTCGAAGTTCGCGCTCGCCCCGGTCAAGGCCCCGCTCAGGCTCGATGCCGACTGGCTGGGCGTCAAGTACCGGACGGCCGCTCTGCTCGACGCCCGGGCCGACGGCCTGCCGGCGGGCGACAAGAAGAAGTCGGGCCTGCAACGCGACGCGAAGAAGTTGGCGATGGAGGTGGCCCGCTTGGGCAAGGAGTTCTCCAGGGAGTCCCGGGAACTCGCCGCCAAGCTCGGCAAGGATCTGCCGGAGGGGCCGGAGGAGGAGGCCACGTTCGCGACGCTGCTCGCCGACGCCAATGGCGAATTGGCGATGATGCGGGCCAAGAAGGAGGAGTCAAAATCGCTCGCCGCCGCCGGCGAAGCGGCCGCGTCGGCCGCCGCTGCGACTGCTGCCAATGCCGCCCGCGACAAGTCACTGAAACTGCTCGGCCAGGCGATCGAACGTTCCCGTGGCGTCGAGATCGCCGACGTGAACCGGGCACGGTCGATCATGGCCAACCTGCTCTACGACGCGCGACGGTTTCACGATGCAGTGGCGCTCGCCGGGTTCGTCGCCGAGAAGTATCCACGGGCCGCCGGAGCCCCGCAGTCGGCGCGGATCGTGCTCGCTTCGCTCGACCAGTTGTCGCGCCAGGGGGACGGAACCTGGAAGGAATCGGCCCGCGAGCGGCGCGAGGCCTTCGCCCGCTACTCTCTCCAGGCTTATCCGAACGACGCAGTGGCCGGAGATGCCGTGGGCGTGCTCGTGCAGGCGGCCTCGGAGAGCGGTGATCCGGACAAGATCGTGGCTCTGATCGACGGCGTGCCGGCCGATTCCGCGGGGCGGGCGGACGTGCTCCAGCGTGCCGGTGTGGCGCTGTGGCGTGAGGTGCAGCTCAAGCGGCAGCTCGACGAGTCGGACCGGCCCGCGGCCGAGAAGATCGGGGCCTGGAGGGCGAAGGCTACGACGTCACTCGACGAGAGTCTTGCCGCGGCCGGAGGGGAGGACGTAGCCGTGAATCCCGGATTGGTGAACGCGGCGCTGTCGCGGGCCAACATCGCCATCGACGACGGCGACATCGCCGGCGCCGGCAAACTCCTCGAGCACCCGAAGTACGGGCCTTGGACGGTGGTTTCCGTCGGGAAGCCGGAGTTCTCCGAGGGACGGCTCGCCGAGGGATCGCTCGTCGTGGCGCTCCGCTATTTCATCCTCGCGCAGGAGACCGAGAAGGCGCAGCAGTGCATGGCTCTTCTGGAGAAGGTGGCGGGCGATCCGGGAAAACTCACGAACCTCTATCGGCAGATGGGGCTCGAGCTCCAGGGGCAGCTCGAGGGGCTGGCGGTGGGCAAGACCGTCACGGCCGAGGCCCGCGAGAAGGCGGCCCGGATTCTCGCGGGCTTCGAGCAGTTTCTCGACAAGGTCGCCGAACGGGACGAGAAGATCAGTTCGCAGTTCTGGGTGGCGTCGACCTACCTGACGCTCGGCTCCGGCAAAGGCACCGGCGCGATCGTCGCCAAGGACAAGGCCAAGGCCTACCTCGACCGGGCAGCGGCGGTCTTCGAGAAGCTGCTCAAGAAGGGAGGCGAGGTCGCCGAGTACGAGCCCCAGATCCGGTTCAAGATCGCGGGCGTGCTCCGCGAGCGAGAGCGGTTCGACGAGGCGCAGACGCACATCGACTGGATCTTCGCCGACGCGAAGCGCCAAAACCTGCTCGACGCCCAGATCGAGGCCGCCGAACTCCTCGAGGCGGCGGGGCGGAAGGCCGCAGCGGATGCCGGGGGCGACAAGGAAAAGCTGGCCTCCGCCGACAGGCTGCTCGGCGAGGCGGTCGTCGGCCGCAAGGCCGCGGGCATCTGGGGCTGGGGCAACCTGGCGGGAAAGGTCGCCAGGCAGGTGGGCACCGGGGGCCGGGCCGACGAGGTGTTCTACGACGCGCGGCTGCGGACATCCCGCTGCATGGTG
>JBIPLV010000196.1:0-2918 GCA_044369475.1 Cyanobium sp. | reverse complement strand
GACCAGATCTCGCTAGCGGCCGGAGTGACCTCAGGCGGTGCCTGCAGCGGCGGATTGAGTTCTGCCGTCCAAGCCTCGTGCTCAATGCGCAGCAACCGCAACGTTTCGCTGGCGGGCAGCTCAGCAAGACGCTGTCGATCGACGGGTTCACCGATCACCACAGGCTCGCCGCTGGGCTGGCTGTTCCACAACCACACAGCGCCGTCGTCGGGGAGTTGATGGCCGCCACGGGCGGTCACCACACGCAGGTGCGGCAGCAGGCGGCGCAGCACCTCACGCTCGTGGGGCTCGGCCTGGGGCCGCCGGCGCAGCCCTGGCTGCAGGGCCTGCATCAGCTCGGCGGGCGAGTTGTTGTTGTCGACCCATTGCCGGAATGCAGCCGAGCGGGCCAGCAGTTGGGCAAAGGTCTCGGCCTTGAAGCCGACCAACTTGAGCGGTTGCGCCGAGGTGAACCACTCGCAGGGTTCCCTGCGCACCAGACCGCACCAGCCCACCAGATCACCGGGCTGGCAATAGGCCAGGGTGACGGGCCTGCGCAGTGCAGGGTCCTGGTGCAGCAACCGACCACGGCCCTCCACCACGCAGAAGCAGTACTCGGGCAGGCGATCGGGCAGGAGCAGGTCCTGGCCGAGATCGCAGTGAAACGGTTCGGTGTTGGCGGCCAACCACGCCAGCGACTCGGGCTCCAGCGCCTGAAACGCAGGGATCCGTGCCAGAAGCCCCTGGAACGTGGAGGTGGGGTTGCTCAAGGGCTGACCTGCTCGCTCGGTTCGAAATGAAGGGGTTCAGGGGTATCACCCGCCAGACGCTGCTGCACGCGGGCCTGAAGAAACGCGTGAAGCGATTCTTGCAGCAAGACCTGGCGCATGGCGTCGTCAAAGCGGGCCGAAGTGAGCTGCTCGAGCCGCAGCATCACGTGCCACTCCCCAAGCATCTGCGGTGGTCGCACGTCACCGGGTCGCAGCTGCCGCAGCCATTCACCGAGCTGGGGCGGTTGCAGGGCTCCGATCGCCACCGGTCCGATCACGCCTTTGTGCAGGGCCTCGGGGCCCTGGCTGAACTGGGCGATCGCCTCGGTGAAACTGGTTTCGCCCTCTTCGATGCGAATCCAGAGCTCCCGAGCCAGGCCGGCATCGGTGACCCGCAACAACGAGTAGACGACCTGGTCACGGGCCTGTTTGTCGGCCAAGAAACGTTCCTCAAGACCAGGCCCATAACGCTGCCGGGCAAAGCGCAGCAGGGCCTCGGGACGCCACAGGTGCAGATCGAGATCGGCAGCCTGCCAGCGACGCTGGCTGAGCTCCTGCTCAAGATCGCGGTTGGCCAGCCACTGCTGCCTGGCCTCGGCCAGCCAGGCCTGATCGCAAGGAACCAGCTGGGCAATGGCCTCCTCTTCGGCCCGCAGCAGCAGAGCGGGCAGGAGCTCCATGCGGATCACCAGCCCCTCGAGTTCGAGCCCTTCAAGCATTGACGTCATCGGGCCAGCTTGGCAGCCGCGAGTGCTTCGAGATCGAGCAGAAACAGCTCGTCGAGGGCGGCCTGCACCTGCTCGACGACGCCCTGCCAGTCGCCGCGGGTGGTCTGCCGAAACACGCGCATGGAGGAGTACCAGGGCGAATCGGAACGCTCGCGCAACCAGCGAAAGTCGGCGTTCTGGGGCAACAACAGCCAGGTGGGTCGATCGAGGGCCCCGGCCAGGTGAGCAACGGCCGTGTCGACCGAAATCACCAGATCCAGTTGTTGCACCACATGGGCGGTCTCGCCGAAGTCGTTGAGGCTGCCGTTCCAATCGAAGACCCGGCCAGGGCGCGTGTGCTGGGCAAAGGGCTCGGCATCGGCGCCCACCTGGAGGCTGTGCAGGTCGATGAGATCGAGGTCCACCAGATCCAGCAAACGGGGTAACAGCAAGTCCAGCGGCATGGTCTTGTGTCTGTACATGGCCTTGTTCTCGGGATTGGTCGCCCACACCAGACCCACAGCCAGACCCCCGGGGGGCGGTGGCACGCGCAGTTGGGTCGGTGGCGGTGCCGGCGGCGTGAGGTAGGGCGTCACGGCTGGAATGGTGTGCAGCTCGGTCCCAAACAGGCGCGGCAGGCTGAGCAGGGCGAGCTGAGGTCGGGGATCCGCCTGGTCGGTTCGGTTGGTATACGGCTTCACCCGCTCACCCAGACGCATCCAGTCGCGCAGCAGCGGAATCAGCGAGGCCCGGGCCTGCAGCTCGAAGGGCACACCGGCCACCTCGAGCAGCGGCAGGTACCGGCAGAACTGAATGGCATCGCCAACGCCCTGCTCGCACCACACCACCAGGGCTGGTTCACCCGCCTTGGGGCACGCTTCCAGGGTCCGGGGCGCAGGCCCGGTGGTGGGCACCGCGATCTGATCGAACTGCGCGGTGGAAAAACGGGCTTCGTAGTAGTCCCAGCCGCGCTTGTAGTCGCCGAGCAGCAGATAGGCCAGCGAGAGATTCCAGAGCGAGTTGGCTGAGCTGGAGTCGAGCTCGACACCACGCTGCAGATAGGCCAGCGCCTCCTGCGGCTCAAGCTTGCTGATCAGGGCATTGCCGATGTTGATGTAACCGGCGGCCAGCTGCTTGTCGAGCGAAATCGCGTGATAGAGACACGCCAGGGCACGGTCAAAATCTTCAAGCTGGTACCAGGCCAGGCCGAGGTTGCACCACACATCGGCCTCGAATGGATCGAGCCGCAGGCTGGTCTGCAGGGCGCCGATCGCCAGGTCGGGCCTGTCTTCGTCGGTCAGCAGCCGGGCGTAGTTGTGCCAGGTGGCCGCCGCCTGATTGTTGAGCGCCAGGCTGAGTTGATACCCCCTCAGCGCCGGCTGAGGCCTGCTCTCCTGCAGCAGGTTGGCGAGGTTGTAATAGATGTCGTGACGCTGGGGATCGAGGCAGATGGCGTGCTGAT
>JBIPLV010000351.1:0-2927 GCA_044369475.1 Cyanobium sp. | reverse complement strand
TTCGGCAGGGTTGAACAGATCCGCAATCCGCACCCGCTCACGCACCTGCTCCAGCAGCGCCGGGGTCAACAGCCCGCTCGGATGCCCACTGGCTGCACGCCCGCCCGCTCCGGCAACCGCCCGATGAACAGCGGCTCTACCGCTGCAGTTGGAGCCTGGGCCGGTCATCAGAGGCACTCCACACCGGGGTAGAGGTCGCTGCCGGTGAACAGCTTGCGGGCCTCGTCGGCCTCGAGATAGCAGTGGCTGCGATCGAGGCGGATGGTCGTTTTGCTGAGGTCCAGGCCGCCGGCCATCTGGCCGTGGCGGCATTTGCCGTGGTGCACCTCAAGAACCCCCGGTTTGGCGGGGCTGAACTCATCGAGCTTGGGGCGATCGATCAGCCACACCGCCGAGGCGTAGCGCTCCAGCTCCGAGGTGCCCGCCAGGTGGGAGACATCGGGGCCGGTGGGGTTGCCGTAGGCGCCACGGTTCAGCTGGGCGACCACGAACACATCCAGCTCGCAGCGACCGGCCATGGCCTTGATCGTCGTCGCCCGCGCCGCCAGTTCCGCCGTTGTGTTGCTGCCGTAGCCCGCGCTCGGCCCCATGGCATGGAAGTGATCGAGCACCACCGCGGCCAGCTCGGGATGGGCGCTTTTGCAGTCCTCCACCAGCGCCGCCAACTCCTCCACCGTGGCGGCGAATTGGCTCTGATACAGCACCCGGCCCATGCGATCGCCGTTGGGCGCCACGCCCTCTGAGAACTGCGCGGACAACTGCTGCAAACCGTCCAGATCACGGCCTTCGATCACAGCGCCCCGGCCCTCCAGGTCGTTGGCGCCGTAGCGGACGTTGAACTGCCCGGCCGCACGCCGGCAGTAGTGGGAGAGCAGCCGGGCGCCGATGGCGCGGCGGCTCAGTTCACAGGAGAGCACCAGCACCGAGGCTCCATTGATCGCCAGGCCCATCGCCGCGGCGATCGCCACCGTCGTCTTGCCGATGCCCGAGCGTGCGGCGAGCACCCAGGTGCTGTCGCCGCTGCCCGGCAGGATGCCGCCGCGCATGTCGATATCCAGCGAAGGGATGCCGGTGGAGACCGGTTTGGGGCGCTGCTCAGCCGGCAACGACGCCAAGGCGATGCACTCACGGGCGGCGTCAGATGCACTGCAGATCTGCAGGTTCTGGCGGAAGCGGCCGGCGGTGATCGCCGTGGCCTCATTGAGCAAGGCTCGGCAGCGCTCCAGTTCGGCGTCGATGCCGCTGTCGACCTGCTCTCGGGCGAGCAGTTGGCTCAGGCCGGGGTAGAAGAGCGCCCGCGCTTTGGCGCTCTGGAACAGCTGACAGGCCAGCGTGAACTCCAGCTCCGGATGGGGCTGGCCGTCCTCCCCCCAGGCGATCACCTCCGTCAGCGCTGTCTCCAGCTGCTGAAGTGAGCCGCGGAAGCGGCCATCTGCAGCACGCTGCTGCAGGTCTTCTCGCAGGGCGGTGGCGTTGAGCACGGCGATGTCGCGCTGGCCGCGGAACAACGCATCGATCTCCAGCGCCAGCGCCCGCAGCCCCGGCTCACTCCAGAGCGCAGCGGGCACCAGCTCGTCAAAACGCAGGCCGATGGCGCGGCGGAACTGTCCCCAGCGCTCGCGTTGATCGCCGCCGCCCAGCAGCACAGCCGCCAGCAGGTTCTTCTCGTGCTCCACCAACCCCACAAGCGGCGGTGCCACCGGCGCCTCGGCGGCCACCAGGCCGGCGGCGGTTTCCAGGAACACCCCCTGCTCGATCAGGCGCTGCAACAGGGCGGGATCAAAGCCGCCGGGGATGGCGGTGGCCTCTGCTGTGGATGGGGTGGCCGTCATGGGTGCGAACGCGGGCGAGGAGCTGGGGTTTGGCGTGTCGGGATTCGGGCGTCAGGATTCGGGCTTCAAAACGTGGGTGCTAGGGCGAACTGGCGTGAGGCCTGGCCGCGTTCGCCGATGCCGGCGGCTTCCAGTAGCTCGGTGAGCCGTTGCTTCTCGCTGTCCGGCAGTGCAAAGGCCTCCATCCCCTGCCCCCGCCAGGCGTGATCCCCCCACGCGAACAGCCGGCAGGCGCGCTGGAAGTCCGGCTCCTGCGGCACAGTCACGCCCCCAACGGCCGCACCCCAGGAGAAGACATGCCAGAAGTCCTGGCCAAGGCCGGCGGCTTGGCGATCGGCGCTGAGCAGTGCGGCAGCGCAGTCGGCGCCGCTGCGGCCCTGGGGGTAGGTGCTGCGCCAGAACTCCGGCATGGAACGCAACGCCTGAGCCATCAGCGGCCAGAACGCCTCCGGCCCACCGGCATGGCGGATCGCACGGCGCAGGCGCGCCGCCAGGGCTGTCCCGCGCGGGCTGTAGAGCGGCCAGGCCTGGGGCTTGTGCTGGTTGTAGACCTCGGCAAACCGGGCCATCAGGGCCTGATCCGGCGCGCTGGTGGCGGGCTCAACAGCCGGAGTGCTCTGGGAGGCGTCAGGGCTCTGCGTGCCTCCCGCGGCAGCTTCAGGCGACTGGGCAACCGTCTGCGCGCTGCTCCGCGGCGGCAGGGGCCTGTTGAGGTGAATCACCGTGCCGCGCCAGTCGCAGCGGTAACGCAGCCAACCCAGGGCCTGCAGGTCGCTGATGTCGTCCCGCAGAAGCCGCGGCTGCAGATTCCAGGCAGCGGCCAGATCCCGCAGCGCCAGCTGCACGGCACCGGAGGCATCGGCGCGGGTCTGCAGGTGCCCGTAGAGCGTGGCAACCCGCAGGGCGCGGCTCGGCTGCCTGGACCCCCGCCGGCCCTGATCCAGTTGCTGCAGGGCGCGGTGGGTGAGCTGGATCGCTTCCGTGCAGACGGCGTAGAAGCGCATGGGGCGGATCAGGAGGACAGGCTCCTGGCGTGACGCGGGAGGCTATCGGTGCTGCCCCTGTTCGCCGCTCGCGAACCGCTGAGCAGCCAAC
>JBIPLV010000195.1:0-2927 GCA_044369475.1 Cyanobium sp. | reverse complement strand
TGGGATTCGAACCCACGGAAGGTTTCCCTTCAAACGATTTCGAGTCGTTCGCTGTCGACCACTCAGCCACCTCTCCATCAGCCCGCGGGCCTGAGGCACTTTAAGGATCGATCAGCCCCGAGCGGCCTGCAGGGATCCACTGGAGCCGCTGGCCGCCCAGCCACCGGGCCAGCCCGATGAGGTGGGACCGCTGAGCCAAACCCGCTCGGCACCGAGGGCCTGCAGCTGGGCGCGCTCACCGGGTGAGGGCCGGAAGCCAAGCCACACGCCATCCAGATGCGCCGGATCACTGGCGTCTGCACGCCCCTGCCAGGCCCAGAGCGCCTGCTGGTCGGGCAAGAGCAACCAGCGCCAGCGGCCCACCTGCAACTGCATCGCCCGGCTTTCGATCGCCACCGGGGCGGCACTCAGCCCCCTGCTGACCAGGCGCTGGCCGGGCTGAAGCGGCGCACTGCCGTCGGCGCTGGCCAACACCAAACCGGCTTGCCCCTGCCAGCAAGCCGGTTGCTCGGGGGCGAGAGGATCAAGCAACAGAGCCCAGTCGTAGCGCTGCACCCCCAGCCCACGGGCCAGCTGGCTGGCCAAACTGCAGCTGAAGCCATCGGCCGAGCTGCTCACCAACGCCGCCCGGCCGCGATGGCGCGCCACCAGCAGATCCAGCCGACCCTGGTGCACCAGCAGCAGCTGGTCGGCACCCAGCAGGCTGAGATGGAGCGCCACCACCAGGGTGAGCACCCCCACGCCCAGCAGCCTCCAGCGCCGGGTCAAGCCCGGCACCGCCAGAGCGATCACGGCCAAGGCCAGCAACAACACCAGCCACGGCGCTGGCCGCCCCAGCTGCCACTGGGCCATAGGCAAAGCCGCAAAGGCCTTCACCACCAGCACCAACAGCCGACACAGCCAGTCGACAGGCACGGTGGCCAGGGGCAGCAACGGCGGCAGCAGCACCGCCAAACAAGCCAGTGCCATCGCACCCAGGGTGAGGGGTGTTAGCAGCGGCGCCACCGCCAGGTTGGCGGGCACGGCATAGAGCGGCACCACACCGAAGTGCAAGAGCTGCAGCGGCAGGGTGTAGAGCGAAGCCGCCAAGGGCACCGCGGTGGCAACCGCCAGCCAGCCCGGCAGCCAGCGGCGCATCCCCAGCTCCAGGGGCCGGGCCGAAAGCATCAAGGCCGCGGTGGCCACCACGCTCAGCTGAAAACCCACATCCAGCAGCCAGTCGGGCCTGGCCACCAGCAGCACCAGGGCACTGGCAGCCAGGATCCCCATCGGCCTGCTGCGGTGGCCGCTCTCCAGCACCCCCAGCGCCAGCGCCCCCATCAACACCGCCCGCAGCACCGACGGCTGCGGCCCCGCCAGCAGCACGAACAACCCCATCGCCGCCGCCGCCAGGCCCAACCGGCCCAAGCGCGGCAGGCGGGAGCCCAGCGGCAGCACCACCCCCAGCAACACCGACAGGTGAAAGCCTGAGGCTGCCAGGGCATGGGAGAGGCCCGACGCCCGGAAGGCTTCGCGCAGCTCCGCCGGCAGCGGCACCACCGCACTGCCCAGCACCAGGGCCGCCAGCACGCCGCCGCGATCGGGGCCCGCCTGCTGAATCAAGGCCCGAGCCATGCGGCGGCGCAGATCGGCCACCGGCGTGGCGGGGCGTTGCAAGACCTGCCACTCGGCCACCTGCACCTGGGTGAAGGCCCCCTGGCGGGCCAAACGCTCGGCGGGGGCCGACAGCAACGGGTGAGGCGAGCTCTGGGGTTGGCGCAAGCGGCCCTGCACCTCCAGGCGCCACCCCTCCTGGAGCGGCGGGCACTCCTGAAAACGCAGTTCGGTGCGGCCCACGGGCAGCTGCAGCAGGGCCCGGCAGGCACCGGCGCCACCGCTGGGGATCGGGCCACCGCTTGGCACCGGATCCCCCAGCAGAGTGCCCCGCAGCTCCAGCTCCACCGGTGAGTGCGCCGCTGCTTGCAGCCGCAGCACCGGATCACCAGCTGCCGGTGCCACCGGGGCAAACGCCGCCACCACCACCCGCAGCACCAGCAGGGCCAGCACCAGTCCCCAGAGCAGTGGCTTCAGCGCCCGCATGGGCCGATCACGACCCAAGCCCCAACTGGGCTCACCCACCGCACTAGCCCCACCTACTGCACTGACCAACAGTTCGCCCCTGGCTGCAACCCGCTCAGGGTTCCCACGGAGCCCCCAAAGCCCGACCTAAAAACGCGGGATCTGCAGCAGCAGCTCGCAAACCTCCCGGCTCGGCATCTCCTGGCCCAGCAGCGGCGCCACCAGGGCAGCCACGGGCCGCAGGCGGCAGGGCCACACCGCCCGCTCACTCAGGCGGCCCAACTGGAAGCTGCCGCCGGCGAGCACGGCCACCAACAGGGTGCGCTGCAGCAGCAGCTTCACGGCGCAGCCGCAGCGCCTTGGGCCACCATCTCGGGCTGGCGCTTGTCCGAATCCAGCAGCGGAAAACCGAGAGCTTCGCGTTCGGCCAGCCAGGCCTCGGCCACCTGGCGGGCCAGGGTGCGGATGCGGCCGATCGTGGCGGTGCGCTCGGTGACGGAGATCACGCCGCGGGCCTCCAGCAGGTTGAAGGTGTGGCTGCACTTGAGCACGAAATCGAGGGCCGGTGCAGGCAGCTGCTTGGCCACCAGATCAGCGGCCTCAGCCTCATAGAGGGCGAACAACTGCTTGAGCCGCTCCGGGTTGGAGGCCTCGAAGTTGTAGGTGCACTGGCCCTTTTCAAACGGCAGCCAGATGTCGCCGTAGGAGCGGTTGCCATCCCATGAGAGATCCCAGATGCTCTCCACGTCCTGCAGATACATGGCCAGCCGCTCGAGGCCATAGGTGATCTCGATCGACACGGGCCGACAGTCGATGCCGCCGCACTGTTGGAAGTAAGTGAACTGGGTGACTTCCATGCCGTCGAGCCA
>JBIPLV010000009.1:0-32487 GCA_044369475.1 Cyanobium sp. | reverse complement strand
CCTTCAAGGCGTTTGAGCCCACCCAGGAAGAGGAGACCTACTCGATGGTCACCGCCAACCGCTTCTGGAGCCAGATCTTCGGGATCGCCTTCTCCAACAAGCGCTGGCTGCACTTCTTCATGCTGTTTGTGCCGGTGATGGGTCTGTGGACCAGCAGCATCGGCATCATCGGCCTGGCCCTCAACCTGCGCGCCTACGACTTCGTGTCGCAGGAGATCCGCGCCGCTGAGGACCCTGAATTTGAAACCTTCTACACGAAGAACATTCTTCTGAATGAAGGTCTGCGTGCCTGGATGGCACCGGCTGACCAGCCGCACGAAAACTTCGTCTTCCCTGAAGAGGTTCTGCCCCGCGGCAATGCTCTTTGATCGACGGATCCACCAAGACCGGCGCCCCCACAGGGGCGCTTTTTTTATGGCTAGATTTGCATCGTTCTGCCAGCAGTGATGTGGCGCTCTTGGCCTGCGGGCCGAAAGCGCCGAAGGCATCGCCGGCTGGTGCCAATCCCCACAGGAGGAGGTGCCCGTGAGTTCCAGTTGTTTCACCCAGGGTCTGCTGATCGCGGAGAACGCCGGCTGATTTCGGCGCCTGATTCCTGATCAAACGGTTCCGCGCCAGAGCGGACCCGGCGAGAGCCCCCGGCGCTGCGGTCTTCTGACCCTGGCGCCGGGGGCATCGTTTTGCAGCACAGGCCATTGTGCACAGTGGCACAGGTGGGGGTGGCATCGCTGTGTTACGGGCCAAGATGTGTGAGGCGCATTGCGCCTTCTCGTGTGAGGAACCCATGAAACTCTTTAAGCAACTGCTGGTTGCTCCTGCAGCGCTTGGTCTGCTGGCCCCTGTGGCCGCTACCGCTGCTGAGCTCAACCTGGATGGCGTCAACAAGTACGCCTCTGAGGAGCAAGTCACCAGCATCTCCCAGTTCTCTGACGTCAAGCCCACCGACTGGGCTTACCAGGCTCTGTCCAACCTGATCGAGCGCTACGGCTGCGTCGCTGGTTATCCCGACGGCACCTACAAGGGCGCCCGGGCCATGACCCGCTTCGAAGCAGCTGCTCTGCTCAACGCTTGCCTCGACCGCGTCACCGAAGTGACCGACGAGCTCAAGAAGCTGATGGCCGAGTTCGAGAAGGAACTCGCCATCCTCAAGGGCCGCGTGGACGGCCTCGAGGCCAAAGTCGGCGAACTGGAAGCCAACCAGTTCTCCACCACCACAAAGCTGAAGGGTATTGCCACCTTCGTCATCGGTGGTGCTGACAACACCATTCCTGGTTTTGTTGCAGGCCAGACCGCTAACACTCCTCTTGTGCTCGAGGGTGGTGGTGAGCAAGTGACCTTCAACTACGATGTTCGCCTGATCCTCGACACCAGCTTCACCGGCAAGGATCTGCTGCGCACCACCCTGCGCACCGGCAACTTCGGCAACAGTGCCTTCGGTGCTGGCCCCACCGCGCTGGAAGTAGCCTTCGATGAAGAGGCGGGCTCTGAAGTTGATGCCATAAGCGTCAACCGTTTGTTCTACCAGTTCCCCATCGGTAGCAGCTTCACAGCCACTGTGGGCGCCAAGGTTCGTCAGGACGACATGCTGGGCATGTGGCCGAGCGTGTATCCCTCGGATTCGATCCTTGACATGTTCACCTACGCCGGTGCTCCCGGTGCTTACAACCTGAACCTGGGTGGTGGCTTTGGCCTCACCTGGAAGGATCAGGGCGTTAACGTCAGCGTCAACTACGTTGCCAACTCAGCCGTCGTTGGTGACAGCGACTCAGGCCTCGGCAATGCAGATACGGTGACTGCTCAGGTTGGCTACACCGGTAACAACTGGGGTGCTGCCTTTGTCTACACCTACAGCAACTCTGATGCAAGTGCCATTGTTGCCCCAGGTAGCACGGCCGTCGTCAACTTCGGCTCCGCTCTGGTCCCTTACGAGAGCAACAACATCGGTTTCAGCGCCTACTGGCAGCCTTCTGAAGCCGGTTGGATGCCTTCCATCAGCGCTGGTTTCGGTTATGGCAAGGCCAACGTTGGTGGTGATAACGACCTCACTGGAGACATTGATCTCTGGTCCTGGATGGTCGGTCTGCAGTGGTCTGACGTCTTCGTGAAGGGCAACGACTTCGGTATCGGCCTCGGTATGCCCCAGTGGGCTGACGCCGATGGCGCCGAAAGCAACTTCGCCATGGAGTTCTGGTACAAGTTCCAGGTCACCGACAACATCACTGTGACACCGGCCATCTTCTTCATCGACGGCTCGGGTTCCGGTCTCGATGACAACTCGCAAACCACGGTTGGCGGCCTGCTGAAGACCACCTTCAAGTTCTGATCTTCAGAACCAAACCTGGGCCGGAGTCCTCACACACCCCCGGCCCTTCGTCCTCCACTTCTCAACACACACACACACCTCGATCAACCCCGGCGCGAGCTGGGGTTTTTTGTTGGGCGCTGCTTTTAGCGAGTGTCGCGGCCGGGGTTCCTAAAGTCAGCGGCGAAGCCCTTTGCATGCGGAGACCTCGCCCTGGCTGCTGCCGATCCCTATCGCGTGCTGGGCGTGTCGCCCGCTGCCACGGCTGCCGAAATCAAGGCTGCCTACCGGGCCCTGGTGAAGCAGCACCACCCCGATGCCGGTGGCGACGACCGCACGATCCTGGCCCTCAATGCCGCCTGGGAGGTGCTCGGCGACGCCGATCGCCGCCGGCGTCACGACCAGGCCAGCCGCACCACCACCCGTCAAAGGGTCAAAGTCACCGATGAGTCTGCAGCTCCCTCGACGGCAACGGCCACCGAGCAGGATCTGCTTGCTTGGCTGCAGCTCGTTGTCGCTCCGTGCGACAGGTTTCTCGCTCAGGTGATCAACTCCTTCCCGGCACAACTCAAGGCTCTGGCAGCCGACCCCTACGACGATGCCTTGATGGAGGAGTTTTGCCGTTTTCTGGAGGTCAGTCAGGCGCGCCTCGTCAAGGTCGAAGCCCTCTATCGCTCCCGCCTCTGTCCGGTGGGGGTTGAGAGCTTCAGCCTCGCCCTCTACCACTGTCTCAGCCTGGTGAAGGATGCTTTCGCTGATCTCGAGCGTTATACGCTCGGCTACGTGGATTCCTATCTGCGCGATGCTCGCGAGCTGTTGCGCCAGGCCAGGTCTCGCCGCAGCCAGTTGCTAGCCGATTCCCGTCAGCTGCGGCGTTGAGGGCCGGCTTCAAGTTTGGGGAGTGAATGCCTTCCCGCAGGGGCAACAGGGTGCAGAATTGCTGGAGCGATGCCTCTTTCACCATGCTGCCGTTGCTTAAGCAGCATCAACCCGCCATCGCTCGCGAGATCGCAGCCACCAGGCAGCAAATCTATGGCGCGTGACCCAGCGGCTTACCCCATCGATGCCTTGGAGGCGTGCCGAGCGATTGAAGAGGTTCTCAGCGACGTCGATCTGGAGACCTATCGATCCAAGCGCTCAATTCGTTCTTCTGTCGAACGTGAATTTATCCTCATTGGGGAGGCTCTGCGACGGCTTGAGTCGCTCAGTCCAAATCTTTTTTCGATAATCGCTAGCGCTAGGTTGGCCATCGATTTTCGCAATTTATTGGCGCACGACTATAGCTCTGTTGACGATGATTTTAAGGCCTTGTTGTTGGTCGGCTAAGGCCCGTCCTCTAGCTGGGGAACGCTTCCAGTTGATCCAGCCGCAGCCACACATCTGGCACCGGCCGGCGCCAACGCAGCTGGGCGTAATCGCCCTTGATCGCCAGGATCTCGCCGGGCCCCTCGATCAGATAGCCCGGCAGGCCATCGCTGGCGCGCGCCTCCAGGCTGCCGGCGTAGGCCGCGCGGTTGACCCGCACCAGGCTCCCTTTCTTCAGTGCCGGCTGGCTTGGCGGCGCGGCGGGGGCGGCTGTGGCAGGGCCGGCGGCAGCGGGGGCGTCAGCCATGGCAGGAAGTCCAGTTGGCCACAGGCTAAGGCCGAAGGCGCAGGCCAGGCTTCGATGCCTATCCTCCCTGAACGCGAGAGAGGAAGAATGCGCCTGCTGCTGCTGGGTTGCTCGGGGTTCGTCGGCCGGGAGCTGGTGCCCTTTCTGCTCGAGCTCGGTCACGAAGTGACCCTGGTGAGCCGTCAGGCCCAGCCCTTCCCGGCCCTGGTGGGCAAGCGTCTCGCCTGCCTCCATCTCGATCCTGCCGATCCCGCCAGCTGGGACCACAACGGCCTCGATGTGGCCGTATCCCAGGCCGACGCCGTGGTGAACCTGGCCGGCGAGCCGATCGCCGAGCGCCGCTGGACCCCCGCCCACCGCGAACTGTTGTTGCAGAGCCGGGTGCGCACCACCGAGCTGCTGGTGGCGGCCATGGCGCGGCTCGAGACCCCTCCGGCGGTGCTCGTGAGCGGCTCGGCGGTGGGCTTTTACGGCACCAGCCTGGAGGCCCGCTTCCGCGAAACCAGCCCAGCCGGCAACGACTTTCTGGCTGAAATCTGCCAGCGCTGGGAAGCCGCCGCCGACCAGGCTCCCCCTGGCTGCCGGGTTGTGAAGCTGCGCATTGGCATCGTGCTCGGGCCCGATGGCGGCGCTCTCGGCAAGATGCTGCCGGTGTTTCGGATGGGCTTCGGCGGACCCGTGGGCTCCGGTCGCCAGTGGATGAGCTGGATCCACCGCCACGACCTCTGCCGCCTGATCGCCGCGGCCCTGGAGGATGCCTCGTTCAGCGGGGCCTACAACGCGGTGAGCCCGGAGCCCACCACGATGGGCAGCTTTGCCCGGGCCCTGGGTCAGGCCCTGGGCCGGCCTAGCCTGCTGCCCGTGCCTGGGCCGCTCTTGCAACTGCTGCTCGGCGACGGCGCCCAGGTGGTGCTCGAGGGTCAGCAGGTGCTGCCCGAACGGCTGCAAGCCCAGGGCTTTACCTACCACTACGCCCAGCTCAACGCTGCCCTCGCCGCTGCCACCAGCCCAGCACCCCACTGAGCAGGGCGGCTCCCATCAGCAGCCCGATCGCCGGGGTGAACAGCGGCTCCCATAGCCGCTGAAACAACGCCAGCGGGGCTTCCACCTTCTGGCTGTGCAACACCACCGCTGTGGCAAACCAGAGGGCTCCAGCGATCACCACGAACACATCCACCACGAGCACGGTGTCCATGGCCCCTTTGAGCCGTTGCAGGGGGCTTGGGGTGGATTGGGGCGCCGTCATGGCCGATCAGGGGAGCTGAGGGCGGCAGGACCCGCCAGTAGCTCCATGATCGCCGAGGTCATTGCAGCAGTGCCGCCCGGCCTGCCGATCCGATCCACGCCAAGGGCCGCTAGGTCGCGCCGCAACCGGGGGCCGTGGTGGGGATCGCGCTGCTGATCGAGCAGGGTCTGCATTAGGTGGGCCGAGGCAGCGAGGGTGCGCGCCTGGCCACTGGGGCCGGGGGCACAGTGCACGCCGGGGCCCAGCAGGCGGCGCTGGGCTTCGGCAAAGCCCGCCGTGAACTGGGGGCCCCGCCCCGCCAGCTGCAGCACCGGCTTGCCCAGCCCGACGGCCTGCTCAGCGGCCGTGCCGGCGGTGCACAGCACCAGCGCTGCGCCGCGCAGGATCTCGGTGAACTGCCCCCAGCCCAGCTCCAGCTGCAGCGGACCGCGCACCAGGCGCATCGCCTCCCGGTCCTCCGCTCCCTCCAGCCGCCAGCCGAGGGCCTGTCCCAGTTCGACGATGCGGCGGCGGTCCAGCTCGGGCACAAGGGCGGCCCGCAGTCGCAGCCCCTGGCGTTGCACCCAGGGCTCCGGCAACAGCGCTAGCACCTGCAGCATCAGCCCCAGGTTGTGGGCCGCTTCCGGCAGGCGGCTGCCCGGCACCAGCGCCAGTTCCACGCCCGCCGCCATCGCTTCCGGCGGGTGCTGCTGCCCCTGGGGGTTGGCGACGCTCACCACATCGAGGAAGGGATTGCCCAGAAACTGCACCGGCCGCGCCAGTTGCCGTGCGAGATCGGTGGCGGTGAGCGAATCGCGGCTCCAGATCGCCCGGATTCCTGGCTGGGCGAGCAGCCAGCCACAGGGCCAGGGCAGCCGCAGGCGGCCCTCGTAGTGGCTCGAGTAGGCCACCAAATACACGGCGGTGGGCAGCCCCGACAGCCAGCCCCCCAGCACCGCCAGCACATCGCCTACGGCCACCACCAGGCCGTAGTGCCGCCGGTGGCGGCGCAGCAGCAGCAGCCGGCTCAGCACGTAGAGCAGCTGGCCCTCCATCAGCTCGTTGAGGCGTCCAGCCAGGCTGGTGTAGCCGAGGCCGCCAGTGCTGCAGCTGCGGGTGCGGCCCAGCACCGGCACCCCCAGCTGGCGGTAGGGGTTGCCATGGCCCACCAGGGGCAGGGCTGCCACGGGGATGCCTTGCTGGATCAGCTCGGCAGCCACCAGAGCGCCGCTGAGGTCCTCCCCATGGCCGTTGCTGAGCAGCAGAACCGGTTTCAACCCGCCAGCCAGGCCTTCACCTTGTCCATCGCCTTCCAGCCCGGTTTGCGCTGGAGGCCATCGGCGATCGACTCCTGCAGTTCTTCGGCCATCTCCGGCGCCATCGTCATCACCCGCTGCACGATTTCAATGTGCTCGCGCACACCCTTGGCCCCGGTTTCGAGCATGGCCAGGCTCAGATTGATACGGGCCTGCGGGTCTTGGGGGTTGAGGCGAACGGCCGTCTTGGCGGAGCGCAGGGCTGCCTGGTGCTGGTCGTCGAGCAGCTGCAGCCAGGCCAGGCAGGTCCAGCCAGCCGACTGTCCGGGGGCCTGTTCGGTGATGGCGAGGAAGGTGTCGATCAGCTCCGCTGGCGCTGTCCCCTGCTGGTAGCGCTCCATGGCCTGGTCAAACAGGGAGGGTGCATCGGGAGTGGTCATGGGGCGGCGGCAGGCCTGATCGTGAACTCAGATTGCCACCCGGTCGGCTAGCTCCACCAACAGTTGTTGGCGCGGCTCGAAAAGGGGCTGGCCGTGTTCGGCCACAACCCGTTGCAGCAGGTAGGAGGCTTGGTCGAGGTCGACCACATCCACCGCATCGCTGGAGCAGCCCAAACGCGTTGCCAGCTCCACATCAAGGCGATAGAGACGCAGGGGGTCGCCCTGCCCTGGGCTGAAACGCACACCCAGATCCCAATCGCTATTGCTGGTCGCTGTTCCCTGGGCCCGGGAGCCAAACAGCACCACCAGATCCAGATCAGCGGGGAGGTCTGCGCTCAGGAGCTTGGCCATGGCCTACACCGCAAACGAACTGCCGCAGCCGCAGGTCTGGGTGGCGTTGGGGTTGGTGAAATTGAAGCCGCCGCCAATCAGGGCACTGGAGAAATCCAGCTGCATTCCGTAGATGTAGAGGAGGCTTTTCGGGTCGCACACCACCTCGAAGTTGGGGGCCCCAGCGGGCTCATAGGTGTACCGCTCGTCGTCGCTGCGGATCTCGGCCGGATCGATGAAATCCATCGTGTAGCTCATGCCGCTGCAGCCGCCTGAGCGCACGCCCACCCGCAACACCTTGTCTGGGCCCTGCTGCTGCATCAGGGCGGCGAGCTGCTTCATGGCCGGCTCGGTGATCTGGATGCCCTTGCCATCTCTGGCGGTGAAGGTGGCCTGGGGTGCCGCGTCGCTGGCGGCCTGGGCTTCGGCGATCTCGCTGCTCATCATCGGCGGGGTGATCGGGGGCAATGGCCTGATTCACCCATCGTATGGAGCCCGCCCAGCCGCTGCCGGGCGGGCCCGCTCCATAGAGTCGTTCCCACTCAAGGAGCAGCAGGGTGCGCGTCGCCATCGTGGGTTCAGGATTGGCCGGCTTGGCGGCGGCGGTGGATCTGGTGGATGCCGGCCACCAGGTGGATCTCTACGAGGCACGCCCCTTCATGGGCGGCAAGGTGGGCAGCTGGGTGGATGAGGGCGGCAACCACATCGAGATGGGGCTGCATGTGTTTTTCTTCAATTACGCCAACCTCTTCGCCTTGCTGCGCAAGGTGGGGGCGATCGACAACCTGCTCCCCAAAGACCACACCCACCTCTTTGTGAACACCGGTGGCGACCTGCGCGAGCTGGATTTCCGCTTCGCTCTTGGAGCACCCTTCAACGGCCTCAAGGCCTTCTTCACCACCCCTCAGCTCGACTGGGTCGACAAGCTGCGCAACGCCCTGGCCCTGGGCACCAGCCCGATCGTGCGTGGCCTGGTCGACTACGAGGGCGCGATGAAGACGATCCGTGCGCTGGATCGGATCAGCTTCCAGGAGTGGTTTGTGGGCCATGGCGGCAGCCAACAGAGCATCGAGCGGATGTGGAATCCGATCGCCTATGCCCTGGGCTTCATCGATTGCGAAGCCATTTCGGCCCGCTGCATGCTCACCATCTTCATGATGTTTGCGTCCAAAACCGAGGCCTCCAAGCTCAATCTGCTCAAGGGTTCGCCCCACCGCTGGCTCACCGGTCCGATCTTCGACTACATCCAGCAGCGCGGCGGCCGGCTGCACCTGCGCCACCGGGTCACCGAGATCCACTACGAGGAGGCAGCCACCCCCGCCGGGGCTTCCGACACCCGTGTCACCGGCCTCACCCTGGGCACCCCCGACGGCGAGATCCAGGTGCAGGCCGATGCCTACCTCGCCGCCTGTGATGTGCCCGGCATCCAGCGGATGATCCCCGCGGCCTGGCGCTGCCACAGCCTGTTCGACAACCTCTACCAGCTCGAAGCGGTGCCGGTGGCCACCGTGCAGCTGCGCTACGACGGCTGGGTGACCGAGCTCGGCGACACCCCCGAAGCCCAGGCCGCTCGCGGCGATCTGAGCCATCCCGCCGGTCTCAACAACTTGCTCTACACCGCCGACGCCGACTTCAGCTGCTTCGCCGATCTGGCCCTGGCCAGCCCGGAGGACTACCGCAAGCAGGGCCTGGGCTCGCTGCTGCAGTGCGTGCTCACCCCCGGTGATCCCTGGATCCCCAAAAAAACCGAGGAGATCGTGGCCGCCACCGATGCCCAGGTGCGTCGGTTGTTTCCCTCCGCTGCGGGCCTCACGCTGGTGTGGAGCAATGTGGTGAAGCTGGCCCAGTCGCTGTACCGGGAGGCGCCCGGCATGGAGCCCTACCGGCCGGATCAGCGCACACCGGTCTCCAATTTCTTTTTGGCTGGTAGCTACACCAAGCAGGACTACATCGATTCCATGGAAGGCGCCACCATGAGTGGACGTCTAGCCGCTGCGGCGATCCTGGACCGCCCGGTGGCCCTGGCCACCAACACCTCTGTTGCGTAGGAGATTCCATGGGCCGTTGGCTCGAGCACAGCGTCACCACCAACATCCGGGCCTCGGTTGAGCAGGTGTGGGAGGTGTGGAGTGACCTGGAGGCCATGCCCCAATGGATGCGCTGGATCGAGTCGGTGGTGACCGAACCCAACGACCCCGATCTCACCGACTGGACCCTCGCGGCCCAGGGCTTTCGCTTCCACTGGAAGGCCCGGATCAGCCAACGGGTGGAGGCCCAGCAGCTGCACTGGGAGTCGGTGGGAGGCCTTCCCACCAAAGGGGCGGTGCGCTTCTATCCCCAAGCCCCCCAATTGACGGCGGTGAAGCTGAGTGTCAGCTATGAGCTGCCGGGGGTTTTGGCACCGCTGATGGAACCCAGCATCCTGGGGGGGATTGTCACCAAGGAGCTCCAGGCCAACCTGGACCGTTTTCGTGACCTGGTTGAAACCCGTTATGCCTAGGTTTGCCAATGCGGCCCTAGGCACTGCGCTGCTGCTGGCCTCCTGTGCTGGGGAGCAACCCCCAGAGATGTCCAGCCAGCAGCCACCACCGCCCCGGCCCCGTGCGGCACCGGTTGCGTCGCCCCCGGTGACCGATCCCGGGGCCCTGGCGGGGCTCACGCCCCTGCCGAGCTCCAACCAGGTGGTGGGCTCCGTCGCCACCGGGCGGGTGGATCCGTTTGCCCCGGTAGGGGGCGCTGGAGCGGGCGCGGTGCCGGCCCGGCTCAGCCTGCCACCGGGCCTTGTTTTCAATGGCGTGATCCGCTCTGGTGGCACGCCTGAGGCCCTGGTGCAGTTCGGGGGCGAGACCGGAACCCTGCGGGTCGGCCAGCGCGGTGGTCGCACCACCCCACTGCTGCCGGCGGGTTGGAGCGTGGCCAGCATTGATGTTCAGCAGGGGCGCCTCACCCTGCGGCAGGGCAAACAATTGGTTACGGCTGAGCTCTGAGGCTGCGGCTGCAGGCCTCCACCAGGCCCGCCAGGTCGTGGGGATTGGCTTCGCCATCCACCCGGCCCAGCAGCTGCCGGCAGCGGTCGCTGGTTTGCGGGCCGATCGACACCACGGCCACCCCATCCAGCTGGCGCGGCCAGGCCAGCCCGTAGGCCGCCTCCAGCATCCGGCAGGTGTGGCTCACGGTTTTGCCGCTGCTGAACGTGATGGCGTTCAGGCGCCGTTGCTCCAGGGCCACCAACGCGGTGCTGGGCAAGCCCTCCGGGCAGCGGGTTTCGTAGGCCGCCACCTCCACCACGCGGGCGCCGGCCTCGGCGAAGGCTTCCGCCAGGAGGGTGCGGCCTCCGCTTTGCACTCGGGGCAGCAGCAGCCGTAGCCCCCAGCCGGAGGCGGGAAAGTGTTCCAGCAGGCTGTCGGCCACGAAGCTGGGCGGGATGAAATCGGCGGGCGCACCAAGCGCCTCCAATTGGGCTGCCGTTTTGCGGCCCACGGCGGCCAGCTTCAGGCTGCTGGGGCGACGCGCCAGGGAGCGACCGAGGCGGCGCAGCCGTTGCTCCACGGCCTCCACGCCATTGCCGCTGGAGAACACCAGCCAGTGGAAGTCGTCGAGTTCGGCCAGGGCATCGTCGAGTGGGCCCCATTCATCGGGGGGCGTCACCACCAGGGCGGGCAGGTCGACCACCGTTGCGCCGGCTGCCTCAAACAGGCGTCGCGCCTCCCCCAGCTGGGTTTCGGCCCGGGTCACGGCGATGGTGCGGCCGCGCAGGGACAACTCGGGGGCCAGGGTCATGGCGGTGCAGTCCTGGGGGTCAGTCGTCCAGCTTGACCATCGTGCCGGCCTGGCGGCGCAGCGCCTCGGCCTCGTCTGGGCGGTTCTGCTGCTCGAGCAGCCCGATCGCCTGGCGGAACGCCGAGCGGGCGCCGCCGATGTCGCCACCCAGCAGCAGGGCCACCGCCAGATTCTGTTGGGCGGCGGCCAGGCTCGGATCGCGCTGCAGGGCTGCGCGATAGGCCGCGATCGCCTCTGGGATCCGGCCCCGCCGCCGCTCCACCAACCCCAGATGCAGCCAGCCCAGTGCCAGCTCCGGTGCAGCGGTGGTGGCTTTGCGGCAGAGGCTGCAGGCTTCGTCCAGGGCACCACGCCCCTGGACCTCCCCCTGCTGCAGCAGGCCGGCCAGGTTGAGCCGGGCCGCCAGGGTGAGCCGTGGCGGCAACGGCAGGGCGAGGGCCTGGCGGTAGAGCTGCTCGGCACGGGCCGGGGCGCTGCTGGTTTGGGCGATGGCCAGGTGCAGCAGCAGCTCGTAGCGCTCGGGATAGCGGCAGGGCGGGCAGTGGTCCAGCCCCTGCTCCAGCAGGGCGATGCCGCGCTCGCGGTTGCCCTCGCTCACCTCCAGGCTGCCGAGCTTGGCGCAGGCGTAGGGGTCGCCCGGGTGGGCGGCCAGGTCGGCCTCCATGGCCTGGCGCAACCGCTCGGCCTTGGCGCCGCTGGCCAGCAGCTCGGGTTGGTAGCCGTCATGGGCGAGGGCCGGCACATCGCAATCGGCCAGGCGCCAGTGGGGTTCCAGCTCCAGCAGGGCCAGCACGCTGTCGTCCACCATGGAGTGGTAGGGACGGCTCCAGTGGATGGCCGGATGGCGGCGAAACAGGCGGCTGACGTTGGAGTACGGCGACTGAGCCGCCCCCCGCTCCTCCCGCAGCAGGTTGATCAGCAGCAGATCCGGCTGGGTCATCAGCTGGTGCAGGGGTTCTTGGGCCTCGGGCAGGAGCCACTCATCGGCATCGAGCACCAGCACCCAGTCGCCGCGCACGTGCTCCAGGGCCGCATTGCGGGCCGGGGCGAAATCACCCGGCCAGGGCAGCTGGTGCACCACGGCGCCGCAGGCCTCCGCCACGGCGATGGTGGCATCCGTGGAGCCGGTGTCGAGCAGCACCATCTCATCAACGAACCCTGCCACTGAGCGCAGGCAGCGCTCCAGCCGTTCGGCTTCGTTGCGCACGATCATCGAGAGGCTGAGCATGGGGCGAAACCGGTGAAGCGCCGGATGCAGGGACGCGCCGGCTCAGTCGGTGAAGCCGGCGCCGGCGTCAGTGTCCCCCAGCCCCAGCCCCCTGCCCAGCTGGTTGAGGGCCTCCGCCTGGGCCAGGGGCATCTGGCCGGGGCTGTACACCCCGGGAACCCCGTCTGGCAGCAGCGGTCGCAGCTCTTCCCAGAGGTAAGGCGAGCCATACACCACCAAGCCGGCCAGCTGCCCCGCCGCCACCAGTTGCCGCAGGGCGGCGGCCCAGGGTTCGGCGCTGCCGGCGCTGCCGCGGAAGGGATTGCCCCGCACAAACAACTGCAGCAGCACCGGCCCCGGGCCGAGGCGCTCCAGGGCCAGCGGCGCCTCAGCCTCGCGGCTCCAGGGGCTGGGGCTGCGGCTCTCGAGCAGCACGGTGCGCCAGCCCCGGGCTTCGGGCCGCGCCAGGGCCGGCGCTGTGGCGGGCAGCACAGCAGCGCCGGCGGCGAGGGCCGAATCCAGCCGGATCAGGTTGATTCCGGCTGGCCCCGCTGTGGGGGCCGTGGCCGCCGCTGCCTTGTCCCGCGCTGGCGCGATCTCCAGGCTGGCCTGCACCAGCTCCAGGGCCAGGGTCTGGTCGGGCTGGGCCGCGGCCTCGGGGCTTGGGACAGTCGCTGCTTCTGAGCAGCACTCCAGCGCCCGGCGACGGCGCTCGGCACTGGCTTCCAGCTGCTCACGGTTGAGGCGGCCGCTGGCCACGGCCGCAGCAATGGCCGCGATGGCGGCCGCGGCATCGGCGGGCATTAGCACCAGGTCGGCGCCGGCCTCCAGGGCCAGCACCGCTGCCTCGCCGGCGCCGTAGCGGCCAGTGATCGCTTCCATCACCAGGGCATCGGTCACCACCAGCCCGCCAAAGCCCAGCTTCTGGCGTAGCAGCCCGGTGAGCACGGGCTTCGACAGGGTGGCGGGCCGCTCCGGATCAAGGGCGGGCAGCATCAGATGGGCGGTCATCACTGAGGCCACCCCGGCGGCGATCGCCTGCTCAAAGGGCGGCAGTTCGATCGCGGCCAGCCGTTCGCGGCTGTGGGGCAGCAGCGGCAGGGTGAGATGGGAATCGCTGCTGGTGTCGCCGTGGCCGGGAAAGTGCTTGGCGCATGCGAGCACCTTTTCGGATTGGGCTCCGCGGATGAAGGCCGCTGCTAGCGCACCCGCTGAGGCAGGATCTTCGCCCCAGGCCCGCACGTTGATCACGGGGTTGCCGGGGTTGTTGTTGACGTCGCACACCGGACCCAACACCCAGTTGAGGCCCAGGGCCCTGGCATCCCGGCCGGTGCAGCGGCCGTAGCGCTCGGCCAGGGCGACCGCCCGCTGCGGTTCTTGCGCATAGAGGCGCCCCAGGGCCAGTGGCGGCACCAACCAGGTGGCCCCGTCAAAGCGCTGGCCTACCCCTTCTTCCACGTCGGCGCAGAGCAGAAGCGGCTGGCCGGCCCAGCGCCGCAACTGGGCGCAGCGCAGGGTCACCTCCGCTGCGCTGCCCCCCAGCAGGATCACGCCTCCGACCCCGGCCTTCAGCAGCCGCTGCAGTTCCGCATTGGGCAGTTCCCAGCGGGGGTAGCCACGTTGGTGGTCGGCGAGAGCGCCGCTGGCGCGCACCACCACCAGTTGGTGAATCAGCCGCTGCAGCTCGGCCTCAGAGCTCACTGGCCTCGGCCGGTTCACCTTTCTCCTGCCGCTGTTCCTCGAGCCGGTTGAGCAGGCCCAGCACCGAGGTGCCCTTTTCAAGGCCGCGGTCGAGCACAAACACCACCTCGGGGGTGCGACGCATCTTCAACCGCCGGCCCAGCTCACCTTTCACGTAGGCGCTCGCCGAGCGCAGCCCCTCCATGGCCTGGCTTCGGTCGTCCTCGCTGCCGAAAATGCTCACGAAGATCTTGCAGTGCTGCAGATCGCCGGCCACCTCCACGGTGGTGACGCTCACCATGCCCTGGCTGACCCGCTCGTCCTTGATGCCGCCGATCAGCAGCTCACTCACTTCGCGGCGGATCAGGGAGGCCACCCGCTCCACCCGTCGGCTCTGTGCCATGGCTATGCCAGCGGTGCTGGGTTCACCATCGCACGCAGGATCAGCACCAGGCTGAGCATGCCGCTGACGCCAGCCCCGATCAGGGCCACCGCCGTGACTGGATTGCGGCCCCGGGCTGCGAGGGGCTCGAACACCGAATTGGCCACCCCCAGGCCAAAGGCCACCAGATAGCGCGGGTAGCGCGTCACATTCAGGAAGAAGTCCTTCATTGCCCGGAGTGGTCGGTGCCTACTGCGTGCTGGCTACTCTGCCGCCCAGAGGCGGGGTTTGACACATGCAGCTGCACCAGTTCAGGCATTCCGCCTTCTGCGAGAAGGTGCGGCTGGTGCTTGCCGCCAAGCGCCTCGACTACTCCGTGGTGGAGGTCACCCCTGGGATCGGCCAGTTGGAGCTGTTCCGCCTCTCCGGCCAGCGCCAGGTGCCCGTGCTGGTGGATGGCAGTGAGGTGATCGCCGATTCCACCGCGATTGCGCTCTACCTTGAGCGGCACCATTCTGAGCCGCGCCTGCTGCCGGAGGCCCCGGCGGAGCGGGCTCGGGTGCTGCTGATCGAAGACTGGGCCGATACGGCCCTGGCCGCAGGATGCCGGCTGGCCCTTGTGCAGGCTGCAGCCAGCGATGCCGTGCTGCGCAGCGCCCTGCTGCCGGACTCCACCCCGGGCCCTCTGCGTCAGCTGGTGAGCAGCCTGCCGGCGGGGGTGATGGCCGGCGTGGGGGAGGCGGTGGCCAGCGTGGTGGGGACGGCCGAATGCCAACAGCTGCAGACCAACCTGGAGCAGCTGGCTCTGTTGGTGGCCGATCAGCCCTACCTGGTGGGCGACCGCCTCACGTTGGCCGATCTGGCCGTGGCGGCCCAGTTGGGGTTGTTGAAGTTTCCAGCCAGCAGCGGGGCTCCCTTGGCGGGTCTGGGGGTCAGCGGCATCGCCGACCATCCCCTGCTGCAACCCCTGTTCAGCTGGCGGGATCGGATCGCGCTGGAAGCGGGACGGGGCTAATGGGCGTCAGCTCCAGGCTGTAGTGGCCACTGCTGCTGGCGGCGGCGGCCAGCCCCAGGGCCGGTGAGGGGTAGCTGGCCTGCCACTGCTCGGCGCCCACGCTCCCATCGGAGCGGAAGCTGTAGCGGCTCAGGGTTTCCACCCGGCTCACCCGCGGATCGCCGGGGCCATGCAGCACCTGCAGGGCCACCTCGTCGCTCCAGAAGTGGGTCGCATCCGGCTGTTCGCTGCGGCGCCCCACCACGGTCGATTCCAGCCGTTGATCCCCTGCCAGCACGGCGATTTGGCGGTTGGGGTTGGCCGGATCGTTGGCCACCTGCAGCAGCGCTTTGCCCAGCAGGGCCCGGCCGATCGCCGTGGCATTGAAGGCTCGGTCGCCCACCACCGCGCCGTTGGCATTGCGTTCGAACTGCACCCGGTAGTCGAGGTCGTCGCTGCGCACCCGCCAGCCGCCTTCCATCCAGGCGGGGTAGGTGAGGTCTTGGTGCCCGGGTCGGTTTGAGGGGCGCTCCAGGGGCGCGGGCAGGCGCCATTCGGGCCAGTGGGCGGCCCGCTCGGCCAGCACGCCGGGACTGATCGCCAGCAGCAGCGCCAGGATGGGGGCCAGTAAGGCGCCAGTCATGTCCGATCCCCTGTTGCGGGAGCTTGATCATTACGTGGTGCTGGAGCCTGCCGGCGAGGAAAGGATTCTCACCGCTGCTGAAACCCTGAGTTGGCTGGCGGACCAGCTCACGGCCCTGGAGCAGGTGCCGGCGGATCTGGCGGCGTTGGCCACTCCTGAGGAGCAGGCTCAGCGGCTGCTGGAAACGGCCTGCGAACTGGAGCTCGCCCCAGGCTTGTCGATCCAATGGTTCGCCGTGCGACTGGAGCCCCCCGGCTGAACTCAGTTCAGACTCGCGGTGATCTCACCGTCGCCGTTCTGGAGGCGGATCGGGGCTTCGGGGGCGGCGGCCGGCTCCTTGAGAATCGCTGGCAGGGCCGCCAGCACCTGCTGGGCCACCTGGGCCGGGTCTTCGCCCCCCTGCTGCACCTGCAGGTCGGCCTGGCGGTAGAGCGGTTGCCGCTGGGCCAGGAGTTCGCCCAGGCGGGCGCTGGCATCGTCGGCTTGGAGCAGGGGCCGGGGGGTGGGATCGGCCTGGAGCCGCTCCAGCAGCAGCGCTGCCGGCGCATCCAGCCACACCACCACGCCCTGGCGCATGTGTCCCCAGTTTTCCGGCCGTGTCACCACCCCGCCGCCGGTGGCCACCACCAGGGAATGCCAGCCGGCGATTTGGCCCAACACCGCCGTTTCCAGCTCCCGAAACCCAACCTCTCCGTCGCTGGCGAAAATGTCTGGGATGGTGCGGCCCGCCACCTGCTGGAGGGCGTCGTCGGCGTCGAGGAAGCGGTAGCCCAGCGCTTCGGCTAGGGGGCGGCCGACCGCACTCTTGCCGGCGCCCATCATGCCGACCAAATACAGGTTGAGCCCCTGCAGCCGCTGGGCCAGGGTGTGGTGGCTGGGGGTGGTCATAGGGAGGTTTTCCTGGCACAGACGCCGCGGCCCTGGCCGTTTCTAGGATGGAGAGCCTCCAGCCCAGGGCGATGACGGCCACTGCAACTGCCCACGGCCCAGCCCAAGGCCAGGGCCCAGCCCAAGGCCCAACCCACGGCGACGGCCCAGCCCACGGCCCAACCCACGGCCGCGGTCGCCCCTGCGTGATCACGCGCCGGGCCACCTTCAGTGCCAGCCATCGGTATTGGTTGCCTGAGCTCAGCCCCGAGGACAATCAGGCCCGCTTCGGGCCTTGCAGCCTGGCGCCGGGCCATGGCCACAACTACACCTTGATTGTGGCGATGGGTGGGCCCCTGGATGGCGATGGCATGGTGCTCAACCTCTCCGAGGTGAAGCACGCCATTCGCGCCGAGGTCACCGCTCAGCTCGATTTTCGCTATCTCAACGAAACGTGGCCGGAGTTTGACCTGAGCCGCCCGGAGGGTCGGCTGCCCACCACCGAAGCCCTTTGCCAGGCCATCTGGACCCGCCTGGCCCCCAAGCTGCCCCTGGTGGGGCTGCGTCTGCACGAAACCGACACGCTCTGGGTCGACCTGCTCGCCCCCGGCTCCACCCCGACCCCCATGGAAGCTTTTCTCTCGATCCGCACCCACTTCGCCGCCGCCCATCGCCTGGCCCGGCCCGAGCTCTCCCAGATTGAGAACGAGGCCATCTACGGCAAGTGCGCCCGGCCCCATGGCCACGGCCACAACTATCTGCTGGATGTCACCGTGCGAGGTCCGATCGATGCGCGCACCGGCATGGTCTGCGACCTGGCGGCTCTTCAGCAGCTCGTCGACGACCTTGTGGTGGAGCCCTTCGACCACACCTTCCTCAACAAGGACGTGGAGCACTTTGCTGCCACCGTGCCCACGGCCGAGAACATCGCCCTGCACATTGCCGATTTGCTGAGCGCGCCGATCGCCGCCACCGGCGCCCGGCTCCACAAGGTGCGCCTGCAGGAGAGTCCCAACAACGCCGCTGAGGTGTTTGCCGAAACCCCCCAGCTGGAGATGGTGCCCGCGGCTCTGGAAGCCCTGGTGGCTGGCTGAGCGCTGGCGGTGCCTGGCCTGCTGTTGCCCAGCCTGCGCCTGGTGCTGGCCGTCAGCCTCGACGGCCGGCTGGCTCCCCCAGGCGGTGGGGCTGCGCAGCTTGGGGGCCCGGGGGATCGTTGCGTGCTGGAGGAGGCCCTGGCCTGGGCCGACGGCTGCCTGATCGGTGCTGAAACCCTGCGGCGCCACGGCAGCACCTGCCTGATCCATGCCCCCAACCTGCTGGCCCAGCGGGCCGCCGCTGGCCGCAGCGACCAGCCGGTGGTGGTGGTGGTCAGCCGCACCGCCCGCATTCCCGCCGAGCTGCCTTTCTGGCAGCAGCCGTTGCAGCGCTGGTTGCTGGCTCCGGCGGGGGTGTCTCCCCTGCCGGGATTCCAGCGGCAGCTGGGCCTGGAAGATTGGTCTTCGGCCCTTTCGGCCCTCCAGGCCGCCGGATTGGAGCGGCTGGTGGTGCTGGGCGGCGCCACCCTGGCGGCGGGCCTGCTGGCAGAAGGCTGGATCGAGGAGCTGCAGCTCACCCTTTGCCCCCAGTTGCTCGGTGGACCCCACAGCTGGGTGCCGCTGCAGGCGGCGATCCAGGCAGGCGCCTGGCGTCTCGATGAGCATCGCCGCTTGGAGGGCGATGAGTTGCTGGTGCGTTACCGCCGCGTTTTGGCCAAGCCCTGAGCCAGCTCCTTGAGGGGGATGTGCTGCAGGCTGTCGGCGGGCAGGCCCAGCATCCGGGCCAGGCAGCGTTTCACCACCAGCTCGCTATCGGCGCCAAAGTCGCCGCGGATCAGCTCGCCCAACACCGCCAGGCTGCGGCCGCCGGAGGCGGTTTCCTGCACCAGGCACTGGCTGGTGGGCTTGGCCAATTGGGCGCAGGGCGCCTCGAGCTTGGCAGCCAAGCTGGCATTGCCTGCCGATGCCGTGTCCACGCACACGGTTTTGAGCCGCTGCTCCAGTTGGGGGCGCATCAGCTGCAGCACCGGCAGCAGCAGGCTCGTCAGCAGCACAGGGGTGAAGAGCTGCACTGGGGCGAAGCGGGCACGCATCAGCTGGGGCACTAGGGCAGCGTGGCTGTGGTTAGTTTGCCCCTTCCCCCCTTGCCGGCCGTCGTGGCAGCCATGGCTGAGTTGCAGGCCCGCTGGCATCAGAGCCTCACGGAGATCCCGGAGCACCGCTGGGATGCCCTGCTGGCTGCCGCCCATCCCCAGGGCTTGCCGTTTTACCGCTGGCGCTGGCTGCACCAGCTCGAGTCCAGCGGCAGCATTGTGCCGCGCGAGGGATGGCAGAGCTGCCATCTGGGGCTTTGGCGCGGTGGCGAGCTGCTGGCGGTGGCCCCCCTGTATCTCAAGGGCCACAGCTACGGCGAATTTGTGTTCGACCAGAGCTTCGCCCAGCTCGCCGGCCAGTTGGGCCTGCGCTATTACCCGAAGTTGGTGGGGATGAGCCCGGTGAGCCCGGTGCAGGGCTACCGCTTCCTGATCGATCCCGCTGAAGACGCTGCTGCGCTCACGGCCCTGATGCTGGAGCTGATCGACGACTTCTGCCACCAGCAGGGCATCCTCAGCTGCAACTTTCTCTACGTCGATCCCCAGTGGCAGCCCCTGGCCGAGGCGGCCGGTTGTGCGGCCTGGGTCAACCAGCAGAGCCTGTGGACCAATCCCGGCCACAGCGATTTTGAGGCCTACCTGGCCAGTTTCAATGCCAACCAGCGCCGCAACATCAAGCGGGAGCGCCAGGCGGTGGGGGCCGCTGGGCTAACGGTCACCCCGCTGGCGGGGGACGCCATCCCTCCGGCCCTGGTGCGGCGGATGCATGACTTCTATGCCCAGCACTGCAGCCGCTGGGGCCCCTGGGGCAGCAAATATCTGAGTGAGACGTTCTTTGAAGCCCTGGCCACAGAGCCTCAGCTGCGGCGCTCTCTGGTGTTGTTCAGTGCCCACCGCGGGGAACCCACGCAGCCCGTGGCGATGTCCCTGTGCGTGCATGCTGGCGATCAGCTGTGGGGGCGGTACTGGGGAAGCGACGAGGAGATCGACTGCCTGCACTTCGAGGTCTGCTACTACGCGCCGATCGCCTGGGCGATCGAACGGGGCATCCGTGGGTTCGATCCCGGTGCCGGCGGCAGCCACAAACGCCGCCGTGGCTTTGTGGCCCAGCCCCGGGTCAGCCTGCACCGTTGGCGTGATCCGCGCTTTGCCGGGATCCTGCGCCGCTGGTTGCCGGGTGCCAATGCCGAGATGGCCGAGGCCATGGCAGCGATGAATGCCGAGTTGCCCTTCACGGCTGCCTACGATCCACCCCATGCCTGATGCTCGTTTCTCCCGCCAGCAGCTCGACGACCAGCTCTCCCAGCGGTTCATCGAGCTCGATCCCGCCGGCTATTTCCTGATTCGTATCGATCGGGATGCGGCCGAGCTGGTGGCTGAGCACTACGGCAATGGCATTGATGAGCGGGGGCTGGCTACCGATCCAGACACCGGTGAGGTGTTGAGCTGCCGCGGCGCGGGTCCCCGCCGGCCGCTGGCCGTGTACCGGGGTCGTTCCGCCAAACAGCTCGGCATCACCCTCACGGAGGGAGCTGGCCCCCACCCGCTGAGCCGTCTGGACCACGCCCTCTATCTGGGTCGAGAACTCCAGCGGGCCGAAGCCTGCCTGGAGCAGGGCCTCGACTATGTGCAGGACTGAACGTGTGCAGGACTGAGTGCTTTTGGCCCGTCAGGCAGGCTGCAGTTCGCGGCTGGGTTCAGCCGGGGCCTTTGGTGGATCGGGCGGCAGGGTGGCGAGTTGCTCCTCGATTTCGCGGCGCACGATGGCGCGGTATTCGAGGAAATGCTCGTTGTGGGCCAGGATCGAGAGGAAGCCGGTGAAGCGCTTGGGGTTGTGCTTCGCCATGCCGTAGAGGGCTTTCCAGAAGCGCACCCGCGTGTTCCGTTTCACCCCCTGGCGCCACAGAATGATGCCGAGAGCGCGCAGATCGATCCAGCTGGGAGGCTTAGACGGACGGCTGCCCGGAATGATGAGCTCCTTGTATTTCTGGGGCGGTAACTTCAGGAAGTAGGAATAAACGCGATCGATGAAGGCATTCGGTTCGTAGAGCGCTCCAAAGGCATCCACGTATTCATTGGCGATATCGCGAATCGGCCGTGTGGGGATGAAATTGAGCAAGTTGGTCTGGTTGACCCCCTTGGCAGCGGCTTTGCCTTCGATCAGCCGGCCTTCCTTGTCAAGGCGATGCCAGAGGGCTGTATTGGGAAGAGCCTGCAGCATGCCCATCATTGCGTGGGGGATGCCGGTGCGGGTCACAAATTCAACGATCCGGCGTCCAGCCCCTTCTTTCTCACCATCGAAGCCGATGATGAACCCCGCCATCACCCGCAGGCCATAAGAGGTGATCTTGTTGACCGAATCCTCCAGGGAGCTGCGGGTGTTCTGCAGCTTGCCGGCGGTTTCTAGGCTGGATTCGTCCGGGGTTTCGATGCCGAGGAAGACGCTCTCAAAGCGGCATTCCACCATCATCTCCATCAGATCGTCGTCGGCGGCCAGATCCACTGAGGCCTCGGTGGCGAAGCTGAAGGGAAAACCATGCTCGATCTGCCATTGACGCAGCAGCGGCAGCAACAGCTTCACGTTGCGCTTGTTGCCGATGAAGTTGTCATCCACCAGAAACACGGAGCGCCGCCAGCCCAGGTCGTAGAGGTACTGGAGCTCTGCAACCAGTTGCTCGGGATTTTTCGTGCGCGGCTTGCGCCCGTAGAGCACGATGATGTCGCAGAACTCGCACTGGAAGGGGCAGCCCCGGGAGAACTGCACCGACATTTCTGAATAGGCGTTCAGCTCGAGCAGGTCAAAGCGCGGGATCGGGGTTCCCGTGACATCCGGCTTGACCCCTTCAGAACTGAAACGACCCTGCCGCTCCCCGCGCTCCAGGGCTTCGATGAACATCGGCAGGGTGATTTCGCCCTCGTCGAGGATCTTGAAATCGGCCAGATCGAGCTCCGGAGCATCCGGGGTCGAACTGGCAAACGGGCCACCCACGGCCACCGGGATGCTGCGCTGTTTGGCCTTGGCGATCTGCACGGCCATGTCGGCCTTCTGCACGATCATGCCGGAGATCACCACCAGCTCTGCCCAGTCCCACTCGGCATCGGTGACCTCGCGCAC
Source organism: Cyanobium sp. (assembly GCA_044369475.1). Taxonomy (GTDB): domain Bacteria; phylum Cyanobacteriota; class Cyanobacteriia; order PCC-6307; family Cyanobiaceae; genus Cyanobium_A. The sequence continues at coordinate 10,526 of JBIPLV010000009.1, read as the reverse complement.
ATTGCGGTCCACCAGTTTCATCTCCCAGCTCTGGGGCAGCAGGGCGGCCACCGTCACCAGGCCGAGGGGGGGCAGAAGGACCTTGCGATCGATCAGCTCGAGAATTTTCTCGTAGCTCCAGAAGGTTTTCGGGAACTCGGGGTAAACAAACAGAGTGCGCATGCAGGCAGCGGATCTGGAGAAGGGATGAACCAGGACGTTTGGGCTGCGCTGGGATGCGTCTGGAATGGACTTAAGCCTAGATGGTTTACGGAAGGGCCGATGGAGCCCGCGTTCTGCTGTAATGGCTGGACCTTTGACAGGGCAGCCATGGGTGTCGCGATCTATCTGGGCTTCGTTGGTGGTGGATTGGCCGTGGCCATCGCCGCCTCGATCGTGCTGCGCGGCATCAAGCTGATCTGAGCTCCAGTCGCAACCGGCCCCGCTGGCGCAGTTCAATCAAGCCCAGCACCAGCCCCGCTGCCCCCAGCACGGCAAACGTGCCGCGTAAACCCAGGGTGAGGCTGAGGCTGGCCGCCATCAATCCACTCAGCCCGCCACCGCCCAGGAAGGCGATCTGACCGAGTCCGGCCATGCGGCCGCGGATTGCCATGGGGGCTCCCACTTGGCTAATCAGGTTCACTCCTGACAGCAGGCAGGCGGTGCCGGCTCCGATCGCAAAGGTGGCCATCAATCCCAGGCTGCTTGTGGCTGGTTGGCTGAAGCGGGCCATCGCCAGCTGGGCGGCGGCCGTCACCACCGTGCAGCTGCCCAGCAGTAGGGCGGGCCGCTGACTCAGCCAGCGGCTGTGGCGTTGCAGCACGAGTCCGCCGCTGATGCTGCCGGCGGCCAGCACACTGGTGAACAGGCCCAGGGCCTGGGGCGATGGACCCAGGAGATCCCGGGCCATCAGTGGTGCCAGTCCTGGGTGAAAAAATCCCACCAGGCAGGCCAGCGCCGTGTAGCGCAACACGTGCCGCAGCACCGGACCACTGCCGCTCCAGGCGGCCCGAAGGCTGCTGCCGGCACCGGCGACGCTGCGGTGCTCCTGGTTTCGGTTGGGACTCAGCAGCCACAGAACCGAAGCGATGGGCAGCAGGTAGGTGGCGGCGTCGATCGCTAGCGCCATTCCCGCCCCCGTCCAGGCCAGCAGCCAGCCCCCCAGGGGCGGGCCCACCAACTTGCCCACGTTGAACACCACCGAAAAGCTGGTGATGTAGGGCGCCAGTTGCTCGGGACCCTCCACCAGCAGGGCGCAGTACTTGTTGCGGGCGGTGAGCTCGTAGGCGCTGGCGACGCCCACCAGCAAGGTGCTCAGTAGCAACAGGCCGATCTGCAGGGCTCCATCGCTGAGGGGAATGGCAATGGCACCGAGCATGCCGGCCCCGAACAGCCCCCATTGGGAGCGGATCAGCACGGTTTCGCAGCCCAGTCGGTCGGTGACCACGCCGGCTGGGCCACTGACCAGCAACGTCGGCATGGCGAGGGCAGCGAAATGCAGGGCCAGCACCATCGGGTTGCCGCTGCCATCCATCAGGATCCAGCCTTTGGCGGTGAGGCCGGCAAACGATCCAGCCGTGCTTAGCCCTGAGGCCACCAGAAAGGTGGTGCGTTGATGCTCACGCCATCTCAAGCGTCGGCCCGCAGCGAGGCCTGGGCTTCGTCCACCATCGCCCTGGCGCCCACCACCTCACCGATCAGGTCGTAGGTGTCGGCGGCTGTGATGCGCACCGGCACCATGGTTCCTGGCGCGGCGCACAGACCGCCCTCACCGGGCATCACCCGCACCTCGCCATCCACCTCGGGGGCAAAACGGGCGCAGCGGCCGATCATCTCGCTGGTGCTGGGGTTGTCTTGCTCGATCAGCACATCCACGATGCGGCCCACCCAGGTGGCATTGCGGGCGGCGGCGATGGGTTGCTGCAGGGCCATCAGGCGGTCTTTGCGCGCTTGGGCCACCTCGGCCGGCACCTGATCAGGGAGTTCAGCGGCAGGTGTCCCCTCTTCAGCCGAGAAGGTGAACACACCCACGTGGTCGAACTGCTGCTCGGCCACAAAATCCAAGAGGTGCTGGAACTGTTCCTCGGTCTCACCGGGGAAGCCCACAATGAAGGTGGTCCGCAGGATGGCGTCGGGCAGCTGCTCGCGGATCCGGGTGAGCACCCCGCCGGTCACCTCGGCCTGCCAGGGGCGGTTCATGGCCCGCAGCACCTCGGGGTGGCTGTGCTGCAGCGGCAGATCCAGGTAGGGCAGCACGTTGGCCACGTCGCGGTAAGCGGCGAGCACCTCGGTGGTGAGGCCGGTGGGGTAGGCGTAGTGCACCCGGATCCAGGGGATCTCCACCTCCCCCAGGGCCCGCAGCAGCTCAGCCAGCTGGGGTTTGCCGAAGAGGTCGAGGCCGTAGTTGGTGGTGATCTGGCTGATCAGCACCAGCTCCTGCACACCCTGGGCGGCCAGCTGTTGGGCCTCGGCCACGATGCTTTCGATCGGCCTGGAGCGCTGATCGCCGCGCAGGTGGGGAATGATGCAGAACGCGCAGCGGTAGTCGCAGCCTTCCGCCACCTTCAGGTAGGCCACCGCCTCGCTGGTGGTGCGGTAGCGGGGCAGGTGCTCATCGGCCACGAAGGTGGGGTTGGCGCTCACCTGGTTCACCCGCTCGCCAGCCTCCACCCGCTCCAGCACCGACACGATGTGCTGGTAGTCGCCGGTGCCCACGATCGCCTTGGCTTCGGGCAACGATTCGAGCAGCTCCTCCTGAAAGTGCTGGGCCAGGCATCCGGCGATGATCAGCTCCTTGCCCTGCTCCGCCAGCTCCACCAGGGTGCGCACCGACTCCTCACGCGCCTCCTGGATGAAGCTGCAGGTGTTGACCACCACCACGGTGGCGTCGGTTTCATCGGCACTCACCCCATAGCCGGCCTCGGCCAGAAGACCGAGCATGTGCTCGGTATCCACCCGGTTCTTCTCGCAGCCCAGGTGGGCAAAGGCGACTGTCTTTTTGCTCATCATGTGCTGATCCATCTGACCCCAGCGGCCCGAGCAGCCGACCTTCCACCCTATGGGGGCGTGGTCGCTTGTGGCTGCGAGAATGCGGCTAATGCAGCCTTTGCCGTGACCTCCAACCGCCTCAGCCAGCGTCTCAATTCCACCCGGCGTCGCAGCGATCCGGCTCGCCGCTGGGCCCGGGTGGCCATGGCTGTGCTGGCCACCATCGGCGCTATCGACACGGGTGCCATCACCCTCAAACGCTGGGGGCTGCTCGGCCCGCTGAGTTGTCCTGGTGGTGCTGAGGGCTGCGACAAGGTGCTGAACAGCGCCTGGGGCAGCCTGCTGGGCCAGCCCCTCTCCCTGTTTGGTTGCTTGGCCTACGTGGCGGTGCTGCTGCTGGCGGTGTTGCCGCTGGTGCTCCGCGGTGATTCCCGCGCCGCCCTGGCCCAGCGCAGTTGGTGGGGGCTGCTGCTGCTCAGCACGGGTATGGCGGTGTTCAGCCTGTTGCTGATGGGGCTGATGGTGGTGAAGATCCAGGCCTTCTGTTTCTTCTGCGTGCTGTCGGCCACGCTGAGCCTGGCGCTGTTTGTGATCAGCCTGGTGGGGGGCGAGTGGGACGACCGCGGCCAGGTTGTGTTCCGGGCTGTGATTGTGGTCCTGCTGGTGGCGATGGTCGGCCTGGGCTGGGCTGCCTCGGTGGATCGTCCTGCGGTGGTGCGGGGCGCCGGTGTGCCTCCCGCCGTGGAGGCCGCCAGTCGCCCCGAGGCGATCGGTTTGGCCGACCACCTCACCCGCATCGGCGCCGTGATGTACACGGCCTATTGGTGTCCCCATTGCCACGAGCAGAAGGAGCTTTTCGGCAAGGAGGCCACCACCAAGCTCACCTTGGTGGAGTGCGCGGCTGATGGTCAGAACAGCCAGAAAGCCCTCTGCGACACCAAGAAAATCGAGGGATTCCCCAGCTGGGAGATCAACGGCAAGCTCGATTCCGGTGTGAAGTCTCTGGCCCAGCTGGCCCAGCTCTCTGGATACAGCGGGCGGGTGCCCTAACCCTGCTCAGAGCAGGGGCGACGTGGAGGGCGGTTGGTGTTGTCGCTGGTCGGTGTGGCGCTGCCAGAAGACCTGAGCTGCGGGGGCATCGGTGCGGTGGTGACCGCCGCGGCTCTCGTTTCTAAAGAGGGCGGCTTCAACCAAGAGCCCGGCCAGCACCAGGCGCTGATGCAACTCCTGCAACCGCTTCAGGGCTGGCAGGTCGGCGGTGGCGAGTTGGAGGGGGTGGCCGGGTTGTTGCGCCTGGAGCCGCTGCCAGGCAGGGCTGGCTTCCAGCTGCTGGAGTTGGCAGCGCACGTTCAAGAGGGCGGGCGCCAAGGCGTGGGCACTGCGTTCCACGCCCGCCACCTGCCAGCACAGGTCCCGCAGGGCGCTGATTTGGGCTTCCAGGGCCCCCAGTTGGGGCAAGCCCAGCGCGGCCATCTCGGGCGGATCCTGTTCCCCGCCGCCTTCGGGTTGGCTGGCGCGCATCTGGGCTGGTGCGGGCGGCAGGTGGATGGTTCGCAATTGCCGCGCAAACACCAGGCACTCCATCAGCGAGTTGCTGGCCAGACGGTTGGCGCCGTGCACGCCGCTGCAGGCCACCTCCCCCACGGCGTAGAGCCCAGGCAGGCTGGTGGCGGCGTTCAGATCCGTCCAGATGCCCCCCATCCAGTAGTGGGCAGCGGGCGCCACAGGGATGGGTGCGCGAGTGGGGTCGAGCCCCAGTTCGCGGCAGCGCCCCAGGATTGTGGGGAACTGCTGCTCCAGTCGGGGGACGCCCACGGGCCGCAAATCCAGCCAGAGATGGTCAACCCCCAGTGCCCGCATGTGCCGGGCCAGGGCTCGGCTGACGGCGTCACGTGGGGCCAGATCACCGCCCGGCAGGCCATCCACAGGGCTGTTGCCTGCCCCATCCACCAGGTGGGCCCCTTCGCCGCGCACCGCTTCGGAGATCAGAAAATGGGGAGCTCCCGGCAGCATCAGGGCTGTGGGATGGAATTGCACGAATTCCAGATCGCGCACCACCGCTCCGGCCTGCCAGGCCATCACCACCCCATCGCCGCTGGCCAGGTTCGGGTTGGTGGTGTGGGCAAACAGGTGTCCGCCTCCCCCGGTGGCCAGCACCACGGCCCGCGCCCCCAGCCAGTGGATCCTGTTGCCTTCGAGCACCTGCAGGCCCACGCAGCGGCCGTGTTCCATCCAGAGCTGCAGCGCCACCACCCCCTTGCGCTGCTCCAGCTGGGGCCGCTGCCGCACCTCTCGCTCGAGGGCATCCACCAAGGCGCCGCCGGTGCGGTCCTGGGCATGCAGCACGCGCCGGTGACTGTGGGCAGCTTCGAGGGTGGTGCTGAGGCCATTGCCGTCGCGGTCAAAGGCCATCCCCAGTTGGAGCAGGCGCTCCACGCAGGCGGGAGCCTCATGCACCAGCAGGTCCACGGCCGCCCGGTCGCACAGGCCGGCGCCGGCGCTCAGGGTGTCGGCGATGTGGCTGGCGAAGCTGTCGTTGGGCTGGGTCACGGCGGCGATGCCCCCCTGGGCCCAGCGACTGGCCGATCGTGGGGTGCGGTCAGGATCGCTGTCTTTGCTCAGCAGCAGAACGCGGAGATGGCTGGGCAACTCCAGGCAAGCCATCAGACCGGCAGCTCCGCTGCCAATCACCACCACATCCCAGAACTGCTCTGCCATAGCGGCTGAAGGCATCCGGCAATGACCGGCACTAAAAAAGCCGCCGGAAGGCCCCGACGGCTTTCAAGGTGGCAGTGAGCTTAGGGCTCAGCGGTATTGGCCATCGTTGATGCGGTCGTCGCCTTCGTTGAGGGCAATCGATGCCTCGGTCACGGTGAAGTTGTCCTTGTACTTGTTGAACAGTTCCTTCTGACGGTCGGTCAGATCCAGGCTGAGCACATCATCGACGCTCAGATAGGGACCACCCAGCACGATCTTGCCGGCCAAGGTGGGATACATGCCGGGATAATCCTGGAAGCGACGGACGGAGCAATTGTTGAGATCCACCTTGCCGGCCCGCTCGGCGATTTTGTCGTCGGCGAGGTTGCGCCGGTCGGCGGCATAGGCGGCGGGGGGAATCAATAGCGTGATCAGGAGGCCGGCCAGCACCACCCCACTCATCAGCCAGGCAACCAGCCGTTTCATCACGACACTCCGTTGAACTACGGGACGGGAGGTGGTCGATGCCACCAGAAGTCCAACGTTACAGAGCTGCACCAGGATCCCTGGGCTTGTTGCCCCAGGATTTTGCAGATCTTCAGATCAGACCACTGAGGTTGGGCGCCAGTAGGGCAGCCAGCAGAAACAGGGCATCGACTGCGAGGGTGGTGGCCAGGGCGGAGGCGGTGATGCGCCCCACCGGCCCTCGCTGCCAGAGCCAGCGGCAGGCCTGCAGCAACAGCGCCCCGCTGAGCAACACCAGGGTCAGGGGCAGGGGAGTCAGCACCTGCTGGGCGGCGGCCTGCAGCAGCAGCGGCGCATCCGCAGGGCTGGCACTCAGCACCTGGGGCCAAAACGCCATCACACCTGTGGCCGCCATGGCCGCATCGGTGAAGGCCGTTCCCAGTAGGGAGCCCAGATAAAATCCGCAGGCCAGCTTCCAGCGTCCTTGAAGCCCCGCGAGGGCCAATGGCAGAGCGAAGGCCTCAATCGGCAGATGCCAAAGGGGATGGAGCCGCACCCAGCCCCAGAACAGACAACCCCCGAGCCAGCTGCCGCAGAACCCCACCAGTAGCTCGCCACTGCGGCGGATCTGGGGGTTGGGGTGGTGGGCCAGGGCCAGGGCAAAACCCAGCAGCGGCACGGTGAACAGCGCAGCGCTGAAAGGGGCCAGTCGCACCCAAGGGGCCTGCAGGAACACCGGCAGGGTGACCAACACGCCGCTGATCAGGATCAGTCCAGGGTTCTGAGCAGCCTGGAGCCACGCCCAAACCCCATGGCTGCCCCAAGGCTTTGAGGCCAACAACCCGTTGCCCACCGCGGAAAGCGGTTGGGCCAGGGCCAAAGACTGTGCGCTGGGACGGGCCCCGACCACCAATGGATGTGAAGAAAGTTGTCCAACCTTAAGGGGTCGAACGGGAGCTCCGGCCATAGGGTCGGCCGAGCTTGCCTGGCGCCGCATGGCTCTGTTTGCCGTTCTCCCGGATCTGCCCGCCCCGACCCTCGGGATCTGGGAAGCCTGCTTTCGATCGCTCATCCTGGGCGTGGTGCAAGGGCTGACAGAGTTTTTGCCGATCAGCAGCACGGCCCATCTCAAGGTGGTGCCCGTGCTGCTGGGCTGGGGTGATCCCGGTGTGGCGGTGACCGCCGTGATCCAACTGGGCAGCATTGCGGCGGTGCTCGCCTATTTCCGTGCCGACCTGGCTGAGGTGCTGCGGGGGGTTGCCCGGGCCTTCCGCCATGGCCAGTGGAACGATCCCTCGGCCCGCATGGGGGTTGCCATCGCCCTGGGCACCGTGCCGATTGTGTTGGCGGGTCTGGCTTTGAAACTCTGGGTGCCGGGTTACGACAACTCGCCGCTGCGCAGCATGGCCTCGATCGCGGTGGTGTCGATCGTGATGGCCCTGTTGCTGGCCTGTGCTGAATGGGTGGGCCGCCGCCGCCGGCAGCTTGACGACGTGCAGCCCCGTGATGGGTTGTGGGTGGGTCTTGCCCAGGCCCTGGCCCTGGTGCCTGGAGTCTCCCGCTCCGGCAGCACCCTCACCGCGGCTCTATTTGACAGCTGGCAGCGCCCGGCGGCAGCGCGCTTCTCTTTTTTGTTGGGCATTCCGGCGATCACCCTGGCCGGACTGGTGTCGTTGAAGGAGGCCTTCAGTGCGCCCGGCGGCGGCGGCGTGGTGCCCATGCTGGTGGGGATCGTGGCCGCGGCGGTGGTGTCGTGGCTGGCGATTGCCTGGTTGCTGCGTTTCCTGCAGCACCACAGCACGTGGGTGTTTGTGATCTACCGGCTGCTGTTTGGCGTCGGCATCCTGATCTGGCTGGGCGCCAAAGTGGGGGCCTAGCCCTCGACCAGGCCTGCGCACCGTGTGGAATGAGCCCTCTGCGGGGATTGCCCTGGCTGCCCTCGACGGCACGTCCCCCCGGTTGCCGGCCCCAGCCGTGGTGGCCACCGTGGAGCCAGGCTCCATTGGCGAAGAGCTCGGCTTTCAGCCCGGCGATCGGCTGCTCAGCATCAACGGCAAACGCCCGCGGGATCTGATCGACTTGCAGTTTCTGGTTGGGGAGGAGGAGCTCACCCTCGAGGTGGAAGATCCCGACGGCACCCGCCACACGGTGGAGCTGGAGAAGGATCTCGATGAAGGCCTCGGCCTGGGCTTCACCGAGGCCCTGTTCGACGGGCTCAAGCAGTGCAACAACGCCTGCCCCTTCTGTTTCATCGATCAGCAGCCGCCGGGGCGCCGCAGCAGCCTCTACCTCAAAGACGACGACTACCGCCTCAGTTTTCTCTACGGCTCTTATCTGACGCTCACCAACCTCACCGCTGCCGACTGGCAGCGCATTGAGGAGCAGCGGCTCTCCCCCCTGTTTGTGTCGGTGCATGCCACCGAGCCAGAGCTGCGCAGCCGTTTGCTGGTGAATCCGCGGGCGGGCCTGCTGCTTGAGCAGTTGGGCTGGTTTGCCCAGCGGGATCTCCAGATCCACGCCCAGGTGGTGGTGTGCCCGGGGATCAATGACGGCCCGGCGTTGCAGCAGACCCTGCACGACCTGGCCGCGTTCGCTGCTGGGTCGTGGCCCGCGGTGCTCTCGGTGGCGGTGGTGCCGGTCGGCCTCACCCGTTTTCGCCCGGATGGGGATGCGCTGGTGCCCGTCAACCGGCACGCCGCGCGTCAGGTGATCTCCCTGGTGGAACCGCTGCAGCACCAGTTCCAGCAAGACTTGGGCAGCCGTTTTGCCTGGTTATCGGATGAGTGGTACTTGATGGCCGGCCTGCCCCTGCCGCCCCGGGCGGAGTATGAGGATTTGCCCCAGCAGGAAAATGGCGTGGGCAGCATTCGCGCCTTTCTCGAAGCGCTTGATGAGGCCACCCAAAACCTGCCCCAGGCCTTGCCCCGGCCCCGGCGCCTCAGCTGGGTGGTGGGCCAGTTGGTGGCCGAAGCGCTTGAGCCCGTGGTGGCCCGGCTGAATGCCGTGGATGGTCTCGAGTTGACCCTGCATGGCCTACCCAGCCCCTACTGGGGCCAGGAGCAGGTGGTGACGGGTCTGCTGACGGGTTCGGATCTGCTCAACGGACTGATGGGTCGCGATCTCGGCGAGGCCCTGCTGCTGCCGGCCGTGATGCTGCGCCAGGGGGAGCCAGTCTTCCTGGACGACTTGACCCTTGCTGAGCTGGAGCACCAACTGCCGGTGCCGGTGCAGCTGGTGCAGGGTGCAGACGACCTTGTGGCCTCGTGTTTCGATGAGATTTTGCAATCTCCTTAAAATCTGCTCACAACGTTTTTTCGTGCGTGTCCAAATCCATCTCGCGATTTGTGCTCCTCGGCTTGCTGGGGGCTCCGATGGTGGTACTCGCCGCTGAGGCCCAGGAGCCAGCCGCCCCTGTCACACCTCAGGCGGAGGCGGGCTTGCCGATGCCATTGCCGCTCGCGCCTGAAACGGTTCGGGGCGACAGCTCCACCAAAGTGCGGGGGTACCGCCCACGGGTGAATCCCACCCTGGTGACACCGGCGGCCACCAAGCTGGCTCCGGGCCTGGGCAATTTGTCCGCTCCAGCCTCCTTGGCCCTGCCGGTCAAGCCGGAGCAGGTGCGCATCCTCGAGTTGCGGCCTTTGGGGCTGCTTGAGGTCGAAAACCTGGCCGAGGTCAACAACCCCAATCTCAAGGCGATCGCCAGCCAGGTGGATCAGGCCCAGAGCAACCTGCGGGCCCAGATTTCCCAGTGGTATCCCAATCTCAACCTGGAGGCTTCTTCTCTTCCTGGCTTCTACACGGGGCAGGCGCGGGAAAGGGCTGCCGATGGCACCTCCACGGTTGCAGCCAGCGATCGTTGGGCCTTCGGAGCTCTCCTCAGGACCCAGTGGGCGCTGATCAATCCCCAGCGGGTCCCCACGATCGCCGCAGCCCGTGATCAGTTTGAAAAGGCCAAGTTTCAGTACGTGATCGCCCTGCGGGATCTGCGTCTGCAGTCGGCCTCCAGTTATTTCGATCTGCAGCAGGCCGACGATCAGGTGCGGATTGGCCAGGAATCGGTGCGGGCTTCGATCGTGAGCCTGCGGGACGCCAAGGCCCGCTTCCAGGCAGGGGTGGCCACCAAGCTGGAGGTGTTGGAGGCTGAAACCCAGCTCTCCCGCGACCAGCAGCTGCTCACCAACTCCCTGGCGGCCCAGGCGATTGCGCGCCGCAGCCTGGCGGCCCTGTTGGACCTGCCCCAAAACGTCACGCCCACTGCTAAGGATCCGGCCCGGGTGTTCGGGGTCTGGCAGCCTTCCTTGCAAGAAAGCATCATCGCGGCCTACACCTTCCGCGAAGAACTCGATCAAGCTCTGCTCGACATCTCGATCGCCAACAGCCAGGCCAATGCGGCT
>JBIPLV010000229.1:0-2937 GCA_044369475.1 Cyanobium sp. | reverse complement strand
GTGTGGGCCAACCAGTTCGACAACCTGGCCAACCGTCAGGCCCACTACGACACCACCGCCGTGGAGATCTGGGAGCAGTGCCAGGGGCGGCTCGACGCCTGGGTGGCCGCCACTGGCACCGGCGGCACCTACGCCGGCGTGGCGCTGTTTCTCAAGGAGCGAGACGCGGCGATCCAATGCGTGCTGGCTGATCCCCATGGCAGTGCCCTCCATGCCTGGGCCACCCGTGGGGAACTGCGGTCCGAGGGCAGCTCGATCACCGAAGGCATCGGCAACAGCCGGGTGACCGCCAATCTTGCCGATGCGCCCATCGATGCCGCCGAACGCATTGACGACCAGGCTGCGCTTGAGACCATCTATGGGTTGCTCTGGCGGGAAGGGCTGTTCATGGGTGGATCGGTGGGGATCAATGTGGCGGCGGCGGTGCAGACGGCCCGGCGCCTCGGCCCTGGCCATCGCATCGTGACCGTGCTTTGCGACAGCGGAGATCGCTATCGCTCACGCCTGTACGACGCGGCCTGGCTGGCTGGCCGCGGCCTGCACCAGCCGGAGCGCATCGCCGCGGCGGAATCCCGATGAACGACACCGCGATCGCCTCGGGCCAGACCATCGGCGAGCGCTACCGGCTGGAACGGCTGCTGTCGCCGACCTCCAGCAGCCGCCAGGGCGATCTCTGGCTGGCTCGCGACCAGCTGGCTGGGGAGGCTCCCGCGGTGTTGCGCCGCCTCGGCCCCGGCCCGGATCAGGAGCGAGCCCGTCAGATCTGGAGTCGCCTGCAGGGGGTGCTGCATCCGCAAATCCCCCGCTTCGGGGCGGCGATCCAGGAGGCGGATCAGCTCTGGCTCGTCCGCGACTGGCAGAACGGCCGCACCTACCAGGAGCTGCTGGAGGCTCGCCGCGAGCGTCAGCTGGTGTTCGGCGCCGGAGAGGTGCTGCTGCTGCTGCGCCAGCTGCTGCCGCTGCTGGTGGCCCTCCACGGCCAGGGCCTCGTGCACGGAGACCTCTGCCCCGCGAATCTGTTGCGGCGGGACAGCGACGGCCTGCCGGTGCTGCTCGATTTCGGCCTGGCGCGTCTGCAGGACGCCGCCGCCGATCGTGACGCCGAGGCCAGCGCGGTTGGCCCTTCCCTGGCCGCCACCCCGGGTTACGCCCCGCCGGAGCTGGTGCGCGGCGAGCCGGTGCAGGCCTGGATGGATCTCTACGGGCTGGGGGTTGTGGCTTTGGTGCTGCTCAGCGGCGATGACCCCGGCGCTCTGCTCGATCCGGTGGGGTTGAGCTGGCGCTGGCCGGCGGCGCTGGACCAGGAGCCTGGGCTGCAGGCCCAGCTGGCCCGCTTGGTGAGCGCTGATCCCCAGCGCCGCTTCCGCAACGCCAGCCAGGCGCTTCAGGCCCTGCAGGAGCTGTCGATGCCGGATAGCACGGGGCCTGTGCCCCGGGCGGATCGCACCCTGGCGTTGCTGCCGCCGGAGGTGTCGGCGGAGGAGGCCGCCGCTCTGCGCGGCCGCGAGGCCGTGGCGCCGGAGCCAGCGGCGACCGGGGCGCCGCCGGCCGAGGCCAACGGGGGTGCTCCCGCCGCCGGGGTTGCGGTCGCCAGCCAGGCGGGCGGCGCCGGTGTGGCTGGGGCGGACGGCGTTGCTGCGGCGGATGGCGTTGCCGCAGCCGTCGCGGTCCCGGTGCTGGAGGACGAGGACGACGATGAGGAGGACGATTGGCCGCCCAACTCCAGGCCCGCCTACGTGGAACGGGAGGAGGCGGCCGAAGGCGGCTTATGGCCGGTGCTGATCGCCCTCGTGCTCTCCGCCATTGCCGGCACCGCCTTGGGCTGGTGGTGGCTGGGTCGTGACCAGGCGCCCCAAGCGCCGCAGCAGTTCAGCGGCCTACAGGATCCAACGTCCAGCCTGCCGCCATCGGAGGTGGATCAGCGCCAGCAGCTGCTCAACCGGCTGCGGGCGCTGCAGGTGGACCGGCCCTGGTTTTTGCAACTGGTGGATGCCGCGTTGTTGGCCCAATACCCGGAGCAAAAGGGCCGCCTGCCCAGCGCTAGCGCCGAGGACGCGCCGCTGCGCAAGGTGTGGAACGAGTTGGCGGAGGATTGGCTGGCGCGGGTGGAGCAGCTGCCCTTGGCGGTTCGCTCTCGTCTCGGCCGCCTCGGGCCGGAGGATTGGGAGCGGAGTCGCAAGACCCTGCTCGATCAGGGCATCAGCGCGGCGGTGCTGGAGCAGCTGGTCAGCGGTAACGCCCAGAACCTGCTGCCGGGCAGTGCCGGCAAGGGCATTCCACCCGAACCCTTCCGCCAGCTTTGGTATGCCGCCGCCGAGCAGACCCTGTCGGGGTTGCGGGTCGATCCGATCGTGGCCAGCTCCGGCGTCGCCCAGATCGTCTCGGCGGACGTGCCCTCCAATGGCGTGCGCCTGTTTCCGATCAAGCTTCCGCCAGGCCATTCCCTGGCCCTGGGCGTGAACGGCACGCCGCTGGTGCAGATGACCGTCTTCGATGCGGAGGGCAAGCTGCTGGAGGCCAAGGGCCCATTGCGGGTGATGACCGTGCCGAGTCAGCCCCGTTCGCCGCTGCAGCTGTTGGTGAGCAATGAAGGCGTGGCGCCGGCGTTGATCCGGCTGTCGCTGCGGGCGGATCCGCCCCCTGCCGCCCCGGCTCCCGCCAGCGATGCCGCCCCCGGCGCCCGGATCGTGCCGTTGGAGCCCCAACAGCCGCCCAGTGGCATCCCGACCGATGGGCAGGAAGTCGACAATGCCGAGGCCGGCGGTGCCCCGCCCGCTGCGGCCCCGGCCCCTGCCGCGGCCCCACCGGCCGCCACACCGTCGCCGGTGCCGCCCGCGACGCCGGGGTCTGCGGTCCCACCAGCCAGCGGCCCGGCGGGTCGCACCCCTTGAGCGGTTCCCGCTCCAGGGGCTGGGCGATGCGGGGCTGATCGCCCCA
>JBIPLV010000230.1:0-2938 GCA_044369475.1 Cyanobium sp. | reverse complement strand
ATCACGACCCCAGCCAGCAACACCTTCGTGTATCCCCAGGGGATCAGCGGAAACACCAGTTCCCGCTTCCGCGTGGCCATCACAACGCCAACAGGGCTGAGCAACCTCAAGCTGAGGATGACCTCGGGAATCGACGAGGGGATCTCCAACGAATGCTGGGGGATCGACAACTTCAGCATCTCGACAGCAAGCTCGGGTGTGAGCATCAGAGGCCACAGCTTTGCCGCAGTGGCCATCACCTCTTACACACCTGATGCCAGCAAAGGGGAATGGCAAAGCAGCAGTGATGGCAGCACCTGGAACAGCATCGGCGCAGCAAGCAGCGACAGCGGCGCTGTTGTGGTGCGGGCCAGCGACAAAATTCGGTTCGCTCCAGCTGCCCATTACAACGGAGCTGCACAGACCCTCACGGCCGTTCTAATCGACAGCGGATCGGGCGCTACGTACACCACGGGGGCGACCCTGGACGTGAGCAGCCGCGGGGGTAGCACCCCGTACTCCACCGGGAAGGTGGTGTTGAGCCACAGCATCACGGCCATCAACGACGCCCCCAGCCTGACCATCACTCCAGCCGCTGCAACGTACAGCGAAAATGCTGCAGCCCTTACGGCATTGGTGACCACCGCCAACGCCGCAGATGTAGACAGTGATCACTACAACGGCGGATCACTCACCTTCAGCCTGAACACGTATGTAGGCGGTGATGTGCTTGATGTGCTCACAGCACCCATCGCAGGCGTTGGCCAATTCAGCCGCAGCGGCAACAACATCAGCTTCACGCCCCTTGGTGGCTCAAGCAGCGTGATCGGCACTATCGATGGCACCAGCACCGGTCTCGCCACGAGTTTCAAAGTCAATTTCACAAGCAATCTGGTCACCGATGCCGTCGCCAATGCGTTGGTGCAATCGATCGGCTACCGATCCACCAGTGAGAACCCCACCAACAACAACGCCGCCTCTCAGCGGCTGTTCACGGTGGTGCTCACCGACTACGCCAGCTCAGCCGACGGCAACGGCAAGAGCACATCACTCACAGGCAGCGTTGGCAATGGCCAAACACTGACGATCACACCGAGCAATGATGCTCCGGTTGTTGATCTGAGTGGAACCTTTGGCAACAGCATCGGTAACAGCGCCGCAAGCGTTAGTGCGCAAGATGGGGCTGTCGGTATTGTTTTTGCCAACTGGTCACCATCTGGCCAGACGGGCACGGTGGCTCAGTGGAAGTTCACGAAGATCAGCTCCGGGTCCTCGTGGGTTACCCCTCTCATTTTCGAAAAGATGGGCTCCAACCTCGTGATTCGTGGGGTGGGCAAATCGAGAAACACAAATTCAGCTGGCACGTACACCTTTGATTTCGAGGTCCAAAGCGGTTCAGCCGCTTTGGCCAATAGCAACTACACCTACGGTCACATCGACCGAAACATCAACAACTCCGCAGCAACCCTCAACACTCAAACAGCGGGTTCGATTGGCTATGCGGGCTCTGGTGGTACATGGGGCTTTACCTACAGCGTCACCGACGCGAACATCGGCACCTCGTATGCCGTCAACAGCGACACACGCGTTTACGCCTCGGAAATCATTCTGGCCAGCGTCAGCAGCGGCCAATCTGACAACGACCACTCGGTCACCTGGACGGAATCCACCGGTACAGCAGGCACATCAAAAACGAATACAGCAGTCAGCTTGTTCGGGCCCTCTGTGTTGAGCGACAGTGACAACACCAAAGCCAGCAAACTAACGATTGACCTCAAAGGCATCCGTGACGGAAATGGTGAAGTTCTCAGCATCGCTGGCACCACAGTTCAGCTCGAGACCGCATACAGCAACAGCTCAGCCGGTTCGGGGTTCAAGTTCAATTACGACCCCGTTGCAAGACAGATCACGATCCTGCCAGCCACAGGATCAACAGCGGATGTATCTGCCTATCAGACCCTGCTGAGGGGCATCACCTACAACAACACCTCAGCACGCCCCACAGACAACCGTTCACTCACGTTTGATGGGGTCGACGATGTTGTGACCATCGCTGATTCATCAGCCCTGGATTTCAGCGGCAGTTTCAGCATCGAAGCCTGGATCAAACCGACGGCTGTCAACGGTGACCAGGTGATTCTGGAGAAGAGTGGGGCCTACGGGCTGGCTGTGCTTGCCAATGGCAAGCTCGGCTACCGCCTTGGTGGTGACACCACCTGGACAGACAGCGGTCTGAGCCTGAGCGCCGGGAACTGGTCTCACGTGGCCCTGGTGAAAGACGGCACAAGCGTGAACGTTCACCTCAACGGTGGTGGCGGACCACAGACCAGCAGCAATTCCGGGGCCGCAGCCACCCTGAACGCCACCACCAGCGCAATGTTGATCGGCCGCGGACAGACAGGAGCTGGCATGCAGGGCGGAATCGCCGATGTGCGGCTGTGGAACACGGCCCTGAGCCAAACCATTGTGGCAGCCCAATACCGATCCACAACGCTGGCATCCGAAACCGGCTTAGTGGGTTACTGGGATCTGCGGGAAGTGAGCGGAACCCGAGCCACAGATCGACATTCTGACCTGACCATCCCAGGCAATAGCGGTGTGCTCAGTGGCTTTGCAAGCACCACACGAAGCAACGATTCCCCGGATGGCTCCAAGCGGTTTGAAGTGACCCTCACCGATGCGGGGCTGGACAACGCCAGTGCAACGGGCTCAAGCCAGCAGAGCAGTGCCGTTGCCACCAGCACTGTTTCTCTGAGCCTCAGTAACGACACGCCAACGGTGTCAGGCTTCAGCTTCAGCTATAGCGACACCAGCGCAGACGACAGCTTCAGCGACACAACAGGCACGCTGACAGCCTCGGATGTGGAAACCAACCGAAGCGATCTTCGGTTCACGCTCAGTGGGGCCACAGACATCAGCAACGCGCCGTACGTTGCCGGTGGAGTGAGCTACGACAAGC
>JBIPLV010000424.1:0-2951 GCA_044369475.1 Cyanobium sp. | reverse complement strand
CGGACATCGACCTCAGCGACACCAACGCGGTAACGGTGGACTCCGTCACCGTTACAGGTGGCTCCTACGCCGGAACGGTTCCCACAACACTGACGAACACCAACAATGCAGCCCTCAAGGCCATGCTCACCCTAAGCGGGCAAGGCGCAGAGAAAGCATTGGTCCTCGATGGAATCAATGACTACGTCAAGGTGTCAAGCAGTGATGCAATCAATCTAGGAACAAGCTCAATGACCGTTGAAGCCTGGGTCAATTTTGACGCAGGCTCTCAACTCAGCTATCCAATCATTGTTGGGAAACGCTCCAATGCCAGCGATGGATTCCTGATTGGCACAGAAAACGGAAGACTCTACGTTCAGGTTCAAGGAACAAATTATTTTGGTCCAAGCTCTGTAGCAAGCCTCCATGATCAGACTTGGCATCATGTAGCCGTCAGCCGCGCTGGCAATAACTTCAGCTGCTATGTAGACGGCGATCTTAAATACACTTTCACAAGCAGCCTCTCCATGAGTTCTACCGCCGACCTAACCATTGGCTGGGATGTCGGCAATCCGAGTGCAACTTATGTCAAGGGCAGAATCTCAGATGTTCGGATCTGGAATGTTGCCAGGAGTGCCAGCGATATTTCTACAGGTAAAAATACGATTCCAAGCCCAACCGCGACGGGCCTGGTTGCCAACTATCTATTTGCCGATCCAACCTCTGCGATCAATAGAGCATCGGGGGCTATTAAGGCAGGCAATGGCGTCTACATCAATGGAGCAAGTACTGCATTAGCCGCCGGGTTGCAAGGGAGCTACGGCAGCTCAACACTCCCGGCAGACCCCACCGCTGGCTCAGACTTCACCTGGACCTTCACCTCCGGCAGCAGCGGTGACCACGCTTTCAACTTCCTCGGCGCTGGTGAAACCCTCGACCTCACCTACACCGTTAGAACACAAGACAACTCTCCTGATCGAAGCGGGCAAGAAAGCGACAGCACAACCTCAACGGTGACGGTGACCATCACAGGCACCAACAGCGCGCCCGTGATCACTATTGGCGATGTCACGGGTGCTGTCACCGAAGACCTAAACACAACATCCGTGGGCGCTGCCAGCAGCCAGCTCAGTGCCATCAGCCTGGCCGGCACCTACGAACTGGGCGACACCCTGATCGCCACCGTGAACGATGTAGCCGTGGCCTACACGGTGGTCAGCAGCGACATCATCGCCGGTGACGCCACCGCCACGATGGCCGCCGTAGCCGCGCAGCTGGCCACTGCTATCAACAATCACCCGAGCCTGCTGGGCGCGGTCACCGCCACCGCCACCGGTGCCGCCCTATCGATCAGCTCTGGTTCAGCAGCCATTCCCTTCACGCTCACCACAAGCACGGGCAACACAGGGGTGAGCTCCCTAGAGGATTTTGAGCAGGGAACCCCCAGTGGCTGGTTGCTGAATGGCTCTCCGTACACCACACGCAATGGCGGTGCCACGCAAGCCCCTTGGTATCAGGCCATTGGCGACAGCTTCTTCAGCCAGTTCCTCGGCCGCTTTGGCGGCGGAGCAGCCCTCAACAAAACCTTCTCCCTCTCCGGCAACGGCGGCACCCTCGAGTTCGATATCTACCGCCTCGACAGCTGGGATGGCGAATCGCTGAAGGTGTCGATCAACAACACCGAAATCTTTAGCCAACCCTTTGCCCAATGGGGCAGCAGCATGCTCGCCTCCGCCATCAGTGGCAGCAAAACCACGGCCGCAGGCACGGTGCTCTGGGAGCTCACCCCGAAAGGGGATTTCGGCAACCACGGCTTCTGGTACCGCGGCAACCCGGATTGGGATAACGACGAAAGCTTCCACGTCAAGTTGACCCTGCCGGTGGGGATGACGGCGTTTGATTTCGGCGTCACCACCACCCTCGACCAATCAGCCGCAGATGAATCGTGGGGCATTGACAACGTCAAACTGATCGCCACCAGCAATTCCGACAACTCCCAGACCAGTACCGTCAGCAACGCAACCGGCTTCGGCTCCGGCGTGCAGCTGCGGGACAGCGGCTCCCTCAGCTTCAACGACATCGACCTCGCCAACACCTCGGCGGTATCCGCGGCGTTTGTTTCAGCATCCCCGTCCACCGGTGCCTCCGTTTCCGCATCGCTGGATGCGGCGCTGCGCCTGGCCAATACCCTCAGCCTCACAGGGGCTGGCGTAGGGAGCCGCGCCCATGACGGCACCGTGAATTGGACTTTTGCTGTCGATAACGCGCTGGTTCAATATCTCGCCGCCGGTGAATCCGTCACCGTCGTCTACCGCGTCAGCGTGTCCGACACCGCCAACGCCACCACCACCCAGGACGTCACCCTGACGATCAACGGCACGAATGATGCGCCGACGATCACGGTGGCCACCGGCAGCAGCAACAGCGCCAGCATCGCCGAGACCAACAGCTTCCTCGGCGCCAAGGGAAGCTTCACCGTTGGAGATATCGACCGCTCCAACACGGTGAGTGCCGTGGTGCAGAGCTTCAGCAAGAGCGGCACCACCGGCGGCCTCCTCTCCAGTGATGGCCAGCTCAAGGCCATGCTGGTGCTCACGCCGGCTTACCCGCGGGTGGTGCTCACCTCCACCGAGGTGGTGGACCAGCTGGGTTGGGAATTCAACTCCGGCTCCGATGCCTTCAACTATCTGGCCACCGGGGAAACCCTCACCCTGAGCTATGTGGTACGCGTCACCGACAGCGCAGGCGTGAGCGCCGATGAGACCGTGACGATCACGGTCATCGGCACCAACGACGCGCCCGCCATCACGGTGGGCTCCGGTAACTCACAGACAGCCTCCCTCACGGAAACCAATGCCGGCCTCTCCACCTCCGGCACCCTCACCGTCTCCGACATCGATCGCACAGACCTCGTTAATACCTCCAAAACCATCGTCGTCTCCGGCACCTCTAACCGCACCGATCCCGCGGCT
>JBIPLV010000231.1:0-2957 GCA_044369475.1 Cyanobium sp. | reverse complement strand
AACTCAGCCTTATCAAAGCAATTTCCACCCAGATGGTCACGCTGATCAACAACCCGGACACAACAGCCGCTGTCAGCCGCTGCCCTAGCCAGAACAGCCCCTGTTAAACCCGCCCCGACAACCAATATAGACTTGGACACCTCTGATTAACTCAAACTAAAATTCCTCCCTTAAGCTAGCATCAACCAAAGGTAGCGGGTGCTTCTGTGGCTCATCTTCTGATCACGGGTGGAGCTGGTTTTATTGGCAGCCACACATGTGTTGCCCTGTTGAGCGCAGGACATCGCATCACGATCATCGAAAAATTTAGCAATAGTTCTCCAAAGGCAATAGATAGAATCCATGAACTATCTGGATCAAAGAGCAATGGGCGAATACGCGTTATTCACGGAGACATTCGCGATCATCACGATCTTCATGAAGCATTTTCGAGCCACTTAGACCGACCAATTGATGCTGTGGTTCATTTTGCAGGATTAAAAGCAGTCGGCGAATCAGTAAGTCAACCACTGCAATACTGGGACGTCAACCTTGCAGGAACTCGCTCACTTTTGTCGAGCATGCAAGAGCATGGATGTCGATGCATTGTTTTCAGCAGCAGCGCAACCATATATGGTATTCCAGACTATGTTCCGATCAAGGAAAATAGCCCCATCTCCCCGATAAATCCTTACGGCTATACAAAAGCGGCGGCAGAGCAGCTATTAGCAGATATTGCTCAAAGCGAGCCTGGCTGGAAAATCGCAAGACTACGCTATTTCAATCCAGTAGGAGCTCATCCAAGCGGACGAATCGGCGAAGATCCCAGAGGAATTCCAAACAACCTCTTCCCCTTTATCAGCCAAGTCTCCGTAGGGCGTCGTGAAAAACTACAGATTTATGGTGGAGACTGGCCAACCGCCGACGGCACCGGCGTGCGGGACTATATCCACGTGATGGATTTGGCGGAGGGCCACCAAGCCGCCCTCGATCACCTGCTCAGCCATGGGCCGCAACTGCTCACCCTCAACCTCGGCAGTGGCCAGGGGCATTCCGTGCTGGATGTGGTGAAGGCCTTCGAGCAGGCCAGCGGCCGCACGATTCCGTATGACGTGGTGCCGCGCCGACCCGGGGATGCCGCCATCACCGTGGCCGACCCAACGCTGGCCTGGCAAACCCTGGGCTGGCGCACCCAACGGAGCCTCAATGAGATCTGTCGTGATGGCTGGGCATGGCAACAGGCCAACCCCCAGGGCTATGCGCATTGAAATCGGCCAACAACGCGCCGGCCAACACGAAGCCAAGGGAGAACATCAACTGATCGGTGTAGAAAAAAGGTTGCGCCAGCCACTCCACCACAAGCACACACACAACACTCCACCGCAGAGCGAGCTGGCCATCCCAGCCATCGCGGGCGAACGACATCCAAAAGCCACGCAGCAAGGCCACCATCAATGGCAACACAGCCATCAGGAGGCAAATGCAAGGGATCCAGCCTGCATCGTTGTAAATATCGAGCACGAGATTGTGAGGTGTAAAAGCGTTGGTTCCAGCGCTAGATCCAAACCGCAACCACACGCCAGGCTTGCAATCGTGATAGGTGTACTGAATCAGACGCCCACCCCATGGGGCATCACCCAGGTGTTGCAAGAAGCCGCCTACAAGCCACCAGCGCTCATCACACAACTTGCCACTGCCTATCGCCAGGCTGAGCACCGCTCCAGCCAGCCCAGCCAGCAACCAACGCAGTGAAGAGCGCCTGATCCAACACAACCATGGCAGGGCCGCCAAGACCAAGGCAGCCCAACCAAGACGCCCCTGCACGGCCCAGGCGAAATGCAGGGCCAAGCCAGCCAAGACAACACTCAGAACACCCAACCAGCGCAACCGAGCCTGTGACCGCAGCAGCAGCGGAATCCCCACGGGCAACAGGGTGAGCGCCAAAAACGAGCGCTGCTCAACGGCGCGGGTGCTGAGCCACTGCTCCGGCCCCCAAGGCACCCGCAGCACATGGGGAAAGGTTTGCGCAGGATTCCACCACGGAGTTCGCGACAGGGCCAGGGCAAGCAAGGCGTAAATCAGCGCCCCGAATACGTACGCCAAGATCAAGCGTGTGCCGAGGGGGCGACCAAACCGTTGCAGCAACCAGCCCGCCACCAAGCCTGCTGATGGCAACACCACTACCGCCAGGATCTCCGGCAAAAAGGCCTGCGCTGGTGACCACACCTGCCAACCCACCTGAAACACCGCATAACTCACCCCAAACAACAACAGCCACAAGGCCGACCAGATCAACAACGCCGATGGCCGCAGACCTGGCCGCCGCCACCCCAACCAAGCTGAAGCAGCGAGGGCGACATAAAGCAATGAGAACGACTTGGGCACCCCCAGGCCGAACAACAACGCCAGGACAAGGGGCACAAGCGTTGCCGGATCGTTCACCACAGGTGAGGGTTACACCAAAACAAACCCTATTCCTGGGTTGAGCGATCCAAGAGCTCCGCCCGGCGCCGCCGCAGCTCACGCCCCATCGCCTCTCCCGGTGCCCAGCCCTCACGGATCAGCGCAACGCCATCCTGCGGTGAGCACACATGCCGCCACGCCAACCACCAACGCAGCAGAGGCCGCCGCGGCTGCGCCCCGGTCACCAAAGCCAGAACCACAGCCTGGGGACTGAACCCGGACTGCTCCAACAACGCACACCAGGCCGAAGGGCGGTCCGGCCTCGATGAGTCGCCTTCCTCGAGCCGAGCCAGGGCCTGGCGCAGGCCAAGCCATTGCCGCAGCTGCACCTGTTGGCCATGGGGGAGCTGCAACCGCTGAGCCAAGCCAAGGGGATCGGCCGCCCCGGCGATGAGGGCCAACAGCGGGGGCACCCCGAGCCTCCCGGCCCACACCAAGCGCCAACGCCAACGGTGATCCGCCTGCAGCGCAGGATCCAGCAACATGAGGCCACCACAGCCCTGCAGAGTGGTCAG
>JBIPLV010000418.1:0-2958 GCA_044369475.1 Cyanobium sp. | reverse complement strand
CGGTTCTTCAAAGCATCAAAAGGTGTTCACCTCTACACCTCCAGCGAAGCGGAACGCGCCAATGTGAACGCGAATCCAGGCTGGGGATACAAGGATGAAGGCGTTGCCTACGAGGCGCTAGTTACGCAAGGAAAGGCATTGCGCCGATTCTTTAACGCCAAGGCCTCCTACCACTTCATGACAACCAACGAAGAAGAGGCCAAGAACATCAACGCAAATCCACAGTGGGGATTCAAGGATGAGGGAACCAGCTTCAGCGTCAGCACCGTCCCACAGTTCGGCATGAGCACACCCGTCAATCGCTTCTACCGAGTTCTTGATGGTGTTGGCCAGCACTTCTATACTGCCAGCGCCGATGAAGCGAATAACATCCTTGCCAATCCCCAATGGGGCTACAAATCCGAGGGCGTGGGCTGGTATGTATAATTTGGCGTTGCGTCTGATTCCTTAGAACATATGTCTACCCAGTCAAGTTCAGAACTAATAACCTAGATCGTCTTGCGACCACTGATCGCCTCCATGGCGACCCTGGCTTTGAACTCGGGGCTGTGGGTGCGGCGCTTGCTCATTGGTGGGAGCCCCCATCAGGGGCGGTACCCCGCCTCAGAGGTTAACGATGGGGCCTGTCCAGAAAAACCAGACCACCTCGCCTCCAGGCTCCTTCGACTCAGAGTGCTGCAAATGATCCAGTGTACCGATATCCAACGGCCCAACCACCACGCTTCAGGCGTGGTGGCGCGTCGGCTTAAGCCGACTCTGACTCGGTCACAAGATCCGCGGCGTTTCGGCTATCACTCAGCACCTTAAGCAGAACCTTCGGGCTCTCCTTGAGCATCTCGACCCAGTGGCCTAGGTACGCCGCGTGATTCTCCATACACGAGCTGACTTCGAGCCGACGACAGATCAAGAAACTGGCCAGCTCGGCTACGAGTTCTTCGCGCGCATAGGCAGCGGATCCCATTCGCCCGGACAGATCACGATTCAGCCGGCTCTTATGACCCGTGCTATGCGCAACTTCATGGCACCATGTCGAGACGAAGCCGCCGGCCGATTCGAAACGGTCTGGTGATGGCAGGCAGATGGTGTCGGTTGAAGGTATGTAGAAGGCACGAGAACCACCGAATGATGGTTGGACCTGCCAACTCCGTAAGACTTGCTCTGCGTCTCCTAGTCTCTCAGGCTCAGGTCGCGCCATCACACCGCCCAATGCCGCATCAATATATTCACTCAATCCGTCGCCTTCAAGATCCGCAAAACTGAAAACATTGACAGCTTTGTACGACGTCCAGACCATTTCGATCTTCTCGCCATCGACTCCAGACTCTTCGCGCTTGTGAACCTCTGGCCGGAGGATCAGCGCGGCTTTCGATCCTTTGCGCGGATGCCAGCCCCGTCCCTTGGCCTGACCGTAGCCACACCAAAGCGGTAGGTCGGTCCCTCGAATTGCCATCGCAAGTTTGAGCACGATCGGATTCGCTCCGCTGTAAAACGCACCGCTCAGCGGGTTGCGGTGCTGACCTTGCTCGGCTTTCCACGGCTTGCGCCACGGGCTTACGCCTTTCTCCATAGCCGCGACAAGATCGGCGCAAAGCTTCTCTTCGGTGTTCATGATTAAGTTGGTAGAATTTCTGATCGGGAACGTTTCTCTGTCCCGATGTGCATAGTCTATCTTGACAACAATTCGATACCTGCGTTCTCTCTAGCGGACCAAAATAGATGATGCTTGGTGTTGCTAAGTGGGGTGGGGTGGTCAAAATATCAGGCTTTACCGGCCCCTACCTCCCCTGCCTGAGGGCGTTGGCGCGACCGGGCAATATCAGCGAGCTTATAAGCCTCGGATTGCCTAGCTAGGCGTCGACATTTCACGCGGTGGCTTGGCCACCGCGATCGGCGCGTGAATGTTGCCGTTCATCGCCTACCCATCGCATTTGGCCCTATCTCGCTTTCAACGAAACCCGGAGTACGGTTATCCGTACCTTATCGGCCCGCATAGTGGTCTGATTTGCGGTGATAGCTATTTAGCGCCGCATAAGGACGGACACCTCGTGTATCCGACCACTGCGGAGCTAGGTGTCCGGGTGTCCGGCCTGTCCGCCTTATTTTCAGAGCTTGGACGATAGAGATAAACCCCTCTCTATCTATTTAAGTTTTCCAAAATAGAGGACAGTGCGGACAGTTACTCTGAACCCATTCTCCCGCAAGGGATCTCGGGAAAAAGAGCACCGGACACTAAAAGGACAGCTCGGACACCTGACTGTCTTACGCCTCTCGGACGAATACTCACTGTGGGCTCAACATCAAGATCACACTGGGCCACCAGGGCAACCGAGAAAGCGCGTCAAGGGACCCTAGTGATTCCATCGACCGGGGTCCGTCAGAAGCGGTAGCGAGCGCTGGCTATCAATCAACTTCAGCGCCATGTGGCATCGACTTGGCGCCCCATAAGACTGTTGGTATGCAAAGCATCCATCAAGCCAGATCCATCGCCCCTGACCGAAGCGCTGCCCCCCGAGCCAGCTCACGAACGACCATGCGCCAGAGAACTGGGCTCCACAATCCACAACCCCCTCGGCGGTGGACAGATAGATTTCCGTCCTTCCTTGAGGCCCACGAGGACCCACGGCAACCCAAGTCCAAGTTGGGTTAATTATTGGGATTTGGAGTCTTCTTACCAAGGCAAAACCTTGCACCGCAATGGATTTGGCGGACTAGTTAGAAGGACACCCTCTCCGTTTCCGACGCACCGGCAGACAGACGCACCTGTCAGCGCTCGCGTGATGGGTCCCCCAGAGGGCGCACACGTCGAGGCGAATCAGTCAAGAAAGGAGTAGCTCAGGCGCAGCTTGGCGCTGATGTACTCGTGGCGATAGCCGCCTTCGTAGGCGGTTCCGCGGTAGGTGGCCGGGATCGGCCGATCGCTGCCGGGGGAGAGGATCCAGGCCTTGCAGGTGCGCACGG
>JBIPLV010000194.1:0-2963 GCA_044369475.1 Cyanobium sp. | reverse complement strand
TCGGGCAGATCACAGCGCCACTCGCCAACGGCTTCTGAGATGAACGAGCTGGCCATCATCTCGGCGATCTCTGCGCGGCTGTATTGGCGCCGCTGCGGGCCTGGAGCAGGGCGGCGGCGGCGGTAGGGGCGGGGCATCAGGCGGCCTCCTGCATCTGCTGCCGATCCCACGCGGCCAGCTGCTCGCCTACATCGTGGCCGTTGGTCGTGATTCCGTGCGTTGTGCACTGATTAGAGGCGGAGGCATGGTGGAGGCATAGATGGAGGCATGGCGGAGGCATGAAACTGAGTCGCTGCAGGCGTTTGGAGGCATCGGAGCCATGTTTTGAAGTCATGGTGCTCTCACGTGTGTGTGTGCGCGTAGGGGGATTTGATTTCAGATTTATGCCTCCGATGGCTCCGACTGGTTGCAATTACTGGACTTCATGCCTCCGCCCATGCCTCCGCCGTGCCTCCAGCAGAGGCTCCCATGCCTTCGCTATTGGTATCAGCAGATGCAAAACGAACACCTTTGAGCACCGACCGGCGGCTTTTATCGGTCCCGCGTTCGCTGCGCAGGTCTGGGAACACCGCTCGCAGGCGTGCTGCCAGATCGCGGGGGATCTTGACGGGGTGATCGCCACCAAGGTCGTGGGTGTTCCAGCTGGGCCGCTTTGTTGACGGGTCAAGGTGAAGGATTCTCTGGTCCTGATACCAGTTCCACAGCAGCTCGAAGACGTAGGAGGCCTCCACCTGGCCGGCCGGATCGGCAGCAAGGCCAACATCGTCCACGAAGTCGAACAGGTGGCAGGACTGCCTCCGTACGGCCTCCAGGGCCTCACTGTCGGGGTTGTAGCTGATGCCTTCAGATACGGCTAACTGCAGCCCCTCCAGCAGCCAGTTCAACATTGCGGGGCAGACGGCCTTGCGGATGAACTCGTGATCGTCCTTTAGTCGAGGGTCAGCTTGGAGTTCGTTTGGCTTATTTGGATCGGGATGGCTGGTGAACCGTTTTCTGAACGCCATCACATGCCACCTGGATTCCATTGCTGCGCTACTCGCGTCGAGGCGCGGTGCATCGTTGCAGTTGAAGATCAGCAGCGTGTTAGGGCTGTAGGGGATTTCCTGAACATTCTTCACCTCGTAGCTCATCCGTTCGCCCGTGATTGCCGTCTTCAGGCTTTGGATGGACTCCAAGCGGGCGTAGCCGGTGTTTTCTGAAGACCAGTTGATCCTTGACCCGTAAAGCGGGGCCAGTGGGAACTTGCGGCCTTTGTCGTACTGCTGGAAGTCGCCGATGCTGCAATGGGTGAAACCACGATTCCCGAGCGTTTCGCTCATCGCACCCTGAAGAGTGTCCTTCCCGTTCTGCCCGTCGCCGATGGCCAGGATTGCCCGTGGTCGGCCTTGAACGGCCCGGTAGCGAGCAAGCTCCAGCCCCGAGCCCATCACCCTCTGGAAGGTGTCTTGCTCGCTCTCTTCAACGGCCTTAAGCAGCTTGTCCAGGGTGTCGCGGCTGGCGTGGGGGTCATAGCCATAGCCCTGGCAGTAGGTGAAACGCTGCGACGGGTCGTGGGGGTCGAGGCGGGTCACGAGTTTCCTGTCTTCCCATGACCAGGAGAGGACACCGTTTTGGAGGTTTAGAGCGTTTGCAGGGTTGAAGTCTTCAATGCTGGCGGCGGTTTGCCGTTTGAGCCATTTGATTGCTTCATCAACCCTGGCAGGTCTGCCCCATTCATGAACATCCTCGCCCGTCTTTTCGTCGTAGTAGCTGAGGCGTTCAAGAAACTTGGCTACTTTGGGAGCCAGCTCCAGGTCAGCCACTGAGCCGTAGTGCGTTCCAGTCCATTGATGCAAAATATTCTCTACAGACACCCAGCGCTCACCGTTGGGCATGAAGACGTGTTGCATCACCAGCGGTAGCCAATCGGAGCGACAGGAGGCCAGGTTGATTTCTTCGCCCTGGTTTTCTTTCGTCTTGGGTGCAGGCTCCTGCTGATTGGGCTGGTGCACGCGCTCAGATTGCGCAGAAGGCCCCGGATCACCGCTTCTTGGTCCTGGCACCACCTTTGACTTGATGGGCTGCTGCTGGCGCTGCTTGCCAGCCTGCTGCTCTGCCGGCGTGTCACCTTGCCCCCAGGGCGCTGTGCAATTGCTCGGGCCGTCTGCAGGTATGTAAGCCTCGCCGTTCATCGGCTGGCTGGGCTGCGGGCGTGGTGTGTGGATCTTGAAGAGTGACTTCCAGCCAAGGCCCTCGGCTCTGTGTTCGCGGATAAACGCCCACTCGCGGCCGTCGTGGCCCATGTGGGTCTGGCCCTTCTTCAGATTGAGCGGCGGTTGGAAGCTGGAGCCCTGATAGCAGGATGCAAACTCAGCTCCATCTGGTGCCGTTGATCGTGTGCACGCTGCGCTGTGATCGCGGCCGCAGATTGGGCACGGGTTGCGGTGACTGCTTCCATGCCACTTTCCTTTGCTGCCGCTTGTGCCGCCAGGTGGGCGGGATGTATCACCTTTGCCCCTGAGCTCCTCCACTCTGTTCTTGATGGTTTGAAGCAGGGCCATCAAGGCGCCATCTGGTGTCGCAATCTCAGCCGGCGATCCCTGCCAGATGTAGTTGCCGCCGCTGCTGGGGTGCGCACCGATCACGACCACCTGGGCGCCGGGCTGGAAGTACACCTCCACCGCCTCGCCCTTGATGCCGTTCTCCTTGTCACGCTGCTTGGTCGGCAGTAGCAGCTTGGTCTGAGGAAACTCGAGCTCCTGCTCGGCAGTGAGCCTGAATACGAGCTTGAAGCGTGCGGAGTCGGTGTCGCGGTTGATCCGCCATGTCTGCAGCGCGTCAGGGTCGATGCCTTTGACCCTGATCCACGCGCTGGCACTGGCCCCGTCGATGTCGAGCACGAGGATTCGCGCCTCGCCTCCTGTCTTGATACCGGCGGCGATCACCGGCCCGTAGCTGGACCCGATCTCCGATGCAGAGAAGCC
>JBIPLV010000193.1:0-2977 GCA_044369475.1 Cyanobium sp. | reverse complement strand
TCCAGATCGGTTCGAAGATCGTGTTGGCGAAGCGCAGCACCAGGATGTTCTGGACCGTCTCCTTGCCCAGGTAGTGGTCGATCCGGAAGATCTGGTTTTCCTGGGCGCTGGCCTGCACCACCCGGTTGAGCTCCTGGGCGCTGCCGTAGTCGCGGCCGAAGGGCTTCTCGATCACCACCCGGCTGCGGGCTGGATCGCTCAGCAGGCCGGCGGCGGCCAGGGCCCGGCAGCCACTGCCGTAGAAATTCGGCGACACCGACAGGTAGAAGGTGCGGTTTCCGCGGGTGGCCCGCTGCCGGTCGAGCGCGTCCAGCCTCTGGCCGAGCCGCACGACCGTGGGCGGATCCTGCAGATCCACCGGCTCGTAGAAGAGGCCAGCCGCAAACTGCTCCCAGGCCATGCGGTGCTCGGCCACCTCGCTGGCCATCGCTTCGGCCATCTTCTGGCGGAATTCCTCGTCGCTCCAGGGCCGGCGGGCGCAGCCCAGCACCGCAAATTCACTGGGCAGGCGCCGCTGGCGGAACAGCTCGAAGAGCGCCGGAATCAGCTTGCGGTGCGTGAGGTCGCCACTGGCTCCGAAGATCACCAGGCATTGGGGCGGGATCACCCGCTCCTGCCGGAGGCCGACCCGCAGTGGATTGGTGAGCACGGCGCCCATGGATGCCTTCGCGGTGACCATGGTTTAACGGGCCTGACGGCCACGCCCACCGCTTGGCCCACTTTGTGATGGTTTCTGTGTGGGATTGGCCAAAAAAAAGCCCGCCGGGGTGGCGGGCTGGGAGGAAGCAGCGGGCTGGGCCCGGGCTCAGTAGGTCTCCACGTGCCAGCGCTCGGCCTTCTTGAGCTGGGGACGCAGCTCGGCCCAGTTGAGCCCCTTGGCGGCGGCGGCGGTGGCCATGGCTTCGTCGATGCCTGGCTCCATGCCCCGCAGACCGCACATGTAGACGTGGGTCTTGGGGTTTTCGATCCAGGAGAAGATCTCTTCGGCGTTCTCGCTGACGCGGTCTTGGATGTACATCCGACCGCCGTTGGCGTTCTGCTGCTCGCGGCTGATCGCCTTGGTGTAGCGGAAGTTGTCCGGATACTGCTCCTGGTAGCGGTTGAAGTCGTCGTCGTAGAGCAGGTTGGCCGTGGTGGGTGAGCCCATGAACAGCCAGGCCTTGCCGCGGAAGTGCCAGCCGTTCTTCTCCCGTTCGGTGGGTTCGAACATGCGGCGCAGGTAGGTGCGCATCGGCGCGATGCCGGTGCCGGTGGCCAGCATGATCACGTTGGCCTCCTCGTCATCGGGCAGGAGCATCTCCTTGCCAACCGGGCCGGTGATCTTCACCTTGGCGCCGGGCTCGATGTCACAGAGGAAGGTGGAGCAGACGCCGTTGATCGTCTCGCCGTCCTTCTCGTACTGGAGCTGCCGCACGCACAGGGAGACGGTGTCGCCGGCGAGGTTGTCGCCGTGGCGGGTGCTGGCGATCGAATACAGGCGCAGCTTGTTGGGCTTGCCGTTGGCGTCGGTGCCATCGGGAATGATGCCGATGCTCTGGCCCTCCACGTAGTGGAGCTGGGGATCGCCACCCTTGAGATCGAAGGTGATGTGGTTCACCCGACCGATCGCCCCATCCGCCAGCAGGCTGTAATTCTCGGTCACGGTGCCGATGAACGGGTCCTTCGGCTTGTAGAGGTTGACGGGGACGTCGGCGTGGGACACGGCAGCGGGTTTCGAAGGAGCGGCTTTGGCTTCGGGGGCAGGTGATGCAGGTGCGGTGGAAGCCGGTTCGGCGGTGCGGACCTCGCGGATGCGTCCACCCTGCAGGGCAATCGTTTGCATCAGCCCCTGCAGTTGGCCAAAGGGCACGGTGAATCGCCGTTCGGCCTGGCGCTGGGGCCCCATACCGAATGCTTCCACCACGATGGTGAACATGCGGTTGTCGGACTGGGTGGCGCGACCGGTGGTAACTCGCATGCAGACTCAGCCCCCTCAAAAGCGCGCTGATCATAGGGAACCTTTCCGCTGCGCTTTTCCCGCAGACACCGCTAGGTTTGTGCGCCAGCACACCTACCCCGTGCTCCCTTGGCGCAGCTCCTAGCCCCGACAGTCCCCGCGGACCTGTCTTCCCCGGGCCTGTCCAGGTCCTTGGCCGGTGTGACCGATTCCAGCAGCAACAAGGTTTGCCCAAGCAGCAGCCAAGCCTGCAGCCTCGACACCATCCAGCAGGAGATGGAGCGGTTGCCCCAGGGCGTTCGGCGTTTGGCTGTCCAGCTGCGCCTGCCCCTCTCTCCCGAGTGGCTCTGGGCCGTGCTCACCGACTACGCCAACCTCAATCGTTTCATTCCCAACCTCGCCTCCTCCCGTGAGCTCTGGCGCCGCGGCAACCGGGTGGGTCTTGAACAGGTGGGCACCCAGCAATTTTGTGGTCTGCGCTTCAGCGCCAGAGTGGAACTGGAGCTGGTCGAAGACCGGGACGCCGGCGAGCTGCGTTTCTGCATGTGCCGCGGAGATTTCCGCCGCTTTGAGGGCTGCTGGCAGATCGGCAGCAGCGGCGAGGCCACCCGCCTGCTTTATGAGCTCACCGTGCAGGGCCGCCCGGGCATGCCGATCGGGCTGATCGAGCAGCGCCTGCGCGAAGATCTGGCCAACAACCTGCGCGGGGTGCAGCGCGAAGCCGAGCGCCGCGCTGCCTTGTCCTGAAGCATCCCTGCTGATGAGCAGGCTGTTGAACAGATTCCTGAACAGACTCCTGAACAGGTTGTTGAACTGGATGATTGGGGTGGATGTCGGCGAGCGCTAACACTTGCAGGCGAGCGCAATCACCTGCAAACGATGTCTTCCGGCGAAGCTCGCTGGCTCTGAAATGATCTGGCCGTGGTGTTGCGAAAAGCAACTCTTTGGGCCGTTGTTTGGTTGTAAATACCCCCAAGGGGATTCGAACCCCTGTCGCCTCCGTGAAAGGGAGGTGTCCTAGGCCTCTAGACGATGGGGGCG
>JBIPLV010000328.1:0-2979 GCA_044369475.1 Cyanobium sp. | reverse complement strand
CGCGATGACCGACGACGAGCTTGATGCCCTGGCTAGCGGTGGGGTGGATGACCTGTTTCAAACCAGCGACTTTGAGGCCTACCTCAAGCGCACCTAACCCTGCAGCACATGCAGCAACAGGCTGGCGGCGAAATAGCCATAGGGATCTGACACCAGCGCCCCCTGCTGGCGCCCGTTCCAGATCCAGCTGGGTTGCTGATCCGCCTGAACACGCTGGGGCTCAGGCACCTGCAGCACCAACAACGGCACAAAATCCGCAGGGCGCTGGATCAACGCGCTGCACGCCGCCAGGGCCCCCTGCTGCTCCGCCAACGCGCCATGGCGCAACAGCAGCAGTGCCCGCACAAAGCGCTCCAACCGCTCGGCTTGATCCGCTGGCATCACCGCACGGCACGGGGGAGACAGCACCTGCTGGGCAACCCGCTGAACCACCGAAGCCGGCAAACACCCCCGTGGCAGCAACACCAACGCCAACCCATCCAGTGGCCACCAGTAACTCTGGAAGCGGCCGGATCGCAAGGTCTGACGCACGAGTTGCAGGGCCCGAACGGAGCCCGGCAACGCCGGGTCGGCCGCCAGATGGCTGGTCACACAATCGTGGGGGCTGCACCAGCCGCTCACACCCTCGATCGGTTGCGCGATGAATGCCGCAATCTCCGCTGCGCTGGGGTAAGTCGGCAAACCCGCTGCGGTCCAGGCCGATGCAACCCACTGCTCCAACGACGCCGAACGGGGGTAACCCAACGCGGTACGACACCGCAACAACCACAGCGTGCTGTCCAGATCCGGCGGACAGCCCGTGGCGTAACCCACCGGAGCCGCCGCCTCGAGCACCGGAGTCATCGTGGCCTGCATGCGCTCATAGGTGCTGGCCAAGTCGGGTGCCTGCTTGGCAGAGGCCGCCAACACCAAACAGGCCAGCGGAATCCATAGGTCTGAGGCGCCGGGCTGCAGGGGAAAGCCAAACCAACTCGCGGGGGCTTCCGCAAGCCGCTGAGCCGCCAGCGCACGCAACGCCTCCCGCTGGGCCGTGCCGCTGTTCAGGCCGCGCGCCGAGCCGGAAGAACCCAGCACCTCAGCCTCACGGAACTGGCTCACCATCAGGCCCACATACAGCTTGTGATCGATCACCTCGCCCGCCCGAATCACCAATTTCTGGTGGCTCAACCCACCCCGCAGCCCCAGCGAGCGGCCCAAAGCAGTGCCGGATGGGAGATGGACGGATCCGTCGACCATCCGCAGGTAGCGGTTGGAGGCCCAAAACACCGGTTGGCTGGGCCAAGTGGGCCATTGCGCCTGCCCCGTGGGCACCTCCCCCGGATAGGCCGTGACCGTGGATGTGCGGCGATAGTGGGGCAACACCTCAACCCCGCAGGCGGCCGTCGGCATCCAGCGGGAATCAAAGCTGAAGTGCAGCGGCGATCCAGCCAAGCAACGTGTCACGGCCTCAGGTAGGCCACAGCTCTCCAAAACAGCGACCGGCTGATCCGAACTGAACAGAAAGCGCCAGCCAGAGCTGCCTGGGTCAACACTGATGCCCCATTGATCCAGGGTGCCCAAGGGCAGCCGAGCCAACGCCGCAAACCAGGCTGGTGAAGGCAGACCAACGCGCTGCTGCAGCGCTGGCGACAACCCCTGAGCCAGGGCATGACACAGCGGCTCGAGCTCCTGCAGGGTTGGCGACGCCGCCAAGCGGCGAAACAGCATGAACCCGCCGCCCTGGGATCGCCGGGGTGTGGCTGACCACTCCAACCAGGTGTCCGGTTGAAGCCAGGGTTGCGTGGCGATCAAAGGCTGGATCGCCTCCAGCGCGATGCCCGGAGCCAAACAGCCATCCGGCCTGAGGTAAGCCGCAAACAGCTGCCGCCAGCGTTGGGCCCGCCCACTGAGCAGCAGCAACGCCAACTGAGGGCGACGGTTCCCGGCCACACGGGACACTTCCAAGCCAAACGCCGGAACATCCAGCGGCGACAGGTCTTCGATCAGTGCCAGCTGCGCCGCGGAAGGCTTCAGCGGCGCAAACAGGGCGTCAATCTCAGGGTGGTGCTGCCACAGCTGTCTCCAGGTGGGGGACATGACACACCGGAACGTGGGCGTAGTATCGCAAAGCCGTTTGCGCCAACAGCCGTTTGCGCCAACAGGGTTCAGCGCATCACGGCATGCTGAGACTTCAGACCACCGGCTATCGCACAGGTTGGGCTGAGGATTTTTGCGCTGCCGACAAGATCGCCGAGATGGCGGCCTTGATTGAATCCTTGATGACGCCATCCCACTCAGGCAGCCAGCCAAGTGGCGTGGAGGTGAGTGTGCGTGGGTATGGCACCAAGTGGACGTTTCTGGAAAACCTCTGTCGCCGCAGCGAACGCCTGCAACGGTGGCTGCTGGAGGAGGAGCCCGCGCGCCTGGCTCAAACCGTGATGGAAACAACCGATCTCTGGCTGCTCAGGGATCAGACCTACTTCAAAGAACCCGGCAGCGAACACACCCCGTGGCACCAAGACGCCATCTTCATTCCGGTGGATGGGTGTGAATTTCTCACCATTTGGATCCCCTTAACACCCGTCTGCCAACAACAAGATGCCCCGCTGGACTACTGGCTCAGCCCGCACCCAGCAACCCACTGGCTCGCGGGCGGCAGCGACAAGCAACAGTTTGACCAGCTGCCCAACACCTGGAGCACCGAAGGCTGGCATCAACAAAGCACCCAGGGCCTCAACCCCGGCAGCTGCTCGTTTCACAGTGGCTGGACGGTGCATGGCAGCGGGCCACACACGGCTCCAAGCACGCGCAAGGCGTTTGTGGTGGTCTACGGGCGCGGCGAAGGCGAGCTGAGCCTGCAGCCCCCGATGGGTGGCTGCCCCCCTGAATTGCGAGATCAAGTGTGGCTGCTGCGGGCGGTGCTGCGGGACTCCTGTTTTGCCGGCCTCGACGAAGGCGACCCCGTTCCCTGCTTTCAGCAACCGTGGGTGCGCCTCTGAC
>JBIPLV010000269.1:0-2994 GCA_044369475.1 Cyanobium sp. | reverse complement strand
CCAACTTCGCCCCACACGGCCTCTGGTCGCGAGGCTATCGCGAGATGATGGATCAGATGAAGTCCGAGGGCTTCAACACGATCCGTCTGCCGTACAGCGACCAGCTCCTCGAGTCGGGCAGCATGCCCAATGGGATCGACTTCTCGAAGAACGCAGACCTGCAGGGGCTCAACGGCCTGCAGGTGATGGACCGCATCGTGGCATATGCGAGCCAGATCGGCCTGCGCATCATCCTCGACCACCATCGCTCGGAGGCGGGCAACGGCCCCAACGGCTCTGGCCTCTGGTACACCGCGGCCTATCCCGAGACCGCGTGGATCGCGAATCTCTCGCTGCTCGCGCGCCGCTACGCGACGTCTCCTGCCGTGATCGGCATCGACCTCCACAACGAGCCGCACGGACCAGCCACGTGGGGCGACGGCGGTCCCAACGATTGGCGGCTGGCGGCGGAGCGGGCCGGCAATGCCGTGCTCGCGGCCAATCCCAACCTCCTCGTCGTCGTCGAGGGCGTGGAACGGGCATCATCGGGCAACTACTGGTGGGGCGGCAACCTGTCGAACGCGGGCACGCATCCCGTGCGGCTCACGGTCCCCGGCCGGCTCGTCTACTCGCCCCACGACTACCCGGCGAGCGTCTTCCCCCAGTCCTACTTCAGTGCGGCCGACTATCCGCGGAATCTCTACGACGTCTGGGATCGCAACTGGGGCTACCTCTTCCGCACCGGCACGGCTCCGGTGCTGCTGGGTGAATTCGGCTCGAAGCTCGAGACCGCGAGCGACCGGGCGTGGTATACGAACCTCACGAAGTACCTGGCGGGCGACCTCGATGGCAACGGCACGGGCGACCTCGCCGCCGGGCAGCAGGGAATCAGCTGGACCTACTGGTCGTGGAACCCGAACTCGGGTGACACCGGCGGCATCCTCGCCGACGACTGGAGGACGGTGAACACGGCCAAGGTCGAGGCCCTGCGGCCGGTGCAGTTCGCGTTCGATGCCGCCGCACCGGCACCGAGCCCGGCGCCCACCCCGGCACCGGCACCGGCTCCAGCTCCGGCCCCGGCTCCGGCTCCGGCTCCGGCACCGGCACCGACACCGGGCGTGCCGGGCGCCACGGTGCCGATCGCGGCCCACGACAAGGTGCTCGCGGCCTACTTCCCCGAGTGGGGCATCTACGGTCGCAACTTCCAGGTGGCCGACGTCCCGGCCGACAAACTGACGCACCTCATCTACTCGTTCCTCGACCTCAAGAGCAACGGCGAGGTGGCGCTGTTCGATTCCTACGCCGCCGTCGAGAAGCGGTTTCCCGCCGGCGAGACGGTCAGCGGCCAGGCCGACCAGTGGTACTACCCGCCGGGCGACCCGCGGGCCACGCAGACGGTGTGGGGCAACTTCGCCCAGCTCGCGCAGCTCAAGGAGAAGTATCCACACCTCAAGGTGAGCATCGCGGTGGGCGGCTGGACGCTCTCCACCCACTTCAGCACCGTGTGCTCCACGGAGGCGGGCCGCGAGACGTTCGCCAACTCGCTCGTACGGTTCCTCGACACCTACCGGATGTTCGACGGGATCGACTTTGACTGGGAGTATCCGGGTGGTGGCGGTCTCGACGGGAATTCCGCGAGCCCGCAGGACGGGGCCAATTACGCCCTCCTCATGCAGAAGGTGCGTGCGAAGGTCGACGCGCTCGGGTCACGGCTCGGCCGCGCCTATGAACTGTCGATCGCCTCGCCCGCCGGGCTCGACAAGATCAGGAACTTCAACCTGCCCGGGCTCGCGCCGTACGTCAACTTCTTCAACCTCATGACCTACGACTTCCACGGCACGTGGGAGAGCACGACCGGACATCTGGCGGGCTTCACGGGAGACCCGGTTGGCTACGACGTGAAAACGGCCGTCAACGCCTACCTCCAGGCGGGCGTGGCGGCGAAGAAGATCGTCCTTGGCGCGCCGCTCTACGCACGGGCGTGGAGCGGTGTCGCCGACGGCGGTGACGGAGGCTATTCCGAAGTGGCCAGCGGCGCCGCACCGGGTTCGTTCGAGGCGGGCAACTACGACTACAAGGACCTCCTGGGGAGGTTGCAGGCCCCAGGCAGCGACTGGAAGTTGTATTGGGACGACAACGCCCAGGCGTCCTACCTGTACAACGCCAGGGAGAAGATCTTCAGTTCCTTCGAGACGCCCTCCTCGATCGCGCAGCGGTCGCAGTGGGCCGAGGACATCGGCCTCGGTGGCATGATGTTCTGGGACATCTCCAACGACGCCACCGCGTCGCCGGAGAGCCTGCTCCTGGCAGCCTACAACTCGTGGGTCATCGACGAGAATCTCGCTACGATCCGGGCCAGATCCAGGCTCACGGGTGAGATCATCGTCGGTGGCGACGGCGTCGTCGGCGCGCTGCCGCTGTCGAACTGATCGCGACGTCGGCCGAGAGTGACGGGTCTGCTATCCTCCGGGTCGGCCGGTCGGCGAAGGCCGGCGGGCCGACCCGGGAGTGCGAGCGTGCCCATGACCGTGGCCACTGTCCTGCGATGCGCGATGGTCGCCGCCACTGTGCTGACGGGCAGCGCCGCCTCGAACGGCTCGCAGGCCGCCGACGCCCGGCCCCCCAACATCGTTTTCATCCTCGCCGATGACCTTGGCTGGACCGACCTGGCCTGCCAGGGCA
Organism: Cyanobium sp.; assembly: GCA_044369475.1. Taxonomy (GTDB): domain Bacteria; phylum Cyanobacteriota; class Cyanobacteriia; order PCC-6307; family Cyanobiaceae; genus Cyanobium_A. The sequence continues at coordinate 333 of JBIPLV010000269.1, read as the reverse complement.
GCCGCTATTACGAGACGCCGCAGATCGATCGCCTCGCGGCCGAGGGCACCCGCTTCACGAATCACCACCACTGCCAGAACTGCACCCCGACCCGGGCCGCGCTCATGAGCGGGCAGTATGGCGCCCGCACCGGGGTCTACACGGTCGGCGGCATCAATCGCTTCGACTGGAGCATGCGACCGCTTCGGCCGGTGGAGAACGTCGTCGACCTGCCCCTCGATCGTGACACCGTCGCCGATGTCCTCGGGCGGGCGGGCTACGCGACGGGGATGTTCGGCAAGTGGCACCTCGGTGAGAAGGGGCCCCATCATCCGCGTCGGCGCGGCTTCGACG
>JBIPLV010000318.1:0-3001 GCA_044369475.1 Cyanobium sp. | reverse complement strand
CGCTCGCGGTTGTTGGCGATCAGCGCATTGGCGGCCTGCAGGATCGTGGCGGTGGAGCGGTAGTTCTCCTCGAGCTTCACCATCGTGCGGGTGACCTCGTCGGCCACGCCGTCGCCAAAATCCTCTTGAAAGCCCATCAAGATCGTGAAATCGGCGGCCCGGAAGCTGTAGATGCTCTGGTCGGCGTCGCCCACCACAAACACCGAACGCCCCTGCCAGGCATCAAAGGCGGCGGGGTCGTGGCCGTCGGTCACCAGCAGCTTCAGCAGCTCGTACTGGGTGCGGTTGGTGTCCTGATACTCATCCACCAGCACATGGCGAAAGCGCCGGTGCCAATAACCACGCACCTGCTCGTTCTGGCGCAGCAGCTGCACGGGCAGCAACAGCAGATCATCGAAATCGAGGGCGTTGTTGGCCGCCAGGGCGCGGCGGTAGCGCCGGTAGGTTTCCGCCATCAACTTGCCGCGCTGGCCGCCGGCATCGGCCTCCAGCTGCTCCGGCATCCAGCCCTGGTTTTTGGCGTTGCTGATCGCCCAGCGCACCTTCTTGGGCTCAAAGTGCTTGGGGTCGAGGCCCTGCTCCTGGGTCACGATCTCCTTCACCAGGCTCTGGGCATCGGCCTCGTCGTAGATGGAGAACTGGCGGGTCCAGCTGAGGCCCTCAGGATCCTTGTATTTGTCGATGTCGAAGCGCAGCAACCGCGCAAACAGGGCGTGGAAGGTGCCGATCCAGAGGTCTTTGATCACCTCCCGGTAGATGCGGGAGCGCAACTGGCGCTGATCCACCGCCGCCAGGGTGCTCCAGGGCTGGCCGAACTGGCTCTGGGCCAGCTTCTGGGCCAGCAACAGCTCCAGCCGCTCCTTCATCTCCCGAGCGGCCTTGTTGGTGAAGGTGACTGCCAACAGCTCAGCGGGATCTGCGCCGTGCTGGCCAATCAAATGGGCGATGCGGTGGGTAAGGGCGCGGGTTTTGCCGCTGCCGGCGCCGGCCACCACCAAGAGCGGGCCCTCGTGGTGGTCCACCGCCTTGCGCTGGGCGTCGTTGAGGCCCGCCAGAAAACTCATACCGTTGCGGAGCGGCCCTCGAGTTGCGCCAACTCCCGGAAGCTATCGGAGCACTGCTGCAACTCGCTGTAGCTGCCGTAGGCCTTCACCCGACCGTCCGCAAATTCATAGATGCGGTCGCAGCGCTGCACGGTGCTCAAGCGGTGGGCAATCACAACGGTGGTGCAACGGCGGCCGATGACCTCCAGGGCTTCAATCACCTCCGACTCGGTGCGGTTGTCGAGGGCGCTGGTGGCCTCATCCAGCACCAGGAAGCTGGCCTGCCGATAGAAGGCCCGGGCCAGGGCCAACCGTTGCCGCTGGCCGCCCGAGAGCCGTAGGCCGTTTTCCCCCACCTGGGTGAACAGGCCATAGGGCATCTCGGCCACAAACTCCTGCAGTTGGGCCGCCTCCAGGGCCTCCCAGACGCGGTCTTGGTTCACCCGCTCCGGACTTTCGCCGAAGGCCACGTTCTCCAGCACGCTGCGGTTGAGCAACGTGATCGTTTGGGGCACCTGGGCGCAGTTGGCCTGCCAGGCGGGAAGATCCAGCCCCTCCACGGGGATGCCATCCAACTCCAATTGGCCCCGCTGGGGGTGCAGCAACCCGAGCAGGATGTTGGCGGTGGTGGATTTGCCGCTGCCGGTGGAGCCCACCAGGGCCACGCGCGAGCCCACCGGGATCGAGAGGCTCACGTCCTGAAGCACCCAGTCCTGATGGCCGGGGTAGCGGTAGCTCACCTGCTGCAGCCTGATGGTGTGGCGCGGGAACACCCCCGCCGCCGACGGCACACCAGCGGTCCGCAGGGTGGGGCGATCGGCCGGAAGATCAAGCAGATCGAGGGCCGTGCTCACAACCGGCAGGCTGCCGCGCAACATGGTCATCGCCCGAAACAGATCCTGCAGGGGCCCGGTGAGCCTCAGGGCCGCCACTGCAATGGTGGCCAGAAACGGAAGCACAGAGGAGATGCTCTGGCTACTACCCGAGAGCAGTGCCGGTATCGCCCCCACCACAAAGATCATCGAAATCCCCAGGGGCTCAATCAAGCCGCGGGGGATGTCCGGCAGCAGCTCACCGGCCACCACGTAGCGCTTGGCCCGCTCCCCCACCCGCTCAAACTGACCCTGGAAATAGGGCTCACTGCTGGTGAGTTGGATATCCCGGATTGAGGCCAACGATTCGTAGAGGATCTCGTTGCTCTCGCGCTCCTGGCGCAGTCGCTGCCTCACAGCATGGCGGAGCTGGGGCGTGATCATGGTGGTCAGCAGCCAATAGGCAATGGCCAGGCCGCCCACCAGGGCCACCGCCAGCCAACGGCCGATGAACAGCACCCCCACCGACAACAGCACGATCGACACCAGGGCGCTGATCATTTGCAGCACGGGCCGCACGGCGCAGGAGGCGATGCGCTCGTAGTTCTGCAGGATCTGAGCCGCCAGCTCCGGCGTGCTGCGGCCGAGGTGGTACTCAAAGCCCTGCCGCAGCACCCGGGCAAAGGCCTGATCGGACAGATCACGCCAGATCTGCGTGGACACGGAGTTCTGCAAATAACGCAGCAGAAGCTTGGTGAGCGACGACACCCACGCCAGCAGCACAAACACCCCGATCAGCCAGAGGCTCTGATCGGGGCGATCGCCTCCGAACACGTGGATGCCTGGCAGCTGGTCGTAGAGCGCCGCGCCGGAGAGCGCTCCGGTGAGCCGTGCCACCACCGCCACGGTGAGCAGGTCCACCACCCCAGGCACCAGGGAGAGCAGCACCTGCAGCCCCAACGACCAGAGCCTGCGGCGGGGCAGATAGCCAAGAAGACGACGGAGGTTGCTGAGCGTCTGGCTGCGCATGGGCGCAACCTATGGGGTGGGCTTCATGGGCGTCAGACCCAGGCGGCCAGCCAGCGAACCGATTGGCCTCAACCGTTGCAGCAGCTGCAATTGCCAGCGGGGTGGGCTCAGCAAGGG
>JBIPLV010000239.1:0-3022 GCA_044369475.1 Cyanobium sp. | reverse complement strand
TACCAAGCCGCCGGAAACTCCGCCGTGATCGCCAGCAGCCGCTCCGTGCCGTTGCGCAGCTCAGGGCTGGTGAGGGCCGCCTGGGCTCCGGCGGCACGCGCCACCTCAGCGATCGAGGCGTGATCGGTGGCCACCAGCACGCCGCTGGCGTTGCGCACCTGCAGGGCCGCCTCCACCACCCACTGAATCAGGGGCTTGCCGGCCAGGGGCAGCAGGGGCTTGCCGGGCAGCCGTGTGGAGCCCCAGCGGGCTGGAATCACGATCAGGCAATTGGCGGCTTGCATCAGCCAATCCTCAATGCCGGCTGCGCCTTCACCAGGCGATCAATGGCGCTGAGCTGCTCGAGCACAGGCCTGATCAGGGCGCTGGGCAGGGCACTGGGCCCATCACAGCGGGCCTGATCCGGATCGGGATGGGCCTCCAAGAACACCGCTGCGATCCCAGAGGCCACCACCGCCTTGGCCAGCGGCAGCATCTGCTCGCGCCTCCCGCCGGACTGCGCATCTCCCGGGGTGCGGCACTGCAGCGCATGGGTCACGTCCACGCTGATCGGCTTGTCGCCGCTCACCTGCCGCATCACCCCCAGGCCGAGCAGATCCACCACCTGGTTGTCATACCCGAAGCAGCTGCCCCGCTCACACAGCACCAGATCGCGGCAGCCCAGCTGCTCAAACTTCTGCACCAAAGGCCCCATCTGCTGTGGGGAGAGGAACTGCGGCTTTTTGATGTGCACGGGCTTGCCTGAGGCCGCCAGCGCCTCCACCAGGGGGGTTTGGCGGGCCAGAAAGGCGGGTAGCTGCAGAACATCGCAAACTTCTACCGCCGCGGGCACCTGCCAAGGCTCGTGCACATCCGTGAGCACCGGCACCTGCAGCTGCTGGTTCACCTGGCGGAGCCAGGCCAGGCCCTGCTCGAGGCCCGGGCCGCGAAAGCTGTGGATCGAGCTGCGGTTGGCCTTGTCAAAGCTGGCCTTGAACACAAATCCAAGGCCCAAGGCGCTGCAGGCCTCACGGAAGGCCGAACCAACCTCCAGGGCCAGCTCCAGGCTCTCCAGCACGTTGATCCCACCGATCACCACCAGGGGTCTGTCATTGCCGATGGGGACAGGGAAGTGGATCTGGCTCAACGCATCAGCCCCCATATCGCAAAACTACCGGTCGAGGCGCGCCAGAGGTCGATGACGCCGCCTTGCACCGAGCGAATGGGAACACACGCGAGGTCGCACACTGTTCGGCCCAACCCCAGATCGGCTCAGGCCAGTTTCTCGATAAGTTCCACGTCGTCGCCAAGGCCGCGAAAGTCGGCATCCATGGTGTGGAGCAGGGCCTGATGGGATCGGGCCGTGGCCAGGATGATGCTGTCAGCCATGGGAAGGCGATGGGCATGGCTGAGCTGGGCGGCTGCGATCGCGAGCGTGGTGTCGAGATCCACCACGAGCCCCCTCTGCATCGCGGCGGCCGCCTGAATGGCCTGGGCCTCGCTGTGTTCACGCAATACCCACTTGAACACCTCAAGGATGCTGATCACGGGCACAACCAAGGTTGCTTGGGACTCCAGCACGGCCACGAAGCTGCCGGCCTGGGGGCCGTCGGTGAACACCTCGATCCACCCAGAGGAGTCGACCACGGCTGGCCGGACGCTCACAGCCGGTCTGCCTCGCGCACAAAGGTGTTCTGCCCAGGCAGAAACCCTCGAAGGGCTACAGGAGACTGGCTCGGCACCAGCTCAATGCGACCCGGCAGGGCGATCACCTGCAGCTGCTGGCCGGGGCACAGGCCAAATTGCTCCCGCACCCGCTTGGGGATGACCACCTGGTACTTGGGGGATACGGTTGCGAGATCCATCAAAAAACTGTAGCCCAGGATTGCGATCGATCAGACAAGAGCACCCACATCGAGCCATCCTGCAGCTTGAACTGCTCTGCAAGCAGCTCGATCATTTACTACCCGATCCCAATCCACCGCCAACCGGCCTATGCGCAGCTCGGCTATGGTCCCGGATCGCTTCCCATCACAGAACGGCTGTGCTCAGAGGTGCTCAGCCTGCCGATCTTCCCGGAACTCAGCGATGCGCAGCAGCAACGGGTGATCGAGGTGCTGCTCACCATCACCGCCGCCAGCGCTTCCGCAGGTTCCGACGCTGAACAGGTCCTCGCGGCCTGAGCTCACCCCCGCGGCAGGGCGGCATAGAGGGCTTTGAAGCGGGCCTGCTGCTGCTTGTGGCTCACGATCAGCTCCGGGTAGCCGCGCCGCTCCAGCGGGGCAATTTCGCCGCTAATCAGGTCGCGGCTGCTCACGTGGCGCAGCTCCGGCAGCCAGTGGCGGATGTAGTCGGCCTCGGGATCGAATTTGCTGGCCTGGGTGGCGGGGTTGAAGATGCGCAGGGGTTTGGGGTCCATGCCGCTGCTGGCGCTCCACTGCCAACCGCCGTTGTTGGCAGCCAGGTCGCCATCCACCAGCCGCTGCATGAAAGCGCTCTCGCCCCAGCGCCAATCGCAGATCAGGTCTTTCACCAGATACGAGGCCACGATCATGCGGCAGCGGTTGTGCATCCAGCCGCTCTGGTTGAGCTGGCGCATGGCGGCATCGATGATCGGCATGCCGGTGAGCCCCTCACACCAGGCTTCGTAGTGGCCTTGGTGGTTGTCCCAGGGGAAATGGCGCCACTGGGGCCGGTAGGGGCCCTCGGCCAGCTCCGGGAAATGGAACAGGGCCTGTTGGTAAAACTCCCGCCAGGCCAGCTCCTGCTCCCACACCTGGATCGAGTGCCTCTGCTCATCCCCCCGCGCCAACGCCTTGGCCTGCTGGGCTGCGTGCCAGGCCTGGCGCGGGCTGAGGGTGCCGAACTTCAGCGCCGCACTCAGCGCTGAGGTGCCGGCCTGGCCTGGCAGGTTGCGGCCGGACTCGTAATCGAGCAGAGCACCGCCATCGCAAAAGGCCTGCAGCTGCACCTGGGCGGCCGCCTCCCCGGGCCGGCAGGGACAAAGCTCGGACCCTTCAAAGCGTTGCCCCAACGCTTCCGC
>JBIPLV010000008.1:0-33216 GCA_044369475.1 Cyanobium sp. | reverse complement strand
CGCCCGCCTCAGCTACGACACCGAGGCCACCATCGCCAAGGCCCGCAAACTGATCGGCCTGTACAACCAGGCGGGCATCAGCAATGACCGGGTGCTGATCAAGGTGGCATCAACCTGGGAGGGCATTCTCGCCGCCCAGCAACTGGAGCAGGAGGGCATTCACTGCAACCTGACGCTGTTGTTCGGTTTTGCTCAGGCGGTGGCCTGCGCTGAGGCCGGCGTCACCCTGATCTCACCATTCGTGGGGCGCATCCTGGATTGGTACAAGAAGAGCACCGGCCGCGACGGCTATCCCGGCCCAGAAGATCCTGGTGTGATCTCCGTGACCCAGATCTTCAACTACTTCAAAACCTACGGCTACAAAACCGAGGTGATGGGAGCCAGCTTCCGAAATATTGAGGAGATCATCGAGCTGGCGGGCTGTGATCTGCTCACCATCTCGCCGGCGCTGCTCGATCAGTTGCGCCAGACCGAGGGGGAACTGGAGCGCAAACTCAACGCCTTTGATCCGGCCCCCACGGAAGCCCAGATCCATCTCGATGAACCCCACTTCCGCCAGATGCTGGCGGCTGATCCGATGGCCACCGAGAAGCTGGATGAGGGGATCCGCGGCTTCTGCAAGGCGATCGAAGCCCTGGAGGCCCAGCTGGCCCATCGCTTGGCCGAGCTGGAGGGCGGTGCCGCCTTTAGCCATGCCGTGCACGAGATCTTCCTGCTCAACGATCTCGATGGCGACGGTTGCATCACCCGCGAAGAATGGCTGGGCAGCGATGCGGTGTTCGATGCTCTTGACACCGACAAAGATGGCCGGCTCGCCCCGGAGGACATCAAGGGTGGACTGGGTGCGGCCCTGGTTGGTGCCGGCTTCAGCCAGCCTTAACTGGTATGGGGCACACTGACCCATCTCTGTCCATCGCCGTCGCACCGTGAACGCCCTCGACACCATGCGCGCCCTGGCCAGCAACGGTGAGGTGGTCACGGTGGAGCCGGGGGATTTGATTTTCGCGTCGGGGGAATCGGGCGATTGCATGTTCGGCCTGCTGGAGGGCTCGGTGCAGTTGAGCTGGAACGGGGACCAGGGCCATGAGCAGATCAATGCCGGCGATGTGTTCGGCGCGGGTGCTTTGGTCACGAGCGATCACCGCCGCTATGGCAATGCCCGGGCTATAACCCCGTGCAAGTTGTTGGTGATGAACCGCGAAAAGTTTCTGTTTGCGGTGCAGGAGTCGCCGATGTTTGCCATCGAGCTGTTGGGCTCGATCGATCAGCGTCTGCGGCAACTCAAAGACTGCACCAAGATCTGAGGCTTGCACCAAGATTTGAAGTTTGCCTTCAGGAGCGCTGGAACAGCAACCGGCGGATCACCCGCTGGGCGATGTCGCTGTAGCCCATCTCGCCGGAAAGGATCTGGGCAATGCGCTGCGGTGCGGTGGGGCGCTTGATGCCTAGCTGATAGCCCACCCGTGGCACCCGATAGAACACCTGGGCGATGCGCTTGCCCCAGGCCATCGACTCGCCCCATTCGGCCCGCATCTGGCTGGTGTAGCCGGCCAGGGCCATGGGCTCGCCGGCCAACCAGGCTGCGATCGCCTCAGCGGCCCGGCAGCCGCTGATCAGGGCGGGGCGCAGACCTTCGGCCAGGAAGGGATCGCACAGGGATGCTGCATCGCCCACCACCACCAGCCCCGTGTTCTCCCCCTGGCCATGGAGGGGGTGGTGGCCATCCCAGATGCGCAGCTGGCCCGCCCGGTGTTCGCCCGCATCGGGGGACAGGCCCAGGCTGGGCAGCAGTTGGCGGAGCACCGCATCAGCATCGGCGGGATCGCGGCCGATGAAGGTGCCCACGCCGATGCTGTAGCCCCCCCGGCGGGGGAAGGCCCAGCAGAAGCCATGGCGCACCAGGCCGAATTCAAAGCGGGCGGTGCTGGGTTCGCCCACCGCACACTCAACCTCCACCGACACCGTGTCGGCAAAGCCCGGGCGGGCGGGCCCGAGGCCATGGCGGGCCGCCAGCTGGGATCCTGAGCCGTCGGCGACCACCACCGCCCGCGCCTGCAGCGCTAGGGCTGCGCCGGTCGGCCCGATTGCCTGCAGCTGCCAGTGATCCCCCGATCGCCGCAGGCTCTGCACCGCCACGCCCGGCTGGAAGTCCGCCCCCGCTGCCGTGGCCTGCTCCACCAGATAGGCATCGAGCACGGAACGCCGCACAATCCAGAAGGGGGAGTCGCCGGGCAACACAGCCGTCACGGGGTCGCCCAGGCACCAGGTGAAGCGCACCTGGTCGATCACCGAATCGACAACCGGGCGCAGCTCAAAGGGGAACAGGGCCTGCATCGAGGCCGCCATCCCGCCCCCACAGGGCTTGGGGCGGGGGAAGGCGGTGCGATCCAGGAGCACCACCTTCAAGCCCCGCTTGGCCAGGTGGAAGGCAGCTGCGCCTCCGGCAGCGCCGGCCCCCACCACCGCCACGTCAGCTGGCCTGGCGTTCACACCTTGAGGATGTCGGCTTCCTTCTCGGCCAGGTGCTTCTCGAGCTCGGCGATGAACTTATCGGTCAGCTTCTGGACCTTGTCCTGTTCATCCCGGCTCTGATCTTCCGAGAGCTCGCCATCTTTCTCCTGCTTCTTCACCTTGTCGATGGCATCGCGGCGCACGTTGCGCAGGGCCACCTTGCCCTCTTCGGCGTACTTCGCAGCCAGCTTGCAGAGCTCCTTGCGGCGATCTTCGGTGAGGGGTGGGATGTTGATTCGAATCACCTTGCCGTCGTTGTTGCAGGTCAGGCCCAGATCACTCATCGAGATGGCCTTCTCAATCAGTCCCATCGAGCCGGTGTCGAACGGCTGGATCTGGATCGTTTGGGAATCGGGGGTGGAGAGGGTGGCCAGAGATTTCAGTGGCGTCTCGGCGCCGTAGTACTCCACACTGATTTTGTCGAGCAGGGAGGGGTTGGCCCGGCCCGTGCGGATGGTGTTGAAGGTGCGCTGGGTCGCGTCGAGCGACTTGCGCATGCTGGCTTCCAAATCCATGGCGGGGGTCAGGGGTGAATGCGGGTGCCGATCGGCTCGCCGGCCACGGCGCGGCCGACGTTGCCGGCGCCGAACAGATCAAACACCACAATGGGAATGGCGTTGTCCTTGCAGAGGGCAATGGCTGTGCCGTCCATCACCTCGAGCTCGGAGCTGAGCACCTCCAGGAACGAGAGGCTCTCGTAACGCACCGCATCGGCGTGCTTGTTGGGGTCCTTGTTGTAGACGCCATCCACCTTGGTGGCCTTGAATACCACATCCGCGCCGATCTCAGCGGCCCGCAGGGCTGCGGTGGTGTCGGTGGTGAAGAAGGGGTTGCCGGTGCCGGCGGCGAAGATCACCACCCGGCCCTTCTCCATGTGCCGGATCGCCTTGCGGCGGATGTAGGGCTCGGCCACCTCCTGCATCGAGATGGCGCTCTGCACCCGGGTGGGCACCCCGGCCCGTTCGAGACCGTCCTGCAGGGTGATGGCGTTCATCACGGTGGCGAGCATGCCGACGTAGTCGGCGGTGGCTCGGTCCATGCCGGCGGCCGATCCCTTCAGACCGCGAAAGATGTTGCCGCCACCCACCACGATCGCCAGCTGGGTGCCGCCGGCCACGCAGGCGGCCACATCGGAGGCAATGGACTGCACGATCGCGGGATCGATGCCATAGCCCTGCTCACCCATCAGCGCTTCGCCGCTGAGTTTGAGGAGCACGCGCTTGTAACCCATCGACCCCACTGATTTGCCGCACCGTAGCAACGCCCTTGCGTCCTGCCCGCCCAACCGCTTCAGTGCCGCAAAGCATGAGCGCCATGGGCCACCTCCCCCTCGGCCAGCCCCAGCCTTCCCGCCAGCCGCGATCTTGTGGCGTGATGGCGCGCCTCACCCTCTCGGCCCTGGATCGGGCCAGCGCCGACCCGACGATCTGGCGCGAACCCGATGTGCACCGGGCCGTGTTGATCAGCGGCCTCACCGTGCTGGTGAGTGCCCTGGCCCAGCTCCAGGACGACCTGGGTTGAGCAATGCCTAGAACTCAATCCCTCGCTGAGCCTTCACGCCCTGCTCCCGGAAGGGATGGCGCAGCAATTTCATTTCCGTCACCAGATCGGCTCGCTCCACCAGGGCCGGGGGGGCACCGCGGCCGGTGAGGGCCACGTGGGTGAGCTCGGGGCGCAGGGCCAGGCCCTCCAGCACCTGCTCTACCGCCAGGTAGCCCAGCTTGAGGGCGACATTCACCTCATCGAGCACCACCAGCTTGCGGTTGGCGTCGGCGAGGTAGCTGAGCGATTGCTCCCAGGCGGCCTGGACCAATGCACGATCCCGTTCCCGGTCCTGGGTTTCCCAAGTGAAGCCCTCGCCCAGGGCGTGCCAGACCAGCGCCTCGCCAAACAACGCGAGGGCCTTGGCCTCGCCGGGCTGCCAGCCGCCCTTGATGAACTGCACCACCGCGACCGCGTCGCCGTGGCCCAGGGTGCGTAGCACCAGCCCCAGGGCTGCGGTGGTCTTGCCCTTGCCGTCGCCGGTGAACACCAGCACCAGGCCCTTCTCCAGGTTGCGCTCACCCACCCGCTGCTGCTGCACCTCCTTGCGTCGGGCCATGCGGCGGCGGTAGCCATCGGCATCCGCTTCTGGCGCCAGGGCGCCGCCGGGGCCGAGCTCCGCTGCCACCGCATCGAGGGCCGAGCCTGGTGCAGCGGCGTCGGGCTGGGGTGCGGTGGGATCGGGATGGCTCACGGCAGGGCAACGGCAAGGCAGTCACTCTGGCGGGCTCAGGCCACCGACTGCCTGCGGGCCAGGGCCGCATCCACTGCCTGCTGCTGGTCGCGGCGGGTGATCCAGTGGTGATAGGTGCGGGTGTGAATGGCCACCGAGTGACCCATCATCCGCGCTGCCACGGTGTCGGGCAGGCCGATGTGGATGGTGCGTACCGCCCAGGCATGGCGCAGGTCGTAGGGGGTGATCGGCAGGTCGTAGCGGCGAAATTGTTCCGCCACCCGCCGGCCCACCTGCTGCAGGGTGGTGCGGCGTAGGTCGGTGGCCACGGGTGGCAGGGCCGGCTCTGGGGTGCCCAGTTGCTCCAGGCCGAAGTGCTCCACCCACTCCGGCTGGAACGGCCACACCTGGTGCTCGCCGGTTTTGGAGGTGGGCAGCACCCGGATCACCCGGTCGCCCCCGGGGGCGAGGGCCGAGAGGTCGCAGAAAAAAATCTCATGGTTGCGCAGGCCATAGGTGGCCATCAGGCCGTAGGCCAGCCGCCAGCTGGGGTTGGGGATCTGCTCGGCCAGGGTGAGGATCTGCGGATCGCCGGGCAGCCTGCGGAACTGGGCGGCATGGAGGCCATAGCCCGCGGCCCGCTCGCCCCAGTCCTCGGGGAGGGCCAGATCCAGGTGGCGTGCCAGGGCCGCCAGGGCGGTGCCGCACTGCTGGCGACTGCGGCTGGTGGGGGCATAGCTCTCCAGCACCGTTTCCAGCAGCGGCAGCCCCAGGGGCCAGTTCCGCTCCAGCGCCACGGCCGCCAGGCGCCGCAGGTAGGGGCGGTAGGCGCTGGTCCAGGTGGTGCGGCAGCCGGCGGGGTTGCGGCGGCGGCGGGGATCGGCGAAGAAGGCCGCCTCGAAGCGCTCCAGCCCGAGGGGATCGCTGCTGCCCTGCGCCACCGGCCACGTCACCCGCCCCGCCCCCGGCTCGGTTTCAGGGCTTCCTGGGATCGGTTCCGGCAGCGCCCGGGCCCACGCCGACCAGTCGAAACGCCCCTGCTGGAGCTGACGCAACACCTCCTTAAGGCGCTCCTTGGCCTGCTCCAACCCCGCCGCATCGGCGGGTAGCCCCAGGCTGATGCGCTGCACGGGGTGCCGGTTCGACCCGCGGCGGCAAGGCAGCGGCCCCCGCAGCCCAAGCCGTTGGCCGCGCAGCTCGAGACGCAGGGAAAGCCCTGCCCGTGCCAGGGCGCTGTTTTCCTGCGCCAGTTGGGCTTGCAGACTCGCCAAATCTGCCCCCGCAGCTCCGCTTGCCATGGCCCTTGCACAGGCTCTGACGTTATCGATCTGGTGCTGAAGCCGCTAGGGACGTGGCGGCAGCGTTACGCTCCCTCTTTCTGACCCGCACGGAACGAGGGCATGGCCAAGGTTGGCGTGCTGCTATTGAACCTCGGCGGGCCCGAGCGCATCCAGGACGTTGGTCCGTTTCTCTACAACCTGTTTTCTGATCCGGAAATCATCCGGCTGCCCAATCCGGCTTTGCAGAAGCCTCTGGCTTGGTTGATTAGCAGTTTGCGGGCCGGCAAATCACAGGAGGCCTACCGCTCCATTGGTGGCGGCTCGCCCCTGCGACGCATCACCGAGCAGCAGGCCCGGGAGCTCCAGAGCGCATTGCGTTCCCGGGGCATCGAGGCCACCAGCTACGTGGCGATGCGCTACTGGCACCCCTTCACCGAATCGGCCGTGGCTGACATCAAGGCCGATGGTGTCGATGAGGTGGTGGTTCTGCCCCTCTATCCCCACTTTTCGATCAGCACCAGCGGCTCGAGTTTCCGAGAGCTGCAGCGGCTGCGTCAGGCCGATACAGGCTTTTCGCGTCTGCCAATCCGCTGCATCCGCAGCTACTACGACGACCCCGGCTACATCGGCGCCATGGCGGGCCTGATCGCCCGCGAGATCGAGGCCTGTCCCCAGCCAGCCCAGGCCCATGTGTTCTTCAGTGCCCATGGGGTGCCAAAGAGCTACGTGGAGGAGGCCGGCGACCCCTACCAGCAAGAGATCGAAGCCTGCGCACGCCTGATCATGGAGCGGCTTGAGCGCGATCTGGGCCACCCCAACCCCTTCACCCTGGCCTACCAGAGCCGGGTGGGTCCGGTGGAGTGGCTCAAGCCCTACACCGACGACGCCCTGCAGGAGCTGGGGGCCTCCGGTGTGACCGATCTGGTGGTGGTGCCGATCAGTTTCGTCAGCGAGCACATCGAAACGCTCGAAGAAATCGACATCGAATACCGGGAAATCGCTACCGAGGCAGGCATCACCAACTTCCGCCGCGTCCCGGCCCTCGACACCACGCCCGCCTTCATTCACGGTTTGGCCGATCTGGTGCAGCACGCCCTGGAGGGCCCCGAGGTCAATCTGGATCAGGCAGCCGAGTTGCCCACCAAGGTGAAGCTCTATCCCCAGGACAAGTGGGCCTGGGGCTGGAACAACAGCTCCGAGGTGTGGAACGGTCGCTTGGCGATGGTGGGCTTTTCCGCGTTCCTGCTGGAATTGATCAGCGGACGGGGCCCCCTCCATGCGCTTGGCCTGCTTTAAGCATCGCCCCCTGACGGAACGCGTCAAAGGCCCTATCAGGCGTTGTTTGTCCCGCCGTTCAGCTGCATGGCCCAGCCTGATCTGTGCGGCTGTGATTGTCACGCTTCAGCTGGCTTGCGGTACGGCGCTGGCGCAAACCCGCTGGCAGATGGGGGTGTTCCCGGTGAGCAGCTTTTTGGCCTACACGAGCCACTTCGGCACCCGCACGGGGCCCTGGGGCCGGGTGGAACCCCATTACGGTCTCGATATCGCTGCCCCGATGGGCTCTCCGATCCGCAACTGGTGGGCCGGGGTGGTGCAGGACGTGATCCACGACGGAGCCTGTGGCATCGGCCTGGTGATCCGCTCGGGTGAGTACGAACACATTTATTGCCACCTCGCCGGCCAAGTGGCTGGCGGCACCTATCGCAGCGGCCCCGTGACCCTGCGCCAGGGGCAACGGCTGCGCACCGGTCAGTTGATCGGCCATGTGGGCATGAGTGGTCGCACCACCGGCCCCCACCTGCACTGGGGCATGCGTCACGGCGGGCGATGGCTCGATCCCGCTCAGGTTCTGCGGGCCATGGCGGCCGGCCGCGTCAAAAGCCGCGCCGGCACCTAGGGTTGGCGTAGTTCGTGAACCAGCCTCAGTGGTTGGCCTGCTGCAGCCGTGACGCTGACGCCCCTCACTCCTGCGGCCCAGTCCGCCCCTGCTGTCTCCAACGGCGACAGCTCGCCCGTTGCGGCCAGCCCTCCGCAGCGCGTTAGTGGCGGCTATGCCCTGATGGATGCGCTGCATCGCCATGGGGTGGAACACATCTTCGGCTACCCAGGCGGCGCGATCCTGCCGATCTACGACGAGCTGCACAAGGCCGAAGCCCGTGGCTGGCTCAAGCACATCCTGGTGCGCCATGAGCAGGGCGGCACCCACGCCGCCGACGCCTATGCCCGCGCCACGGGCAAGGTGGGTGTGTGCTTCGGCACCTCCGGCCCCGGCGCCACCAACCTGGTTACCGGCATCGCCACCGCCCAGATGGACTCCGTGCCCATGGTGGTGATCACCGGGCAGGTCCCGCGGGCCTCCATCGGCACGGATGCCTTCCAGGAAACCGACATCTTCGGCATCACCCTGCCGATCGTGAAGCACTCCTGGGTGGTGCGCGACCCCGCTGATATCGGACGAATCGTGGCCGAGGCCTTCCTGATCGCCGCCAGCGGCCGCCCCGGCCCGGTGCTGATCGACGTGCCCAAGGATGTGGGCCTTGAGGAATTCGACTACACCCCGGTGGCCCCTGGCACGGCCATCCCGGCCGGTTTCCAGCTGCCCCCCAGCCCCGATCCTGCGGCGATCGCCGCGGCTCTGTCGCTGATTCTTCAGGCCCGTCGCCCTCTGCTGTATGTGGGTGGGGGCGCCATCAGCAGCGGCGCCCATGGTGCCGTCAAACAGCTGGCCGAGCGTTTCCGGTTGCCCGTTACCACCACCTTGATGGGCAAGGGGGCCTTCGATGAGAAGCATCCCCTGGCGGTGGGCATGCTGGGGATGCATGGCACCGCCTACGCCAATTTCGCGGTCACGGAGTGCGATCTGTTGATCGCCACCGGCGCTCGCTTCGACGACCGGGTCACCGGCCGGCTCGATGGCTTCGCGCCACGGGCCCAGGTGATTCACATCGACATCGATGCAGCGGAAATGGGCAAGACCCGCCTGCCGGATGTGGCGCTGGTTGCCGATGTGCAGGCCGCCCTGGAGGCTCTGCTGGCGGCGTCTGCTGGTGAGAGCAGCGAAGGCCGCACCGAAGCTTGGTTGCAGCGGATCGACAGCTGGAAGCAGCACTACCCCTTGGTGGTGCCCGCTCCCGAGGGCGACATTGCCCCTCAGGAGGTGGTGGTTGCCCTGCGCGAGCTGGCGCCCGATGCCTTCTACACCACGGATGTGGGTCAGCATCAGATGTGGGCGGCTCAGTTTCTCCACAACGGCCCACGCCGCTGGATCAGCTCAGCGGGCCTGGGCACCATGGGCTTCGGCATGCCTGCCGCTATGGGTGTGCAAACGGCCTTCCCCCACGAGCAGGTGATCTGTGTCGCCGGCGACGCCAGCATCCTGATGAACATTCAGGAGCTGGGCACCCTCAGCCAGTACAACCTGCCGGTGAAGGTGGTGGTTCTCAACAATGGCTGGCAGGGCATGGTGCGCCAGTGGCAGGAAAGCTTCTACGGCGAGCGCTATTCCGCCTCAGAGATGACCGGTGGCATGCCCAACTTCGCGGCTCTAGCCGAGTCCTTCGGGGTGCGGGGCATGCTGATCGACGATCGGGCCAAGCTGCGCCAGCAGCTACAGGCTGCCCTCGATCATCCCGGCCCTGTGTTCATTGACGTCAAGGTGCGCCGCAACGAAAACTGCTATCCGATGGTGCCCCCCGGCGCCAGCAACGCTCAGATGGTGGGCTTGCCCAGCCATCCCGAGCTGGCCATCGACACCACCCGCCACTGCCATGCCTGTGGCAGCACCACCGAAAGCGCCCATCTGTTCTGCCCCAACTGCGGCGCCAAACTTTGAGGTGGCTTGCGGCACTGACCGCGGCCCTCGTCCTGTTGCTCTGGCCTGGTGCGGCGCTGGCGGCGGAGATCCTGCAGGTTCGTGGAGCCACCCTATTGCAACTGGGTGATCAGAACCGCAGCTACACCGTGCAGTTGGCTTGCATCGTGGTGCCCGAGAGTCAGCAGAGCGAAGCTGTGGATTGGCTGCGTCAGGTTGCACCTCGCCGCACTCGGGTCAATCTGCGGCCCATGGGTCAGATCCAGGGTGTGCTGCTGGCCCGGGTGCAGACCCTCTCGGCTCCCCAACACCGATCCGGCAGCACTTCCGGCAGCACTGCTGGCAGTACGGATCTGGCCAGCGGTTTGGTTGCAGCCGGTCTGGCTCAGGTTGCCGCTGACGCCGATCGCAGCGGTGATTGTGCCAATCTCGGCGCCTAATCCTGTTGCTTGGGTTGATTCCGTGAGTTTGAACCGCACTGCCAAAGGCATCGTGCTGGTGCCTTCCCTGCTGCTGGGCGGGGCCTTCCTGGCGGCTGGCGTATGGAGTGACGGACCCGCAGCCAGCAACAAGATGTTGGCCCTGAGCCTCGGGGGGGTGTTGATGGCTGCAGGCTTGCTGGCCCAATTGTTGCCCGACAGCAAGGCGGAAGAGTCAGATCCTGATTGAAGGGGCCCCAACCGGTTTCGGGCCCCAGCCGCTGCCGCGCCCGGCCTACTTCTGCTGCTGCTTGGCTTGGGCCGCGAACTGCGCGATCACGTCATCAACGAATTTCTTGTCGTCGGTGGTGATCTTCGGGTAACAACCTTGCTTCACCCGGCCCACGATCTGCACGATGGTGCCGTTGACGATCTGGGAGGCCTCCAGCTTGCCCGCACCGGCGATCTGGCCGCCGTGGGTGGCGGTGACCACGTAGGTGATCGCCTTGGCATTGGAGATCACGGCGTTCTGCACGGGCACCTTTTGCTCGACCGCCAGTTCGCAGACGTTGACGGCGGCGGCCAGAGCCATGGCATTCATTGTCTCCAGGCTGGCGGGTTTGGCGGTTTTGGCGGCCGCGGCGGCAGGGGCTGCCGACTGGGCCAGGCCCGGCGCTCCGAGCAGAGCCATTGCTCCTGCTACAGCCGTAACGCCTGCGAAAGCCGTGGCGCTAAGGGCGGAAGCGGCAAACCGGGCCAGGGAAAAACGAGACACAGAAACCGTCGGACGAAGAAACAGCATCGGCCCACTGTGGCATCCGTTTCGGGCCTGGGACAGGGGGTGCTGAGCTTGGGTGGCCGCCTTCACAGTTGGCCCCAGGGGTGTCTGGTCGCGCCAGAGTTGGCTTGGCTGCCCTAGTCGGATGCGCACCGCCAATCCCCTGCCTGCCGAAACCACAGGTGTTCCCCTGGTGGTGCCGTTCACGGCGGTGGGCCTTGGGGCGATTGCCCAGGTGGGGGGCAAAAACGCCTCCCTGGGCGAGATGATCCGCGAGCTCTCCATCGAGGGGGTGCGGGTGCCGGGGGGCTTCGCTACCACCGCAGCTGCCTACCGCCAGCTGTTGTGCAGCAATCGCCTCATGGCTCCGCTGGCGCAGCTGCTCACGGGGCTGGATGCCGACGACCTCTGCTCCCTGCAGAGCGCCGGCAAGGCCGCCCGCACCCTGCTGCTGAACGCCGAGCTGCCCCAAGACCTGGCCGCGGCGATCTTGGCGGCCTATCGGGAGCTCTCAGCCCCAGACGGTGCGTTGCCAGCCGTCGCCGTGCGCTCCAGTGCCACCGCCGAAGACCTCCCCGACGCCAGCTTTGCCGGGCAGCAGGAGACCTTCTTGAACATCCAGGGGGAGGCGGCCCTGCTCGATGCTTGCCGGCGTTGCTACGCGTCGATGTTCACCGACCGGGCGATCTCCTACCGCCAGCTCAATGGCTTCGACCACTTCGAAGTGGCCCTCTCGATCGGCGTGCAGAGGATGGTGCGTTCCGACCGCGCCTCTGCCGGGGTGATGTTCAGCATCGACACCGAAACCGGCTTCCGCGACGCGGTGCTGCTCACCGCCGCCTACGGCCTGGGCGAAAACGTGGTGCAGGGGGCCGTGAACCCCGACGAGGTGCTGATTTTCAAGCCCACGCTCGAGCAGGGTTTCGCGCCGATCCTGAGCAAGCGATTGGGCAGCAAGGCGGTGCGGATGGTTTACGGAGCGGGAGCCGGCGCCACGGGTGGGGCACCCGTGCGCAACGAGCCGGTGCCCCAGGCCGAGCGCGATCGCTTCGCTCTCAGCGACGAGGAGTGCCTCATCTTGGCCCGCTGGGCCTGTCGGATCGAGCGCCACTACAGCGCCCTGCGCGGGGCCCCCACGCCCATGGACATCGAGTGGGCGAAGGACGGGCTGACGGGTGAGCTGTTCATCCTCCAGGCCCGCCCCGAGACGGTGCAATCGCGGCAGCAGCAGGCGGTGCTGCGCAGCTGGCACCTGGAGCCCCACCAGGCCGACACCCTGGTGAGCGGCCGTGCCATCGGTGCCTCCGTGAGCAGTGGCGTAGCGCGGGTGATTCGGCATCCCTCGGAGATTGAGCGCTTCCAGAGCGGCGATCTGCTGATCACCGAGCGCACGGATCCCGACTGGGAGCCCATCCTCAAGCGAGCCAGCGGCGTGGTGACCGACCAGGGCGGCCGCACCTGCCACGCGGCGATCATTGCCCGGGAGATGGGCATCACCGCCATCGTTGGCACCGGGGACGCCACCCGCCAGATCCACGACGGCGATGCGATCACGATCAGTTGCTGCGAAGGCGATGTGGGCCGGGTGTACCGGGGCACCCTGCCCTTCTCCGTGACGGAGCAGCGCATCGGTGACCTGCCCGCCACCCACACCCAGATCCTGATGAACGTGGGCAACCCCGAGGAGGCCTTCAACCTGGCTGCCATCCCCTGCGATGGGGTGGGGCTGGCTCGGCTGGAGTTCATCATCGCCAACCACATCAAGGTGCATCCGATGGCCCTGCTCCAGCCGGAGCGGGTTGCCGATCCCGTGGAACGCGTGGCGATCGACCAGCTGACCGCGGGCTATGTCAGCCCCGCCGCCTACTACGTCGATCTGCTGGCCCAGGGCATGGCCCGCATCGCGGCGGCTTTTTATCCCCGGCCGGTGATCCTGCGCTTCTCCGATTTCAAGAGCAACGAGTACGCCAAGTTGCTGGGGGGCGCCGCCTTCGAGCCCAGCGAGGAGAACCCGATGCTCGGCTGGCGGGGGGCGTCGCGGTACTACGCCCCCGCCTTCCGCGACGCCTTTGCCCTGGAATGCCAAGCCCTCAAGCGGGTGCGCGAGGGCATGGGCCTCACCAACGTGATTCCGATGGTGCCTTTCTGCCGCACCCCCGAGGAGGGCGACAAGGTGTTGGCCGAGCTGGCCTGCTCCGGTCTGGTGCGGGGCGAGAACGGGCTCGAGGTGTATGTGATGTGCGAGCTGCCCAGCAATGTGATCGGGGCCGAGGCGTTTGCGGAGCGCTTTGATGGCTTTTCGATCGGCTCCAACGACCTCACCCAACTCACCCTCGGGCTGGATCGCGAATCGGCGCTGGTGGCGGAGCTGTTTGATGAGCGCCACGCCACCGTAAAGGCCATGATCCGGCTAGCGATCCAAACGGCCAAACGCTGCGGCCGCAAGATCGGCATCTGCGGCCAGGCTCCCAGCGATTACCCCAACTTCGCCCGTTTCCTGGTGGAGGAGGGGATCGATTCGATCAGCCTCAACCCCGACGCCGTGATGGCTACCCGGCTGGAGGTGGCCCGGATCGAGGCCAGCCTGGGCTGAGCTCCCTAGCTGATTCGTCGCAGCACCGGCCCTTGGCTGGGGCGGATCTGGGCCGGCAGCTGCTGGCTGGTGATCGCCTGCAGGGTGCGCATGTTGTAGGTGGTGTAGGCCATGCGGCCGGCACTGGCATCCGTCGGCCAGAAGGCATCAATCAAGGTGAGCGTCTGCACCGGTGGCGAGGGATCTTGCAGCCGCCGGCGCGGCCCACTGCCCAGGGCACCGAGGTTGAGCAGGTCCAGCTGGCCCACCCGGCCGGGGAAATAGGCGTGGTGGTGGCCACTGATGTAGGCGTGGGCGCCGGTGCGCTCCAGAAGTTGGCGCAGCGCGTCGCTCTGTTGCAGCACGTTGCCGGGGTTGTCCCTCCCCTGCCCCACCCCATAAAGGGGCAGATGGCCCAGCACCAGCCGCAGCCGGGCTGACTTCGCCGCTGGGCTGCTCAGCTGGCGCTCGGCCCAGGCCACCTGCTCGGTCGGCACGGTGGCGGAGGAGGCATCCCACACCAGGAGGAACAGGTCGTGTTGGCGCACGCTGTAGGCGAACGGGAAACGGCTGGAATCCACGAAGGACAGCCCCAGCGCGTCTTCCTGGCCGCGCCAGTAGCGCTCCGCTTCCTGCCGGTCGAGCTCGAACGCATAGCGCCCGCCGGAGCGGGCCGACGAAGCGTCGTGGTTGCCCATGGTGATCGCCACCGGCAGTCCCGCCCGCCGCAGCGGGGCCAGCAGCTGGCGGTGGAAGGAGGCCCACATGGCACTCAGGTGCACGCGGCTGAGCCCCTGCTTCTGCCCGGCCACCATGTCGCCGCCGCAGAGCACCAGATCGGGCGTCCAGCTGGGGATCAGCTCGACAGCTCGCAGCACCTCCGGCAGGTAGCTGGTGGAGCCATAGCTGCTGTTGAGATCGCTGATGGCCACCAACCGCAGATCACCGCGGCGGGGGAGTGCCAACGCTCCAGCGCTGTTGGAGCTCGCCGCAGCAGGGCGGGAGGGCAGGCTGGCAGTCGCCCAGGCCCCCAAGGCCAGCCCCGCCAAACCCAGAACATCCCGCCGCCGCATGGAAGAGCCCGGCCACTCATGCAGGAGCCGCTGATCCCTGGTCCGCTCATCCATGGGTTGGTCATCCATGGCCTGGTCATCCATGGGCTGGTCTGCTGACAAAAGAAAGACTGCCCCTTGCTTAGCGCCCAGGGCAAGGGGGATCAATTAAACCGCTAGGCGCCACAACAGGGTGCCGTGGGCCAGGGCGCGCACCACGCACAGCACCGCCAGGGCCATGCAGAGGGGACAGTGGGTGATCCCCATGGGGCGGGCGCTGTATCAGCTCTCACCCTGGCAGGCCAAGGTGTTGTCCTGACGGCGGACCCCGAAACTGCTGAAATAACGCCATGAATCGGCCGCCATCTCCGGCTGGGCCCCCCAGGAGACGGTTGTGCTGCGCCTGAGTGAACTGAAACTTCCCCTCGACCACAGCGACGCTGAGCTGGAGGCGGCGGCGTGCCGGCGGTTGCGGATTGCTCCCGACCAGTTGCGAGCGGTGCGGTTGGTTAAACGCAGCGTCGATGCCCGTAAGCCCCAGGCCATCGCCCTGGTGTACAGCCTCGATCTCGACTTGGCCCTCGATCCACGGGCGGAGGCCCGCCTGCTGCAGCGCTTCGTGGGTGATCCCCACCTGCGGCCCAGCCCCGACACCACATACCACCCGGTGGCCCAGGCCTGCGGCGTTGGGACCCATCCAGGGGTGACCGCAGCGCGTCCGGTGGTGGTGGGGGCAGGCCCCTGTGGCTACTTCGCGGCCCTGCTGCTAGCCCAGATGGGCTTCCGCCCCCTGCTGCTGGAGCGCGGCAAAGCTGTCAAGGAGCGCACGGCCGATACCTTCGGGTTTTGGAAAGGCAACCGCCCCTTCGACCCCGACTCCAATGCCCAATTTGGGGAGGGGGGAGCAGGCACCTTTTCCGACGGCAAGCTCTACAGCCAGGTGAGCGAGGCGAAGCCCTACGTGCGCAAGGTGCTGGAAGAGCTGGTGGCCGCCGGTGCCAACCCAGACATCCTCACCCTGCATCACCCCCACATCGGCACCTTCAAGTTGGCCACGGTGGTGCGTGGCCTGCGCCAGCGGATTGAGGCCCTGGGGGGTGAGGTGCGCTTTCAGGCTCGGGTGGATGGCCTGGAGTTGGCGGAGGGCGATCGCTCCCTGCAGGCCCTACGGCTCCAGAGCGGTGAGCGGATCACGGCCAGCCATGTGGTGCTGGCCCTCGGGCACAGTGCCCGCGATAGCTTCGCGATGCTGAAGGACGCCGGCGTGGCGATGCAGCCCAAGCCCTTCGCGGTCGGCCTTCGTATTGAACATCCCCAGAGCCTGATCGACCGCGCCCGTTGGGGTGGGGCCGCCGGCCATCCGCGACTCGGCGCCGCCGAGTACAAGCTCGTGCATCACTGCAGCAGCGAAGCCATCCAGGGCCGCAGCGTCTACAGCTTCTGCATGTGTCCGGGTGGGCTGGTGGTGGGCGCCACCTCGGAAGCGGGCCGGGTGGTGACCAATGGCATGAGCCAGCACTCCCGCAATGAGCGCAACGCCAACAGCGGGATCGTTGTGCCGGTCGACCTCGCCGACCTGGCTCCTTACGGCGATGCCCCGGACGATCCCCTGGCCGGGGTGGCTTTCCAGCGCCACTGGGAAGGGCGCGCCTTCATCGCCGGTGGGTCGAGCTACCAGGCACCGGCCCAGCGTGTTGGTGATTTCCTGGCCGGTCGCTCCAGCACTGGCGGCCCCAGGGATGTGCATCCCTCGTACCAGCCTGGGGTGCACTTCGGCACGCTTGAGAGTTGCCTGCCTGCGTTTGTGCTGGAGGCCATTCGGGAGGCCCTGCCGGTGTTTGAACGTCGCATCCCCGGCTTCGCGATGGACGATGCCCTGCTGACGGGGGTTGAAACGCGCACGTCTTCACCGCTGCGTCTCCCCCGAGACAAAACAACCCTGGAGTGTTGGAACACCCCAGGGCTCTATCCGGCTGGAGAGGGGGCTGGTTTTGCGGGTGGAATCCTCTCGGCAGCGATTGATGGCATCAAGGTGGCCGAGCAGGTCGCCTTGGCGATCACTCGTCCTCGTCTTCAGCACCCAGGGGAACCAGTCGAATCTGCTTGCGACCCAATTTGATTTCAAATTCGTCGCCTGGTTTCAGATCGAGCATGCCGGTGTAGGCCTTGCCCACCATCAGGTTGCCGTTGAACTGCACCTTGGTGTTGAAGCTGAGCTTGCGGCCGCCTTTGCCGGTTTTGGCGGTGCTGCCGAAATCGACACCTTTGGCGTTGAGCAGGGCCTCGTAAAAGGCCGTGAAATTCAGCCTCTCCGAGCCATCTTTCTTGTGGGAGACATAGCCGCAAGCTCGGACGAGATCGGACTTGCTGACATCTCCAAGTTCCTTGACCTTTCCGAGGAGGTCAGCGCCAGTGAGCATGGATGTGATTTATGCGACATCTGCATTATTACGCAGGATCTGTCCCGGCTGCAAGCGAAAGGGTGGAAATCTGGCGTGAATCGGGGTCGATGCTGCGCCAAGACGCAAGGATTTCGTCACATTCAGTCGTCTGGGCGGTGAAAAAATTTGGCCTGGAACATCAGGCCTGTGAAACAATCCCGCTCCACTGCACGGCTTTCACTTGGTCACGGCGCCAGGAGTGAAATAGCAGCGGCTCACTGGCTGTGCACAGGGGGCAGATTGCAATCCGTTCCGTCGGGATGCCCAGGTGCTCGAGTTGGTGGCGGGCAGCGGCGCGAATGTCCAGCCGGTCGCGCTGGGGATCGGGGTCATCTTGCAGGGCGCCGCAGTGACGCAAGGCCTCCAGTTGGGCCGGCAGTGGCTGCGGTGGGGTTGGCGCTAGAGATGCCGCCACCTGCTCGCTCACCGCCCGCTCCACCTGGTAGTGGGGCCCACTGATCGCGGGACCGAGGGCTACCAGCAGGTCGGCGGCGCGGCTGCCGCCGGCTTTCAGTTGATGCACGGCCGCGGCCAGGATGCCGCCGGCCACACCCCTCCATCCCGCATGGCAGGCGGCCACCCGACCCGAAACCGGATCGGCGATCAGCACCGGCGTGCAATCGGCGCCGCAGGCCCAGAGACATTGGCCGCCCCCATCACTCACCAGGCCATCGGCCTCCGGCCAGGGCTCGGCCGTGGCCTGGCTGGCCTGTAGCACCACGGCACTGTGCACCTGGCGTAGACGGTGCACGCTCACCCCGGCACTGACGTAGCCAGCCAACACCTCAGGTCCCCGACCCTGCCACTGGCGGGTGAAAAAGGCATGCTCAAAGCTGCCGAGCAGGTTGCACTGGAGGTAGTGGCCGCCATAGGTGCCCACCCAGGTCCAGCCCGGCAGGCTGTTGAAGTCCCGGTCGGGACGGTCAAAAGGGGGATCGAGCGCTTCGGCCATGGTCGGTGCCGGGTGTCGGCGGTGTCAGGCGTCGGGGAGGTCACGCAGCAACCAGAAGCCCTCAAAGCGCTGATCGTCTTCGCGGGCCTGGACGGCCAGAAATTGCAGCCCTCCGGCCTGCTGGCGGGCCGCGGCGAAGGCCGTTGCCGCCGCCTTCGCCTCATCGGGCGGCAGATCGCTCAGTAGCCAGCGGTCCTCCAAACCGGCCTCGAGCACCAGCTGTTGCCCGCTGATTTCCAGGCGCACCGGCTCCAATCCAGCCAGCCAGCCGGCCAGGGCCATGGCCCTGGAGGCACTGAACAGGCGAATCCCTGGCACCGGCACCTGCGGAGATAGGTCCGGGGGCAGCGGCACCAGCCCGGAAAATCCCAGCTCCCAGTCCGCCGCACCGGCCAGGGCGCCGACGGGCAGGGTGGCCCAGGCCCAGCTCTCGCCCCGAGCCGCTTCCGGCAGGGGCACGGCGATCGGGCGGATCGGCTGGGGCGGCGGTGCCAGGGGGCCTGCCATGTAACCGCTCTCTTGGGGGTAAACGTCACGCTCCCGCTCCTGCAGCCAGGTCACCAGGGCATAGGTGCGCCGGCTGGGCACCAGTTCAAGGCCCAGCCCCTCGGCGGCCCGTTGCACCATGGTGCGCATCGAGGCCCGCCAGCAGCGAAGCCGCCGTGGGGGGCCGAAGCCCTGGGCAGCAGCAGCGGCCAGGGCCTGCTCCAGAGCTTCTTTCAGCCAGATCGAGTTGACGCTGGACGCGGGGCAGGCCTGCACCCAGCGAAAGCATGCACCGGAGGGCTGCTCTGGGGGCTGCACCTCGGGCGTGGAACAAATCAGCAGCTCCCAGCGCTTTTTGCCGTCGGGCTCGAGGATGGGGCGTGAGTAGTAGTCGAGCTCCCAGTCGGGGGAGAGGGCCGTGCTCATCCGGCCTGCTGCTCCTGCTGGCGCAGCACCGAACGGGCGCGGTTGGCACGGTCGGTGGCTTCGTCCATCACCTTGTCTTTGTCGATCAGCAGTTCACCAGGCTGGCCTTCCAGCAGGGCGGTGTTGAGGGCGATGCGACCGCGGCCTGGATCGAGCTCTGTGATCAGGGCCTTGAGCCGATCGCCTTGGCCAAACACCTCGCGCAGCTCGCGCAGTTGCCCGCCTGTGATCGCCGATTGGTGCAGCAGGCCGCTCACACCCCCCAGGTCCACAAACAGGCCGTAGGGCTTGATCGACACCACCTGCCCTTCCACCAATTGACCCACCTCGAGGTTTTGGAACAGGGCGGCGGTGGCTGCCTTCTTTTCCGACAACACCAACTTGCGGGTTTCGGGGTTGACTTCCAGGAAAGCCGCGCCGATGGTTTTACCCACCAGAGCCTCATGGTTTTCACCCTCCTGCAGCTGGGAGCGGGGAATGAAGCCACGCAGTCCCTCCAGGTCGCAGGTGACACCGCCGCGATTGAAACCGTTCACCTTCACCTGCACCACCTTGCCCTCCTTTTCCAGGGCGCGCACCTTTTCCCAGCTCTGGCGCAGGGCGAGGGCCCGGGCGCTGATGGTCACCATTCCGTCGGCGTTCTGCTCGCGGGTGACCAGCACCTCCACCTCAAGCCCTTTGGGAAAGCGCTCCTTGAGATTGGTGATCACACCAAGGCCACATTCCTTTTTCGGCATGAACCCCGGTGCTTTGCCACCGATGTCCACGTACACCCCGTCACTTTCCAGGCCAATCACCGTGCCGCGCACCACTTCCCCGGTGGTGCCGTGGGGTTCGTGCTCGTCGAGGGCGGCGAGGAACGCCTCTTCATCGAAATCGAAATCGTCGACGCTGCGCGCCGGTGCGCCGACGGCTTGATCGGCGCTGCCAGCCTGCTTGGCGCTCGAGCTGCGGCGCGACTCCCTCTGCTGGCTGGAGTCTGGCCCCAGCAGGTCGGCCATGGTGAGACCTTCCATCCCCCCCAGGTCGAAGAGGTCGTCGTCGTTGCGGGCTGGAGTCCGCAACGGGCTGGGAGCAGGCGAGGCCGCCACAGGAGGCTGCGGGCTCGCGCTGGCTTCGGGCTCGGGCGGCGCCACGACGGGCTCGGGCGCTGTCGCGACAGGCTGATCCTTGCGGATCATCAACACTTGGGGCGGCTTGCGCAGCGGGGCCACGGGCTGCGGCCTGGCGGCTCCAGGGGGTACCGGGCGCGATGAACCCGGTGCCGGCGCGGGAGATGGCGCAGACGAGGGCGGTTGGCTGCCGGTACCGGCCATCTCCACTGGGGGCTGAGAGCCTCACACTGTAGAGATCGGTTCTGACGCAATGGAGTCTCGGCGCCACCTGCAACAACTGGCCTGGCCCCAGGTGGAGCAGCTTGCTGCCCGGTGGGGAAGCACGGTGGTGTGGCCCTGGGGTGCGGTGGAGCAACACGGGCCCCATCTCCCCTTGGGCACCGATGGTCTGTTTGCCGAAGGGGTGCTGAATGCGGTGCTCGCTGCTCTGGATGCCGACCTGCCGATCCTGCGGCTGCCCCTGCAGGCCATCGGCTTTTCCCCCGAGCATCGCGGCTTCTGCGGCACCCTCAGCCTCCCGCCCGCTCTGGTGATCGACCACGTGGTGGCCATCGGCCGTGAGCTGGCGGCCACCGGGTTTCGGCGGTTGGTGCTGTTCAACGCCCATGGTGGCCAGATCGCCCTGTTGCAAACAGCCGCGCGCCAGCTCCGGGCGGAGTGCCCCGAGCTCGTGGTGTTGCCCTGCTTTGTGTGGAGTGGTCCGGAGGGAATCGCCGAGCTGATCCCGGAGCCGGAGCGCTCCGAGGGGTTGCATGCCGGCCTGGCGGAAACCAGCCTGATGCTGCATCTGGCTCCTGAACTGGTGGGCGAGGAGCGTCCCTGCGATGGCCGCAAAGCTGGCCCCAGCCCGGAGGGATGGAGCTTGGAGGGCGCTGCCCCCCTGGCCTGGCTCACCCAAGACCTGAGCGATTCCGGTGTGATCGGCGATGCGCGGGGGGCTTCTGCGGCGCTGGGGGCCCAGTTGTTTGAGCGCCTGGTGGAGGGATGGCGGCAACGCTTCGACGCGCTGCTTCGCAGCCCTTGGCCCGCGATGGAGACCCCACCTTCGAGCCGGACAGGTCCCCGGTAGAGGTGGCTACAGTTGTTGGATCTGTTCCGACTGCACAGCCGCCATGGCAACCCTCGCCTCCACCGCAGTTTCCGAGGCGACTTCCGCCGATCAACTGTCCTCCGATCAACTGCCCGCCGATCAACTGCCCGACTTCGGCACCGCCGTCTACAAAGATGCCTACAGCCGCATCAACGCCATCGTGATCGAGGGTGAGCAGGAGGCGCACGACAACTACATCGCCATCGGCACGCTGATCCCCGACCAGGCTGAGGAGCTTGCCCGGCTGGCCCGCATGGAGCTCAAGCACATGAAAGGCTTCACGGCCTGCGCCAACAACCTGGGGGTCACCGCCGACATGCCCTTTGCCAAGGAGTTCTTCGCACCGCTGCACGGCAACTTCCAGAAGGCCCTGGCCGAGGGCAAGGTGACCACCTGCCTTCTGATCCAGGCGATTTTGATTGAGGCCTTCGCCATTTCGGCCTACCACATCTATATCCCTGTCGCTGATCCCTTCGCCCGCAAGATCACCGAGGGGGTTGTCAAAGATGAATACACCCACCTCAATTATGGACAGGAGTGGCTGAAGGCCAACCTCGAGACCTGCCGTGAGGAGCTGGAGCAGGCCAACCGCGACAACCTGCCTCTGGTGCGCAAGATGCTCGAGCAGGTGGCTGGTGATGCGGCCGTCTTGCACATGGACCAGGAAGATCTGATGGCAGATTTCCTCACCTCGTACCAGGAAGCGCTGTTGGACGTGGGTCTCACCTCCCGTGAGATCGCCAAGATGGCAGCGGCAGCCTTGGTCGGCTAACCCTCCCGCCAGGACGGTCCTGGAAGGATGTAGCGTCGGCGACATCCCCTGGGGATTGCCCATGTTCGGCCTCATCGGTCACTCCACAAGCTTTGAGGAGGCCCGTGCCAAGGCCCGCAGCCTCGGTTTTGAGGAGTTCGCCGAAGGCGACTTGGACGTGTGGTGCAGCGCGCCTCCTCAATTGGTGGAGCGGCTCGAGGTCACCAGTGCCACTGGGAAAACGATTGAAGGGGCCTACATCGACTCCTGTTTCGTTCCCGAAATGTTGAGCCGGTTCAAAACCGCTCGGCGCAAGGTGCTCAGTGCCATGGAGTTGGCCCAGAAAAATGGCCTTGACATCACGGCGCTGGGGGGATTCACCTCGATCATTTTCGAGAATTTCAACCTGCTCAAAGAGCAGCAGATCCGCTCCACAACCCTGGAATGGGAACGCTTCACCACCGGCAACACCCACACCGCCTGGGTGATCTGCCGCCAGGTGGAAACCAATGCCCCGTTGCTGGGAATTGATCTCCGCCAGGCCCGGGTGGCTGTGGTGGGCGCCACCGGCGACATTGGCAGCGCGGTGTGTCGCTGGCTCAGCCAGCGCACCGGCGTCAAGGAGCTGCTGCTGGTGGCCCGTCAGCCCCAACCGTTGCTCGATCTGCAGCAGGAGCTGGGCGGTGGGCGGATTCTCAGTCTCGAGGAAGCCCTGCCGGAAGCGGATGTGGTGGTTTGGGTGGCCAGCCTGCCCCAGACCCTCAGTATCGATGCGGCCAACCTCAAGTCGCCCTGCCTGATGATCGACGGCGGCTACCCCAAAAACCTCGACACCAAGGCCAGCGGTGCTGGCATCCATGTGCTGAAAGGGGGCATCGTTGAATTTTTCAGCGACATCACCTGGCAGATGATGGAAATGGCCGAAATGGACAATCCCAAGCGTCAGATGTTTGCTTGTTTCGCTGAAGCGATTCTGTTGGAGTTTGAAGGGATTCACACCAACTTCAGTTGGGGGCGCAACAACATCACCCTCGACAAAATGGATCTGATTGGGGCAGCCTCCCTGCGCCACGGTTTTGAGGTCCTGGGTTTGACCCTGCAGTCCGATCCCACCCCAGTGCTAACCACGGCCTAGTTCCTCCCTCCTCTTCCCTCCCGATATCCCCTCATGGCTCGCCGCGCCCTGCTGGAGTTTGAAAAACCGCTGGTTGAGCTCGAGGAGCAGATCGAGCAGATCCGCCAACTGGCGCGAGATTCGGAAGTGGATGTGAGCCAGCAGCTGCTGCAGCTCGAAACCCTGGCTACCCGTCGCCGCAAGGACATTTTCGATGCCCTGACGCCCGCTCAGAAAATCCAGGTCGCCCGCCACCCCCAGCGCCCGAGCACCCTGGACTACATCCAGGTGATCACCGACGAGTGGCTGGAGCTGCACGGCGATCGCCGTGGCAGCGACGACCAGGCGCTGGTGGGAGGCGTGGGCCGCATCGGTGAACAGGGCGTGGTGCTGCTGGGTCACCAGAAGGGGCGCGACACCAAGGAAAATGTGGCCCGCAACTTCGGGATGGCCTCACCCGGGGGCTATCGCAAAGCGATGCGGCTGATGGAGCACGCCGACCGCTTCCGTCTGCCGATCCTGAGCTTCATCGACACCCCGGGAGCCTATGCGGGGGTGCTGGCGGAGGAGCAGGGTCAGGGCGAAGCCATTGCGGTGAACCTGCGCGAGATGTTCCGGCTGCGGGTCCCGATCCTCGCCACGGTGATCGGCGAGGGCGGTTCCGGAGGGGCCCTCGGCATCGGCGTGGCCGACCGGCTGCTGATGTTCGAGCACAGCGTCTACACGGTGGCCAGCCCCGAAGCCTGTGCCTCGATCCTTTGGCGGGATGCCGGCAAGGCGTCCACAGCAGCTGAAGCCTTGAAGATCACCGGTTCTGATCTGCTCCAACTCGGCATTGTTGATCTGGTGCTGCCGGAGCCCTCCGGCGGCAACCACTGGGCCCCCTTGCAGGCCGCCGAAACCCTCAAGACCGCCCTGCTGGAGCAACTCGCCGAGCTGCAAACCCTCAGCGAAACCCAACTGATTGAGTCTCGCTACGCCAAGTTCCGGCGTATGGGGCGCGTCCTGGAGAGCGAGACCCAAGATCCCTCCCTCAGCTCTTAAGGTTTCCTTCGGTTCCATCGACGCCCTGGCGTTTGCCCTTGTCTGATTCCACGCCCACGGCGCCTGTGGCCCTGATCTCCGGAGCCTCCAGGGGGATCGGTGCCACCGCGGCACGGCTGTTTGCCGCCGCCGGCTACGACCTGCTGTTGCTGGCCCGCCCATCGCAAGAGTTCGATGCCCTGGCTGGCGAGCTGGGCCAGAGCGGTCGCCGCATTGAGACCATCGGCCTCGATTTGGCCGATCCCACAGCCGTGGGCCCCGGTCTCGAAGACCTCTGCAGCCGCGGTCTCATCCCTTCCGTGGTGATCAACAACGCCGGCATGGCCTACACCGGCTCCCTGGTGGAGATGCCCCTGGAGCAGTGGCAGCGGGTGATGCAGCTCAACCTCACTGCCGTGTTTCAGCTGTGTCAGGTGCTGTTGCCGCGCCTGCGGGCGGCTGGTGGTGGTCACATCATCAATGTGAGCAGCCATGCTGCCCACAACGCCTTTCCCGACTGGGGTGCCTACTGCATCAGCAAGGCCGGCTTGGTCTCCTTGAGCCGCTGCCTAGCGGCTGAAGAACGCTCCCACGGGATACGGGTCAGCACGCTCACCCTGGGTGCGGTGAATACGCCTCTCTGGGAGAGTGAAACCGTCCACAGCACCTTCGATCGCCGTGCCATGCTTGAGGTTGAGCGGGCGGCCGAAGCCCTGCTGTATCTGGCCCAACAGCCCGCCACTTTGGTGGTGGAAGACCTCACCCTCATGCCGGCCGCCGGCGCGTTTTGAGCCCCTCCATGACCTCGACCCTGCCTTCCAGTCTTCC
The DNA here is from genome assembly GCA_044369475.1 of Cyanobium sp. Classification (GTDB taxonomy): domain Bacteria; phylum Cyanobacteriota; class Cyanobacteriia; order PCC-6307; family Cyanobiaceae; genus Cyanobium_A. The sequence continues at coordinate 8,352 of JBIPLV010000008.1, read as the reverse complement.
CGCCCGCGCTAGTGCCCCGGATGCCGCTCCGTTGCCGGTGAGTCTGCGGATCCGTGAGCGCTTGGATGCGGCAGGTGTGGCCTATCTCGCCAACGACAACATCGCCGAGCATCTCAAGGACGGTGAGCTCGAGCAGCTGGAAATTGAAGTGGCCGGCAAAGTGCGCGAGCTGCTGCGCAGCTTGGTGATCGATATCGACAAGGATCACAACACCGAGGAGACGGCCGAGCGTGTTGCCCGGATGTATCTCCACGAAGTGTTCAAGGGTCGTTATCATCATCAGCCCAAGATCGCCAGCTTCCCCAACGTCAAGAAGCTCGATGAGATCTACACCGTTGGCCCCATTTCGGTGCGCTCGGCCTGTTCCCACCACCTGGTGCCAATTCTCGGCAATTGCTGGATCGGCATCAAGCCTGGCGAGCGGGTGATTGGGTTGTCAAAATTCTCCCGGGTGGCTGATTGGGTGTTTTCTCGCCCCCACATCCAGGAAGAAGCGGTGATGATTCTGGCCGATGAAATTGAGCGCCTCTGTGAGCCCCAGGGCCTGGCAATCCTGGTGAAAGCCCAGCACTACTGCATGAAGTGGCGGGGCGTGAAAGAACCCCAGACCAGCATGGTCAATTCCGTGGTGCGGGGCGATTTCCGGCTGGATCCCAGCCTCAAGGCTGAGTTCTTCGAGTTGGTCAAGCAGCAGGAAGCGGTGCTGTCCACCTGATCGCGATCAAGGCGTAGGCCGCACCGGGCCAAGAGCCGGTGAGGCCTGCCGGTTGGCGCCTCCCTCGGGTGAGGCCACCGTCACGACCACCATCACTTCAGCCGTGACATCCTGGGGCTGGAGCACATAGCTGCTGCCGCTGGCCCCGCTGATCAGCAGCCACTCGCTGGCTCCCGGAGCGAGGCGGTACCAGTGGAAGGCCTGCGGCGGTAGGGCGGCCAACACGTCGGCCACGGCGGTGGCCTGAAGCACCTGGCCCTGCACCGCCTCTCCCTGCAGCACCAGTTGCTGCAAGCCATCGATCTGCTGCTGCACTGCGCTTTCCAGAGCCAGGTTGGCGCTGATCTGCTGGCGCAGCGCGCGGATCTGATCCTGGGGATCGGCGCTCACCCCCGGCACGCAGGAGAGTTGACCGTCCACCAGCTGGCAGCCCACCAGGTCCTGGGCCTGCAAGGGCAGCATCAGCGCGGGCGTTGCTGCACCGGCCAGAGCGACCAGCAGGGGCAGGGGAGCGAAACCAGAAACCATCATCGCGGTGTCAACACAGCCTGATCTTGGCCGCAAAGGCCGACCTCAGCCAGCATTGCCCCGCACGGCGGCCACCAACCCCTGCACCAACGCCAGGTCCTTGTCGCCAGGAGCTCGCTCCACCCCGCTGGACGCATCCAGCCCCGTGGGTGTCAGCTGGGCCAGCAGTGGTGCCACGCGATCGGCCCGGATGCCCCCCGCCAGCCACCAGGGAAGGGGCGGAGCAAAGCCTTGCAGCCACGCGCTGGGAATGCGGTGGCCTGTGCCCCCCAGCTGGTCGGGCACCCAGGCATCCAGGAGCAGGGCATCCACGCTGGGGGCGTAGTCCCACGCCTGCTGCAGATCGTGGGGACCGCGGATCCGCAGGGCTTTCCACACCGTGCAGCCCAGGCTCGCCCGCAACTGCTGGCAGCGCTGCGGCGTTTCCGAACCGTGCAGCTGCACCACCCCATGGCCTTGGTCGCCGGCCAGCTCCGCCAGCTGTCGGTCGTCGGGATCGGCCACCACCAGCACCCTCTGGCAGAGGGGTGAGGCCGCCTGCACCGATGCAAATAGCCCCGGCCGTTGATCCGCCTCCAGGAAGCGCGGTGAGCCCGGCACGCCAATCACACCGATTGCATCGACCCCTAGGCGGGCCACCGCCGCGGCCTGCTCGGGATCCCGCAGGCCGCAAATCTTCAGCAGGGGGGATGTCATGGCTTGGGCGCGTGCCGTTGGGCCTTTCTAGGATTCAGGTTCTGACGCTTCGGGCCTTGCCTGGGCAGACACTCAGGCGGAGGGGCCGTGGGAGAGGGCTGGCAGCTGTTCAAGATCCGGGGCATTCCCCTGCGCATCCACCCCAGCTGGTTTGTGATTCTGGCGTTGGCAACGGCCGCTTTCCAGCAGCACTACAGCCTCAGCCTCAAGGATCCGGTTGGCGCGGCAGCGCTCTGGGGCCTGGGTCTGGCGACGGCGGTGCTGTTGTTTGTGTCTGTGTTGCTGCACGAATTGGGCCATTCCCTGGTGGCCCTGGCCCAGGGGGTGGAGGTGCGCAGCATCACGCTTTTTTTGCTGGGCGGCGTCGCCAACGTCGAGCGGGAATGCAGCACGGCCATGGGTGCCCTGCTGGTGGCGGCGGCAGGGCCGGCGGTGAGCTTGTTGCTGGGTGTCGCCCTGCTGGCTGGCACCCACACGGCGACCCATCTCTCGCCTTTGCTGGGGGCCTTGGTGGCTGAGCTGGGCACCCTCAACCTGGTGCTGGGCCTGTTCAACCTGCTGCCCGGTCTGCCGCTCGATGGCGGATTGATCGTCAAGGCTTTGGTGTGGCAAGCCAGCGGCAGCCAGCGTCGGGGGGTGGAGGTGGCCAACGGCTGCGGTCGCCTGCTGTCGCTGCTGGCGATCGGCGTGGGCACCGTGGTGCTGTTGCGGGGCGGCGGCTTCAGTGGCGCCTGGTTGATGTTGCTGGGCTGGTTTGGTTTGGGGGCGTCCCGCAACCAGCGCCAGATGCTGGCCCTGCAGCAAACCCTCAACGCTTTGAGAGTGCGGGATGCGGCCGGGCGACGGTTTCGCGTGCTGGAGGCGGCTGGTCGACTGCGGGAGCTCAGCCAGATTCGTCTCTCCCAGGCCACCGAGGCCGACCAGGGCGACTGGCTGTTGGTGTGCGACCGCGGCCGTTGGCAGGGGGTCATCGACGACGCGCCACTGCAGCAACTGCCGGTGCAGCGCTGGGATACCGACCGCATTGGCGATCACATGCAGCCCATCTCCAGCTTGCCCGCCATCCGCGAATCAGCACCGCTGTGGCAGGCGGTGCAGCAGCTTGAAGACAGCGGTGGCAACCGACTGCTCGTGCTCAGCCCGGCCGGACTGCCCTGCGGCACGATCGAGCGCCCTGAGCTGGGCGAAGCCGTGCTCGCCAAGCTGGGCCTGCGCCTGCCTGCACCGCTGCTGGCCTCGGCTCGGCGCCACGGCACCTATCCCCTGGGCCTAGCCCTGCCTCAGGTGGTGCGCTCGATGCTGGCCTCCGGCGAGGCCAAGGACGGCGTTGACCCGTTGACCCGATAGGGGGCGCGGTCCGCCGCAATGCGGGCCCACTCCGCGGAATTGAGGGGCAGGTGCAGAACTCCAGCGGCCGCCGTGGGCAGGGCCGCTTCCGCGCAGTGCAGCAGCAGGGCCTCCAGTGCGTCGGGGCCGAGCGGCAGGTCGGGTAACGCGGGCGGGTCGGCCCCGAACACCCGCTGCCAGAGCTCGCCAGGTGGCTCCACCAGGATCGAGCCATGCTGCAGCAGGCACCCCTGGCGCCATAGCTGGGCGCTGCCGATGCGCTTGGCCCCTCCGGCATGCACCAGATCGGCGGCGGTGCTGGTGGCGAAGCAGTTGCTGCGTTGCAGGCTGGCGGACTGGCGACCCGACTCCAGAGGGAGCCCCAGGCTGGCAAAGGCGTCGAGGAGCCAGCCGCAGGCCAGGGCGTAGGCCTGCTGGCGTTGCCGGGGCGCATCGGGCCAAACCAGCGCATAGGTGATGTCCCCGGCATGGAGCACCGCCCGGCCCCCACTGGGACGTCGCACGAGCTCGATCAGTCCCGCAGCTGCCAGCTCGCCCCAGTGGGGTTCGAGGTGGTGCTGGTGAAATCCCAGCGACAGCGTGGGCCGCTGCCAGCGGTAGAGCCGAAACGCCGGTGCCCGTTGCTCCAGCAGCCACCCATCGATGGCCATCTGCCAGTCGCCCGCCAGGCAGCTGCTCGGCAGGGTGCGCAGGCGGGGCATGGGGGATGCTGTGGGAACCTCCATCGCCCCACATTGCCCGGATGCTGTGGAGTCTGTTGCCCTATCTGCCCTTGGGCCTGCTGGCGGGGCTGCTCTCGGGGTTGCTGGGGATTGGCGGCGGGTTGGTGTTTGCCCCCTTGTTGTTGCTGGCGGGACTCGAGCCGCACCAGGCCCTCGCCACCAGCACTCTGGCGATCGTGCCCACCACCCTGGGCGGCACCTGGACCCATCTGCGCAGCCGCAGTCTCCCGGTTCGGGGCAGCCTGGCGATCGGGCTAGGGGCGTGCGTTGGAGCCGGCCTGTTCAGCCAGGTGGGCCTTGGCCTGCAGGGCTGGCACCTGCTCGCTCTGCAGGCCGTGATGTACGGGGTGCTGGCGTTCACGATCCGACCCCAGTCCTCTCCCGCGGCCGGGGAGAGGCCGAGCCTCAATCAACTCGGACTCACCACGGTGGGCTGGGTGGCGGGCTTGGCCACCGGTCTGCTGGGGCTAGGCGGTGGGCTGGTGATGGTGCCCCTGATGGTCCAGGTGCTGCGGGTGCCGATCCACCTGGCGATCCGCTTCAGCACCTTGGCGGTGCTGGTTTCGGCTGCAGTGGCATCCAGCACGTTCCTGCTCGATGGCCGGGGGCTGCTGCCGGTGGGCCTTGCCCTGGGTGCCACCGCCGCCATCGCAGCCCGCTGGTCGGCAGCACGGCTGGATCGCGTCAGCGATGCCCAGCTGGTGTGGATGTTGCGGGGGCTCACCCTGCTGCTGGCCGTGGATAGCGGCCGTCGCGCCCTGGTGCTGCTGTTGGGGTCGCCCAGCTGAGTTCAGTTCGGGGGCAGCGCTGCCCAGAACTCGGCATCCAGCTCAAAGCCGAGCACGGCCGCCATCTGACCCAATCCCTGGCGGCATTGCAGCCCATGGCTGCGGGCCCAGGCATCCAGGCCAAACAGGCGGTGGGTGATCCACAGCTCCAGGGCTTCGGGGGCAAAGCGAATGCCCTCGGTGCGGCTGAAGTGATGGGGCACCAGCATCGCGACATGGCGGGTCAGTTGACCGCTGCTCCGCTCCAGCACCAGCGGCAGCCACGGAAGTTCGGCATCGGCCCGCAGCGACCAGAGGCGCAGCTCGGGAATCTCCGATCGTTCCCTTGGGTCATCGTCGGCGAGCGGCCAGTCGAAGTTGAGCGTGAGGCCGCCGGCCTGCTGCACCAGGGCAGCAGGGTTCAGGAGGGCCCAGGGCTGCAGGCCGCCCAGATCCAGATGGCGGATTTGCGACGGGGTGATCTCCACGGAATCCTTCAAGACGGCAGCCATCAAGAGCTGTGACAGCAGGGCGGGTGAAGCTGGACCGTAGCCACCGCAGGGCAAAGAATGGGGCGCATCCTGTTGCGTTCACAGCCCAATGGTTTCCGCACTCAGCCAGGCCGAAATTCTGATTGCCCTGGTGGTGGCCGCCCATGCGGGCGTGCTGGCCGTTCGTCTCTGCTTCAGCCTTTACAAGGCTTGAGGCGTCGCCTCCATCCCCTTGGCAAGCGGGGTCTGGGCCGCTAGAAGCGTGCAAGACCTGCCGGGCCCTGCCCCATCGGTGCCAGCATGCCCTCCCCCTCCTCCTCAGCATTCAGGCCGGCTGAGCCTTTGCCTGCTCGGGGACTGGGCCGAGTTGATGCGGGCCGAGGGGCTGTTTCACGCGATTCCAAACGACCGGGCTCCGTGCCGCGTGTCTCCCAATCGACGGGATTGGATCCCTTGGCCCACCCAGTTGCTTCGGGTGGTGAAACGGCAGCGTTGCAAGCCCTCTCGGCCGAGCGTCAGGAGCTGCTCTGCAGCCTGATTGGTCTCGTCGTGAAGATGGGTCTGGTGGTGGTTGCGGGCGTCAGCTTGGCCCGCCTGGCTACCGCGTATCAGGAGCGCATGGAGCGCCAGGGCGAGCTCTCCGCCGTGCTGGATCTGGAGCAGGCCAAGTTGTCCAAGGCCCGCGACCGGTTTGATCATTTGTTCATGGTGGAGGGGGAGCAGCGACTAATCCGCGAGCAAAACCAGTGGATCGCTCCCAACCGCCTGCGGGTGGTGTGGCAAACCCCTGAAGCCAGCCAGCCCACCCCGTAAGTTGGGGCCCGCTATTGAGACGGGTTTGATGGCGGACGCTGCTGGCGCCGGAACGGTTCTGATCACCGGCACCACCTCAGGGGTTGGGCTGAATGCGGCCAAAGCCTTGGCGGATCGGGGCTGGTTTGTGGTAACGGCCAACCGTGATCCGGTGCGGGCCGCCGCCGCCGCCGAATCCCTGGGCATTCCTTCGTCGCAGCTCAGCCACCTGCGCATCGACCTCGGCGACCTCGACAGCGTGCGCGTGGGCGTGGAAACTCTGGTCGCTTCCCTGGGACGTCCTCTCGATGCGCTCGTGATCAATGCCGCCGTCTACAAGCCTCGGCTCAAGGAAGCGGAGCGTTCCCCCCAGGGCTACGAGATTTCGATGGCCACCAACCACCTGGGCCATTTTCTGCTGATTCAGCTGCTGCTGCCGGATCTGCAGCGCTCAAGCCACCCCTCGCGTCGGGTGGTGGTGCTCGGTACTGTCACCGCCAACTCCAAGGAACTGGGTGGCAAGATCCCGATCCCCGCCCCGGCGGACCTCGGCGATCTGGCGGGCTTCAAGGCGGGCTTCAAGGCGCCGATCGCCATGGCCAACGGCAAGCCCTTCAAGCCCGGCAAGGCCTACAAGGACAGCAAGCTCTGCAACATGATCACCACCCAGGAGCTGCACCGCCGGCTGCACGCCTCAACCGGCCTTGTGTTCAGCTCCCTCTATCCAGGCTGTGTGGCCGATACGCCCCTGTTCCGCAACGCACCCAAGGCCTTCCAGAAGATCTTTCCCTGGTTCCAGAAGAACATCACCGGCGGTTACGTGAGCCAGGCCCTGGCAGGTGAGCGGGTGGCCCAAGTGGTGGCCGACCCCGACTTCGCTCTGTCCGGGGTGCACTGGAGCTGGGGCAACCGCCAGAAGCAGGGTGGCAAGCAATTCAGTCAGGAGCTCTCCGACAAGGCCAGCAATCCCGATACCGCCCAGGGCGTGTGGGCCGAATCGATGAAGTTGGTGGGGCTGGCCTGAGCCAGCCCCCGATCCGCGCGGCTTAGAAGCGACGGCGGAATGCGTCGTCGCTGCGGCTGTCCTTGTCGTCGAGACGGCTCAGCTTCCAGACGTTGCGGCTTAGCCGGCGGGCCTTGAGGCCGCCGCGCTCCACGGCCTCACTGGTGGGCCGGACTCCCAGCAACTGGCTCACTTCCGCCGTTGTCAGGGGGGAGCCGGTCTGCAGGGCCAGCTGGGTGAGCTCGAGGCGCTGCCGCAGGGAGGCCAGATCAGCCTGGCCGCCGTCCTCGGCTTCCGACCAGATCCAGGGCAAGTCCTGACCCGAGCCGGCCATCTTCTGCATCAGCCCTAGGCCAATGAACGCCAGGGCCTGTTCGGGCTTCACCCCCTGGGCTGCCGCCTGGGCCATCCACTCGGGGATGGGGGCTTCGCCGGTGGTGTCGGCGGGGGGCATGGGTTCGGCCTGGGCCGCCTTGGCCCGGCTGTTGGGGCTTGAGGCAGGGGAGCTGGAGGTGGTGCGTCTGGTGGCCATGAACCCGTCCCATCAAGGTTGGCTGGACGGTACCGGCTCCATCCGGATGGGCAAGGGGCCGACGGCAACAGGGTTAAGATCCTGCCGCAGCTGAGCCGATGAACGGGCAGTTGCCTGAAGGTCACTCCCTTGCCCGCCCGTCAGCCATCGCGTGAAGACCTGGCGACCCGTCGCCAACGGGAGGGCTTGTTGGGCCCGTCGGCCGGGAGGGCTCCATCCAGAACCGGGATGGGCTTGGCCAGATCCGGGTCCTTGATTACGGGCACCCAGGTGGACGCCGATAGCGATGGGGCCAGCTGTGTGATCACCACCGACAGCGAGGGCTCTCGGCTGGCCCGCCAGAGCAGCCAGGTGCAGTCGATCGAGCTGCGCACCTATGTCTTTCTGGATTCTCTGCAGCCCCAGTTGGCTGCCTACATGGGCACGGTGAGCCAGGGCTTCCTGCCCATTCCCGGTGACGCTTGCCTGTGGTTGGAGGTGTCACCCGGCATGGCCGTGCACCGGGTCACCGACATCGCTCTGAAGGCCAGCACTGTGCGCCTAGGGCAAATGATCGTGGAGCGGGCCTTCGGCTCGCTGGCTCTTTACCACCGAGACCAGAGCAACGTGCTCCACTCGGGTGATGTGGTGCTCGAGGCGATCGGCAACCGCAAGGAGGACCGCAGTCGCGCCGAGGTGAGCTGGACCGAGATCATTCGCGCCATCACCCCCGACCATGCCGTGCTGATCAACCGCCAGAACCGCCGCGGCTCCATGATC
>JBIPLV010000391.1:0-3038 GCA_044369475.1 Cyanobium sp. | reverse complement strand
GGCCGCGACGCAGTGCACAAACACCGGGCCCTCTTGGCGGAGCTGCGCCAAGGCGGCGAGCGCCTGCCCCAGCTCCTCCGCAGCAGGCATGCGCCCCGCGCGGTGGTCCGGCAGCACCACCCGCCTGCAGGCAAACCGCTGCTCGAGGCCCTCTGGCGGCGGCGCTTCCTCCTCACTGCACAGGCTGAGCACACCGCGCACCCCCTCCGCGGCCAGGCGCTCCAGGTGCCGCTCCGCCCGCGGTGCTTGCCCGATCGCCAGCTCCTGCACCAGCACCCAATCCACCCGGAAGCGGCTGGCCAGCATCAGTTGGTGTTGTTGAGCAGCCGCACGAGCGCAAACACGTTGGCCACGCTGGTGAGCGGCTGGCCGATGGCATTGATCGTGTCGCTGGCCACCGCCAGGCCCGTGCGGTTCACGATCACCGTGTCGCCATCCCGCAGGGGCGGGTTGCGTTGGTTCGAAGCCCCTTGGCTGAGGTTGAGCGTGAAGCGCTCGCGCGTGGCGGTGCCGTTGCGGTTGATCCGCACCAGCTCCACATTGCCCTTGCTGGCCCGCCAGCTCTGCGGACCACCCGCCGCCATTACGGCCTGCACCAGGGGCGTGTTGGCCATCAGCTGCACCGTACCGGGCTTGGTCACCTCCCCCACCACGTTCACGTTGATCTGCTTGGGGGAGAGGTTGGCGGCCGCCAGCTCGATCGTTTCGGCCACCGGCTCGCTGGCGGCAGCGATGCGGATCGTGTCGCCATCAAACAGAAACGGGTTCTGCAGCTGATCGCCCTGCTGCAGCAGCGCCAGCAGATCGATCCGCGCCTGCTTGAAGCGGGGTGGATCCCCAGGCAAGCGGCGCTGCAGGGTCACCTCCCGCAAGTTGGCGTTGAGGGTGATGCCACCGGCCTTCTGGATCGCATCCACCACCGTGGGCAAGCCACTGATCGTGGTGGTGGGCCCCCCTTCTGTTTGGGCCGTTTCGCTGGTGGTGAGCGAATAGAGCCCCGGCCGCTCCACCTCCCCCACCAGTGCCACACGAATCGGACGGGGCTTCACCACCTTGAGCACCAATTGCGGCCGCAACAACTGGCGCCGATAAAGGCTGGTGATCCACAGGGTGGCCTGGTTCAAGCTCAGGCCGGTGAGCCTCACGCTGCCCACCAAGGGCAGGGAAGCGGTGCCGTCGTTGAGCACATCCACCGTGCCGGAGAGCTCCGGCGCATCAAACAGCTTCAGATCCAGCTGATCGCCCGGGCCCAGCAGATAGGCGTCGTCGTGGAGGGAGCTGACTTGGCTGGGGGGCGGTAGCGAAGGCCGCGCCGTGGGCAATGGAACCGCCGCGAGGGAAGGCTGCACACCGCACCAAAAAGTCAACCCCGAAACAAATGCAAACCCAGCCCTAGACCACGGACGGCATGGCATGGGAGAGCGATCAGAACAATGGGCTTTGCAGGAAACTACAGCAAAGCACCACCGGTAAGATTGTTTTTGAGACAGACCTGGCCGTGTCCAATCTGATTCCCAGGCCTGGTACAAACCCCACCCTTGGCGGGCCATGGCCCCAGGGCGACACGCAGACAACGGTGCAAACCGTGCGCGTTGCTGATCTGGCGACCCCTGAGGCCGGCACCGACGAGATCGACCTGCGGGAGCTCTGGCGGGCCCTGCTGCGCCGCAAGCGCCTGGTGCTAGCCACAGCCGCCGGCGTGCTCAGCCTCACGCTGCTGATCACCGCCTACCAGCGCCTGTTCAAGCCGGTGTACGAAGGCGGCTTTCAGCTGCTGATCACCGATCCGGTGAGCGAAGGCAGTGGCAACGACAACGGTGCCGGCCAACAGGCCGTGGCCGGCACCGCTTTTGAGCAGCTGGCCCTCAACAGCACCCGCAGCGATCTGCCCACGCTGATGGAGGTGTTGGAAAGCCCCCTGCTGCTGGAGCCCGTGGCCCAGCGCCATGGCCTGGATTTCCCGGCACTAAGCCGCTCCATTCAGATCGCCACCGGCGGCAGCAAGCAGAAGGAAGCGGAAGGGGTGCTCAAGATCACCCTCACGGGCGGCGACCCCAAACGAGACCAGCGCCTGCTCAACGACCTGGCCCGCACCTACCTCAACTACTCCCTCAGCCAGCGCCAGCAACGGCTCGGGGACGGCCTCAAATTCCTCGACCGCCAGGCCCCCTCCCTGCAGACCAAAGCCACCGAGCTGCAGGCGGAGCTCGCCCGCTTTCGGGAGCGCAACAACCTGCTGGAGCCCAACGCCGAGGGCGCTGCTCTCAAAACGCAGATCGCTGAGCTCGATCAGCAACTCCGGGAGCTGCAGGCCGAACGCAGCCGCCTGCAGGCCGCCCGCCGCGGCATCCTCAACGGCAGCCTCTCGGCCCGCGGCTTTGAGGAGGCCATCGGCAGCGGCAGCTCCAGCCGCACCGCCGCCAACGGCCAGGGCCTCAGCGTTGCCGGCAGCGGCCAGAGCCTGCTGGAGCAGCTAGCCAAGCTCGACGACCAGATCGCCGATGCCCGCAGCCGCTACAACGCCAGTTCACCGATGGTGCGCGGCCTGCTGGCTCGGCGATCCAGCCTGCTGCCGCTGCTGCGCCGCAACCAGCTCGAGGCCATCGATGCCGCCCTCGGCCTCAATGGCAACCGCCTGGCCGTGGCCAAGGCCCAGCAAAACCTGCTCGATGCCCGCTTCCTGCGCCAACCCGGGCTGATCAAGCAATACGAAGACCTGCAGCAACGGCTCAAGATCACCCAGGACAACCTGGCGGGCCTGATCCAGGCCCGCGAAAACTTCCAGCTGGAGATCGCCCAGCGCACCGTGCCTTGGACGGTGATCGCCGAGCCGCGGATCGACCCCGATCCGGTGAAACCCTCCCTGCCCCGCAACCTGGCCCTAGGCCTGGTGCTGGGCCTGGTGGCCGGCGCCGGCGCCGGCCTGCTGCGCGACCGGCTCGACCATGTGTTCCACAGCCCCAGCGAGGTCACCGACGACCTGCGCCAGCCCCTGCTGGGCCACATCCCCCATGTGCCGTTCTTCAAAGGGGTGCGGG
>JBIPLV010000350.1:0-3040 GCA_044369475.1 Cyanobium sp. | reverse complement strand
GAGTCGCAATACTGCGTAATTCATTACGCTCGAAATCATCGAGCAGCCGCTGTTCGTCTGCTTCGAGGGGAGCTGTGGATTGAGCTTCAGGCATCGCTTTTGCCATGGGATTGGTTCGTCTCATTGTGGGTTTCATAGTCACGCTGCGCTTTGCGGCTGGGAATGATGGTTTTCAAGAGCAAGTGATCGTCCGCTTCCACATAGGGAACGAGATGCACATAACCATCGATTCGGACAACAAGGATCCGCTGGCCTGGGTAGCGATCCTGATTGGGATGTTCCAGCACATCCAGGAGCTCGCCGGCTTCGATGGCGACCACAACCGCCTCGAAGCAAAGATCTCGGTCCGTGATGAGCTGCGCATTCTTCTCCGGGCTCCAGGCGAAGGGCTTCATGAAGCAAGCCTAGCCAGGCTGTGTGCCTGATGTCTTCAGGTGATTCCTGCTGCTCCAGGCGCCAGCCCCTCCTGGATGCTGTGGCGCTGCTGCCAGCCCAGCCGCCGCCAGATCGAGCACCGGATCCGGCTCCGCCTGCCGCACCGCTTCGGCTGTGGCTTCGGCATCACTCAGATCCACGCTCAGCAACTGATGGCGGCGTCCAGTCGCAGATCCGAGCTCCTGCGGCAACCGCACGGCCGATGTTCACGCAGTGGGCCGGAGGCCGTAGTCGGCGCCGCCGGCCAGCAGGGCTGGAACGCCTGTTGAGGTGGCGTTTGGCATGGGGCTGGCTGATGGCACGGGCGAAGCAGTCAAGGCGCAGCAGCTCGAGAGAGGGCTCGCGTTGCTCGATTGGATGCACTCCGAGCTCGACTTGATCGAGGCCGACTTGCCTTCGAGCTCGACCCCTCCGCAGGCAATCGCCGCAAACTCCAGCGACTGCTGAGCCTGCTCAACAGCCCGGAGATGCGGTCTCCATCACATGCCCATCCAGCACCGGCAGCAGAGCAGCACCTGCCGTGATGCTGTGATCGCGAAAAACAACCGGTGGCACATCCAACTTGCCCAGGCGGTGCTTGATGGCCACCTCCCAGATGCTGGCCACTGACAGCAAGCACGGGCTTGCGGCCAACAGGTCTCGTGTGTCGGGGCGCAGCCTTGGATTGTCGAGGAGCCACCAGAGCATCACCTGGGTGTCGAGCAGAAGGCGCATCAGCTGTTGAAGAGCTCGGCCACCTGCTGATCTACGGCCTCACTGAAAGCGGCATCCAGATGAGCTGTGTTCAATGACAGAGCAGATAGCCCTCCCGGTTGTTTCAATCCGGCAGCGGCAGCGCAGGGCACCAGTTTCACCTGAGCCTTGCCATGACTGGCAATGATCACATCCTCGCCAGCCAGGGCTGCCTTCACGAGCCGAGAGAGCTGGCTCTTGGCATCGAGCATGTTGACCTGCACGCCACCCGACCCCGAACTTAGCCAGCTTAGCCAGGCTCGGATGCTGCCTCGGGTCTTTGGGGCGCAGCGTGACTGCAGACTGGCCCCAGCGATCGCCCCACGGTGGAGAAACTGCAGAGCCTGCGCGGCATGGTGGATCTGCTGCCGGAGCAGATCGGCCTGTGGCAGCACATTGAGGCCACCGCCCGCGGCCACTTCCAGCGGGCTGCCATCCGCGAGATCCGCACGCCGCTGCTGGAGGCCACCGAGCTGTTTGCCCGTGGCATCGGTGAGGCCACCGATGTGGTGGGCAAGGAGATGTACACCTTTCTCGATCGCGGCGAGCGCAGCTGCACCCTGCGGCCGGAGGGCACTGCCTCCGTAGTGCGTGCCGCCATCCAGCACGGCTTGCTCAGCCAGGGGGCGCAACGGCTCTGGTACGCCGGGCCGATGTTCCGCTACGAGCGGCCCCAGGCGGGTCGGCTGCGCCAGTTTCACCAGATCGGGCTGGAATGCCTCGGTTTCGCTGATCCCCGCAGCGATGTGGAGGCCATCGCCGTGGCCTGGGATCTGCTGGCGGATCTGGGGGTGCAGCAACTCAGGCTTGAGCTCAATTCGCTCGGCAGCGCCGAGGACAGGACTCTCTACCGCGAGGCCCTGGTGGCCTGGCTGAGCGAGCGCCGCGATCAGCTCGATCCCGATTCGCAGGATCGGCTCACGCGCAACCCCCTGCGCATCCTCGATTCCAAGAACGAAGCCACCCAGGCCCTCCTGGCGGGCGCACCCACCCTGGCGGACGCCCTGGCGCCCGAGAGCCGCGAACGCTTCGCCCGCGTGCAGGCCGGCCTGACGGCGCTGGGGATCCCGTTCCAGCTCAATCCGCGCCTGGTGCGCGGCCTCGACTACTACAGCCACACCGCCTTCGAGATCACCTCCAGCCAGCTGGGGGCGCAGGCCACGGTGTGCGGCGGCGGCCGCTACGACGGTCTGGTGGAGCAGCTGGGGGGCCCGCCTACCGCCGCCATCGGCTGGGCCCTTGGCCTGGAACGGCTGGTGCTGCTGCTGGCGCAGGCGCAGGAGGCTCCCCAGGCGCAGCCTCCGCAGATCTATGTGGTGAGCCGGGGTGAGCAGGCCGAGCCCCAGGCTCTGCTGCTGGCGCGTCAGCTGCGCCAGGCCGGCGTGGCGGTGGAGCTGGATCTCACGGCGGCGGCCTTCGCCAAGCAGCTGAAGCGAGCCGATCGCAGCGGCGCCGCCTGGGCGGTGCTGATCGGCGACAGCGAAGCGGAGCAGGGGCAGGTGATCCTCAAGCCGCTGCGGGGCGAGCCGCCTGCGGGCGACAACGGCGGTGAACGGCTCCCCTTGCAGGAGCTGCTGGCGCGATTCGCCTAGGTTGCTGGCACTGCAACGGCCACCGGCGTGACCAGCCCCGCCCCAACCATCCGCAGGATCTGCTGCATCGGCGCGGGCTACGTGGGCGGGCCGACGATGGCGGTGATCGCCGATCGCTGCCCGGGCATCCAGGTCACGGTGGTGGATCTGAACGCGGCGCGGATCGCCGCCTGGAACGATGCCGATCTGAGCCGGCTGCCGGTGTACGAGCCCGGGCTGGATGCGGTGGTGGGGCGCTGCCGCGGCCGCAATCTGTTGTTCTCCACGGCGGTGGAGACGGC